>CAZGYD010000021.1:0-73130 GCA_964530115.1 uncultured Rhodocyclaceae bacterium | reverse complement strand
GCCATGACCGTTACCTATCCATCTGATCCACAACACGTTTGTCTAATGGTATCCATTAGAACCGACCTCGCCCCAGCGCCGAGGCGAAGGCTCACAGCTTGCCTCAAATTCACGAAAAATGGCTAATGGACAATCTGGGTTGATTAACCCAGGGGGTCAATTTCAGATGTCGTCAGGGGGTTAAATCTTCGTGTCGCTTGACAAGCCACGACGATCCACGCCCATCCGTGCCGACGCACACGGCCCCGGACGGGAGTCCGGCGCTACGGTCAGGCGCCGAGCGAGAGGGGGGACCGCAATGGATCGATGGGATGGGCGTCGGCGTGCCGAAGCCGGCCGGCGAAGCGGTTGGCCTCGAGGGCGACGGGCAGGATCCGGCCCGACGGGCGGTGCTCGCCGCAGATCATCGCGACGAAGCGGTCGCGGCTGACACCGTGGAAGAGGGGGTTGTTCTCGCGCTCCTCGCCGATACAGCTGACCCAGCGGTCGCTGCCCCCGTGTCCCGGATAGACCAGGGTTTCGTCCGGCAGGGCGAACAGGCGCCGGGTGATGCTGTCGTAGAGCGCGACGCCGTTGCCGCCCGGCTCGTCGATGCCACCGCAGCCGCCGATCCAGAGGCTGTCGCCGGTGAAGAGGCGATCCTTCCACCGATAGGTCAGGCAGCCCGGCGTGTGGCCGGGCGTGGTCATGGCCCCGATTTCCTCGTCGCCGAGGATCAGCACCTCGCCATCACCGAGCAGCCGGTCGGCGGCCTCGATGCCCGCCGCCTGCCCGGCGGCGATCCGGGCGCCGGTCCATTCGCGCAGGGTGTCGGCCGCCGAGACGTGGTCCGCATGCAGATGGGTCTCCAGGACCCACGCGAGCGTGAGACCGAGCTCCTTCAGCACACCGAGATAGAGCGGCACCTGGTCGATCACCGGATCGACGAGCGCCGCCGAACCACTATGGCCGCAGCCGATCAGATAGGTGAAGGTGTCGGTCGCGGGGTCACGGAACTGGCGGAAATGCGCCACCTGCGAAATCCGCTCCGCCATCATCGGCCGCCGGCGACGAAGCGGCGATACGCCGGCCGCTGCCGTAATCCACGCATCATCAGAAACATTTGTGTTGAGAGGCTCGGGTCGGGGTCGGGGGTGTGGTGTTTTGCAGAAATGCCTCCAAGATTCGTACCCGGCCGCGCCTTGTCCGAAGCCATTGAAAATCAAGGCATCCGGTTCGGCATCGCTTGCCATGCGCCGCAATCGTGCCAATAATGGCGGCGCATCTCCCGCCAATCTTGTGCCGAAAATGGCATCAGCGAGGGCCGCCCGGAGTCACGATGGTCCAATCCGCCCGCAATCTCAACGAGCTGATTTCCTTTCTCGACGGTCTCGCCGAGCCGCGCATCGTCATGGACGAGCATTACCGCATCGTCGCCGCCAATGCCGCCTATACGCGCGAGTTCGGCGGTGGCCGACCGGTCATCGGCCGCCGCTGCTACGAGGTTTCGCACCACTTCAACGTGCCCTGCGACCAGGCCGGGGAGTCCTGTCCCCTGCAGGGCAGCCGGAGCACCGGCCAGAGCCGCCGCGTCCTGCATCTGCACCAGACGCCGCGCGGCGAGGAACACGTCGATGTGGAAACGACCCCGGTGCGCGACGAAACCGGACGCATCCGCTACTTCGTCGAGACGATGCGCGTCGTCCGCCACGCCAGCGGCCGGCCCGCGGCCCAAGGGCTGGTCGGCCGCTCGCCGGCCTTCACGCGCATGCTCGGGCTGGTCACGCGGGTCGCGCCCTCCGAGGCGGCGGTCATGCTGCTCGGCGAAACGGGCACGGGCAAGGAGCTCGTCGCCCGCGTGATCCACGAAGGCAGCCCGCGCGCCGAGGGCCCCTTCGTTGCGGTCGACTGCTCCGGCCTCACGGAAACGCTGTTCGAGTCCGAACTGTTCGGCTACGAAAAGGGCGCCTTCACCGGTGCCACGCACCGCAAGCAGGGCCTCGTCGAGGCCGCCTCGGGCGGCACGCTGTTCCTCGACGAGATCGGCGAACTGCCGCTCTCGCTCCAGGTCAAGCTGCTGCGCCTGCTGGAAACCGGTACCTACCGGCGCGTCGGCGGTATCGAGACGCTGCGCGCGGATTTCCGCCTCGTCTCCGCCACCCACCGCGATCTCGCGGCCATGGTCCGCGCCGAAACCTTCCGCCGCGATCTGTTCTTCAGGATCAATACCTTTCCGATCCACACGCCCTCGCTGCGGGAACGGCCCGAAGACCTGCCGCTGCTCGCGGAGTCGCTGCTCGCCCGCGTGGCACCCAAGCGTCACCTGCGCCTGACGTCCGCGGCGCTCGACCGGCTGGCGGGCATGCGCTTCGAGGGCAACATCCGCGAGCTGCGCAACATGCTCGAACGCGCGAGCCTGCTCGCCGATGGCGACGAGATCGAGCCGCAGCACCTCGTCGACGACGCGGCCGTCGGCGCCCCGAACCTCGCCGGCGAAGGGCCGCCCCCGCAGCAGTGGCGGACCCTGGAGGAAAACGAGCGCGCCTATCTCGAATGGGCGCTGCGCCACCACCGCGGCGACCGTGCCTCGCTCGCGCGCCGGCTCGGCGTGTCGGACCGCACCCTGTTCCGCAAACTGCAGGGCCTCAGGTCCGCGAAGCCTCTTTGACGATCCGGTAGCTCGGATTGTCCATGCCCGCGACCGCGGTGACGATCGCCTCGATGGCCTGCGGCCGCGAGTAGCCGCGCCGCCAGGCCAGCGCCACGCGGCGGGCCGGCGCGGGGTCCTCGAACGGAATGGCGACGACGAGATCGGAACGGTAAGGCGCCGAGAGCGCGCCGGCCGGCAGCACCGAAATGCCGTAACCCGAAGCGACCATGCAGCGGATCGTCTCGATCGAATGCCCCTGATGCAGCGAACCCTCGGCATGGCTGATGTCGGGGCAGGCATCGAGCACCTGTTCGCGGAAGCAGTTGCCGGCCTTGAGCACCAGCACGTCGTCGCCGCGCACTTCCGCGGCCGGGATGCGCCGGCGCTTCGCCCAGGGGTGCCCCCTGGGCACGATGACCTCGAAATCCTCGTCGTAGAGCGCGCGCGTCTCGATGCCCGGAATGTCGAAGGGCAAGGCGATGATCGCGGCATCGACGTTGCCGTACTTGAGATTGTCGGCGAGCAGCGCGGTCATGCTCTCCTCGATGAAGAGCTTCATCTCCGGCGCCACCTTGCGCAGAGACCGGATCAGGTCCGGCAGCAGATAGGGGCCGATGGTGTGGATCACGCCGAGCCGGAAATCGCCCGCCAGCGGATTCTTGCCCAGCTGCGCGACCATCTCGACCCGACGGGCCTCGTCGAGCGCCTTGCGCGCCTGGGCGACGACCTGGTAGCCGAGCTCGGTCAGCGCCGCATGGCCCTTGACCCGCTCGATCAGCGTCACCCCGAGCTCGGCTTCGAGGTTCTGCAAGGCCACGCTCAGCGTCGGCTGGGAAACGTGGCAGCGCTCGGCGGCCTTGCTGAACGAACCCTCGTCGGCGAAGGCCACCAGATATCGCAGCGCGGAAAGCTTCATGGGCGCTCCATAGGAAACGGCTATACCACGTATAGCAAAAAACTACAATTAAATCATTGACTTACATCAACACCCATGACCATTGTATGGGTAAATTCCGTCTCCGTGTCAAGGTTTGCTTGTGCGTCGCACCAAGCGGTCATGTCTTTCAGTCTTCATTCAACGAAGGAGAAACGTATGAAATTGCGCACGCTCGCCGCCTCGCTGCTGATTGCCGGTCTGCCCCTGGCCTGGGCCGCAGCCAATGAGCCGGTTGCACCGATCCAGCCGCCGAAGAACATCAACAAGGGCATGGCCGAACTGGGCAAGAAGCTCTATTTCGACCCGCGCCTGTCGAAATCCGGTTTCCTGTCGTGCAACTCCTGCCACAACCTGTCGATGGGCGGCACCGACAACCTGCCGACCTCGATCGGCCACAACTGGCAGCAGGGCCCGATCAACGCCCCGACCGTGCTCAACTCCAGCCTCAACGTCGCCCAGTTCTGGGACGGCCGCGCCGCCGACCTCAAGGAACAGGCCGGCGGACCGATCGCCAACCCGGGCGAGATGGCCTTCACGCACGAGCTCGCCGTCAATGTGCTTGAATCGATCCCGGCCTACCGTGCCGAATTCAAGAAGGTCTTCGGCAAGGACAAGATCGACATCGACCAGGTGACCACCGCGATCGCCGAATTCGAGAAGACGCTCGTCACGCCGAATTCGCGTTTCGACAAGTGGCTCAAGGGCGACAAAAAGGCGCTGACCCAGGAGGAGCTGGCCGGCTGGAAGCTCTTCAAGGACAGCGGCTGCGTCGCCTGCCACAACGGCGCCGCGCTGGGCGGCACCTCGTTCCAGAAGATGGGCCTCGTCGAACCCTACCAGACCACCGCGGCCGCCCAGGGCCGGGCCGACGTCACCAAGCAGGACGCCGACCGCATGATGTTCAAGGTGCCGACGCTGCGCAACGTCGAGATGACCTACCCCTACTTCCATGACGGCGCCGTCTGGACGCTCAAGGAAGCCGTCGATCTGATGGGCCGCCTGCAGCTCGGCCGCCGGTTTACCGATCAGGAAAACGCCCAGATCGTCGCCTTCCTCAAGACGCTCACCGGCGATCAGCCGAAGTTCGCGCTGCCCATCCTGCCGCCTTCGACCGACGCGACGCCCAAGCCGCAGCCCTTCGCCAAGAAGTGACCTGACGGCCGGCACGTCTCCTTCCTCGGGGCGCCTGCGGGCGCCCTTTTTCATCCGAGCGCGGTATCGAGCACCATCATCAGCGCGAAGCCGGCCATGAGGCCCAGCGTCGCCGGAGTCTGGTGGCCGTTGCGGTGCGTCTCCGGAATCACTTCGTGGGAGACGACGAAGATCATCGCCCCGGCGGCGAGCCCGAGACCGACCGGATAGGCGATCGCCAGGCCGCTCGCCAGGCCGATGCCGAGCAGCGCGCCCACGGGCTCGAGCAGCCCGCTTACGACCGCGACACCGACCGCGAGCGTGGGCGGAAAGCCCGCCGCCTTCATCGCCAGGGCCACGGCGAGCCCCTCGGGGATGTCCTGCAGCGCGATCGCCGTGGTCAGCGGCAGGCCGACGCCGAGATCGCCGCGGGCGAAGCTCACGCCGATGGCCATGCCCTCGGGCAGGTTGTGCAGCGCGATGGCGAAGACGAAGAGCCAGACCCGCCCGCAACGCTCATGACCGGCGCCGCAGGGGCCGGTGCTTTCGTGCGCATGGGGCGTGAATTCGTCGAGCCCGAGCATCAAGAGCACGCCGAGCGCCATGCCGGCGACCACGACGGCGGCGGCGAGCGCCCTGTCGCCGACGATGCCTGCCGCCGCCTCGAGGCCGGGAAGCAGCAGTGAGAACGCGCTCGCCGCGAGCATCATGCCCGCGGCGAAGCCGAGCAGGCTGTCTTCGAGCCGCTGCGAGAGGCCGCGCACGAAAAACGCGGGCAGCGCCCCCGCCGCCGTGGCGAGGAAGCCGGCGGCGCCGCCCAGCATCGCGTAGCGCAGCCCCGTCGTTGCCTCGCCGGCGACGATGGCGGTGACGCTCTGGCCGAGCAGCCCGACCACGGTGAGCAGGCCGAGCACCAGCCCGATCGCGGTCGCCGGGCGCTCGCGGACGTGCGCGAGCGCGGCGGCCGGCCAGCCGGCCGGCGCGCTGCCCTGCGGGGTAGCGATACGTTCTTCCATGAGTGCATGGTACTCACGCCCGCCCGACAGCGCCAATCGAACCCGGTAAAGCCGCCGATAGCGGGGCCCAATCCGGCCGCCGGCGTGTTACGGCGGCTGAGTTTCGCTGGCCGGGCAGGTCCGCAGCGCACAGGACGCCGCGCAAGCGGCGGTCCCGAGCGAAGCGAGGGATGGGGCGAAAGCCCGACCGTTTCATAGCCTGATCGAATGACGGCGATAGACGGCAACCGATTGCGGCCGCCGGGGGCGACGGCTTAGGCTATACAGAAGCTTTCCGGGGGATCACCGCAGCGTCCGACGATGAGCGTCCTGGCCGACCCGAATCCGTTCCTGAGCGACACGCGCCGCGACCCGGCCGAAGCGCCGGCCGTGCTGCGCGAGCTGGCCGCGCTGGGCGGCGTCGCCATCAACGGCGACGCGCCCTGGGACATGCGCGTCCATGACCCGCGCGCCTACCGCATGATCCTCGCGCACGGCTCGCTCGGCCTGGGCGAGGCCTACATGGCCGGCCTGTGGGATTCACCGCGGCTCGACGAGTTTTTCCACCGCCTGCTCGCCGCGCGCGTCGATGAAAAGCTCGATGCCTGGCAGCGCGTGCGCCTGTTCGGCGAGATCCTGCGCCAGTCTCTGGTCAACCGCCAATCGGCGCGGCGCGCCTTCGAGGTCGGCGAGCGGCACTACGACATCGGCAACGATGTCTTCGAGGCGATGCTCGACCCGACCATGAGCTATTCCTGCGCCTACTGGAAGGATGCCGACACCCTCGAGCAGGCCCAGCTCGACAAGCTCGAGCTGATCTGCCGCAAGCTCGAACTCAAGCCGGGCGAGCGCCTGCTGGAGATCGGCTGCGGCTGGGGCGGACTCGCCCGCCATGCCGCAGAGCGTCATGGTGTCGAGGTCTTCGGCGTCACCGTCTCGCGCGAGCAGCTGAAACTCGCGCGCGAGCGCTGCGCGGGGCTGCCCGTGACCATCGAGCTCATGGATTACCGCGAGATCACCGGCCGCTACGACAAGATCGTCTCGGTCGGCATGTTCGAGCACGTCGGACCGAAGAACTACCGGACCTATTTCGACATCGCCGAGCGGTCGCTCGCCGATGACGGCCTCTTCCTCCTGCACACCATCGGCATCTGGACCACGGCGCACAAGACCGACGCCTGGATCGACCGCTACATCTTCCCCAACGGCCGGCTGCCGGCGGCGCAGCAGATCGCGGCGGCAATCGAGGGCCGCTTCGTGATCGAAGACTGGCACAATTTCGGCCCCGACTACGACCGCACGCTGATGGCCTGGTGGGAAAACTTCGACCGCGCCTGGCCACGGCTCGCGCCCAAGTATGGAGAGCGTTTCTACCGCATGTGGAAGTATTACCTGATGAGCTGCGCTGGCTTCTTCCGCTCGCACCAGGGCCAGCTCTGGCAGATCGTGCTCGGCAAGCCGCTGCGCGCGCGCACTTACCGGTCGGTGCGTTAGTGCGGGTCGCCTTCTTCGCCTTCATGGCGCTGCTGTCCGCCGCCTGCACCGGCTCGCCGGCCGCGCCCGCGACCTGCGGCGAACCGGGCCAATGGCTGTCCGTGGCCGGCAGGCAGGCCGAGGTGACCGGCGGCGGCGCCCTGCTCGAGCGCATGGCTGCGCAGCAGGTCGTGCTCCTCGGCGAAGCGCACGATTCGGCCGAGGATCACCGCTGGCAGCTCCACGTCCTCGCCCAGTTGCATTCGCGTCGGCCGAACCTCGCGCTCGCCCTCGAGATGTTCCCGCGCCGGCTCCAGCCGGTGCTCGACGACTGGGTCGCCGGCAAGCTCACGGAAGCGGAATTCCTCAAGCGCAGCGACTGGGAGACGGTCTGGAGCTTTGATGCGCGCGATTACCTGCCGCTCTTCCATTTCGCGCGCATGAACCGCATCCCGATGCTCGCGGTAAACGTCGAGCGCAGCCTGCCGGAAGCCATCGGCAAGGAAGGCTGGGACGCCGTGCCCGAAGAGAAGAAGGAGGGCGTGACCCGCCCGGCGAAGCCCAGTGCCGAATACCTCAAGGACCTGCGCGACGTCTTCGACCACCATCCGGCTTCGGCCCGCGCCGACGCCTCCTTTCCGCGCTTCGTCGAGGCGCAGACGACCTGGGACCGCGCCATGGCCCAGGGCATCGCCGAGCATTTGAGGAAGTCGCCGAAGTCGCTCGTCGTCGGCATCATGGGCGCCGGCCATGTGCGCCATGGCCGCGGTGTCGCCCACCAGCTCCGCGATCTCGGCATCGATCGCATCGGCCTGCTGCTCACCTGGGATCACCAGCGCACATGCGCAGATATCACACGCGGACTCGCCGATGCCGTCTATGTCGTCCGGCCGCCGGCCGGCCCCTCGCCGCGGCTGGGCGTCGCCACCGAACCGGCGAAGAGCGGCGAACTGAAAGTCACCGAAGTCACCGCCGGCAGCATCGCCGAGAAGGCGGGCCTCAGGGCCGGCGACGTGATCGTCGAGATCGCCGGCCGGCGATCGACGGGCCTGCAGATGCTGCGCAACATCGTCCAGCGGCAGACGCCCGGCACCTGGCTGCCGCTCAAGGTCCGGCGCGGCGGCGAGGAAGTCGAGATCGTCGCCCGCTTTCCCGCCGACGCATGAAGCGGCTGCTGGCGCTCGTGCTGCTCCTGCCGCTCGCCGCGCTGGCCATGCCGCGGCTCGCGCTCGACGTGCGCCTCGACCCGGCCACGCGCGCGTTCGCGGCCACGGCCCGGCTCGCCGACGACACGCCGCTGAATGGCTTCGCGCTGGCGCCGGAGTTCGAGATCACTTCCGCCACGGTCGACGGCAGGCCGGCGACGCTGCCCCGCTTCCGGGACCATGTCCGCGTGCCGGGCGGCGGCAGGCGGATCGAGATCGCCTATCGCGCGACGCTCGCGCCGACGGCGGCCCTCGACCACCGCCAGGTGCTCGCCGACCGCAAGCCGGTCGCCTCGCCGGAGGGCAGTTTCCTGCCCGCGGCCTCGCGCTGGTACCCCGACCCCGGCGGCCTCTTCGCTCACCGCGTCACCCTCCACCTGCCCACGGGCCAGAAGGGGCTGGTCGAGGGCGACCTGATCGCCGAGTCCGATGACGCGGGAGGCTACCGCGCCGAGTTCGATTTTCCGCATCCGGCCGACGGCATCGACCTGATGGCCGGGCCTTGGGTCGTCGGCGAACGCGCGCTCACGCTGCCCTCGGGCCGCGGCATCCGCATCCGCACCTGGTTCCATGCCGAGCTCGCGCCGCTCGCGCAGGGCTACCTCGACGACTCGGCGCGTTACCTCGAACGCTACAGCCGGCAGATCGGCGACTATCCGTTCGGCATGTTCAGCGTCGTCTCGAGCCCGACGCCGACCGGATTCGGCATGCCGACCCTGACCTATCTCGGCCGCGACGTGCTCAAGCTGCCCTTCATCCGCGCCACCTCGCTCGGCCACGAGGTGCTGCACAACTGGTGGGGCAACGGCGTCTATCCCGACTGGGCGAAGGGCAACTGGTCGGAGGGGCTCACCACCTTCCTCGCCGACTACGCCTACAAGGAGGACGAATCGGAAGAGGCCGCGCGCGAGATGCGCATGGGCTGGCTGCGCGACTACGCGGCCGTGCCGCCCGCCGAGGATTTCGCGCTCCGGGACTTCACCTCGCGCCGCCACGGCATCGCCTCGATCATCGGCTACGGCAAGTCGGCCATGGTCTTCCTGATGCTGCGCGACAAGATCGGCCGCGAGGCGTTCGACCGCGGCCTGCGCCTCTTCTGGGAGCGCCACCGCTTCCGGACCGCGGGCTGGCGCCAGCTCGAGGCCGCCTTCGCCGAAGCCTCGGGACAACCGCTGCGGGACTTCTTCCACACCTGGGTCGAGCGGCCCGGCGCGCCACCCTTCGCCGGCGAGGATCCGGATTTCCGCGTCTGGCGGCGCGTCGATCCCGCCGTGTTCCCGCCGATCCTGCGCGAGACCTTCGTCGCGCCGAAGGCGGCGCTGGTCCTCCCGGACGCCGATGCCGACCTCCGCGCTGCCGGCCTCGCGCTCGCGGCAAGGCTGCTCGACGCCAGGCCCTCGCCCGCCGAGGCGCCGGCCCGCGAGGGCGCGACGCTCGTCATCGGCACGCCGGCCGCGGCCGAAGGCTGGCTGGCGAAACACGGCCTGCCGACGCGGCCGGCGACGCTGGCCGCGCGCGGCAGCGCCCAGACCTGGGCCGCGCGGACGCCCGAGGGCCGGCCGCTCGCCGTGGTCGCGGGCCGCGATGCGGCCTCGATCCAGGCGCTCGCCCGCGCCCTGCCGCACTACGGCAAGCAGAGCTGGCTCGTCTTCGAGGGCGCGCGGGCCATGGAGAAGGGCACCTGGCCGCCGCGAACCGCGGCGCGGCGGCCCTGATACCTCGGGTCAGGCCCGCTCAGGGCCGATGAAACACTTCGGCGCGAGCGAGCGAAAGGCAAGACATATCGTGCAGATAGGCGCAGCCTTGAGCGAGCGAGCAACAAAGTATTGGCAAGCGCAGCAGAATTTTTCCCAGGCGCTCAGTCCTCCGGCGGGGCGCCGGCGAGGCCGGGAAAGAGCACCTCGGTGAAGCCGAAACGGCGGAGGTCGCGGATGCGCATCGGGTAGAGGATGCCGTCGAGGTGGTCGCACTCGTGCTGGACGACGCGGGCATGGAAGCCTTCGACCGTCCGGTCGATGGCCTCGCCCTCCAGCCCGAAGCCGCGGTAACGGATGCGCCAAAAGCGCGGCACCTCGCCGCGCAGGCCGGGCACCGAGAGGCAGCCTTCCCAGCCGGATTCCTCTTCGTCCGACAGCGGCGTGATCACGGGGTTGATGAGCACGGTCCTCGGCACCGGCGCGGCGTCGGGATAGCGTTCGCTTTTTTCGAAGCCGAAGATCACCACCCGCAGGCCGACGCCGATCTGCGGTGCCGCGAGGCCGACGCCGCCGGCCGCGAGCATGGTCTCGGTCATGTCGGCGACGAGCTCGCGGATCGCAGGCGCGGTCGGGTCGGCGACCGGCCGCGCGGCTTCCAGTAGCCGCGGATCGCCCATGCGCAGGATCGGCCTGACCGCCATGGCCGCCTACCGGCCGCGGATCACGCCTGCCGCCAGCGCCAGCCAGCCGAGGATGAAGGCGCCGCCGCCCCAGGGCGTCACCGCGTGCAGGGCGTGGAAGTCGGCGAGGCTGCGCAGGTAGAGGTTGCCGCAGAAGAGCAGGGTGCCCGCGACCATCAGCCAGCCCGCGGCGACGATCCAGGCCGAGGCGATGGCCCGCGCGGCGAGGCCGACGGCAATGAGGCCGAGCGCATGGAACTGCTGGTATTGCAGCGCCGTGCGGAACCAGGACTGCGACAGTTCCGTGAGGCTCGCGAGCGCGTGGGCGCCGGCGGCGCCGAGCGCGACCGACACCGCTGCGGACACCGCGCCGAGAAAGAGAAAGATGCGTGCGTGGATCATGAAGATTTCCGAAACTCAGCCGTGGTGACACGCCGGATGATACCGTCGGCCCCGGCCGGTGACAGAATGCGCGCTGTGGTCATGCCCCTCTTCGCCCGGAGTACGTCTTGAGAGTCGCCGTTTTCGTTCTGATCGCCCTCCTCGGCCCCCTGCCGCCGGCGCATGCCGGCACGCTGCCACCCGCGCCCGAGGGGCAGCCGCCCTATCTCGTGCCGCTCGTGCCCGGCTGGGAAGCGGTGGCGCTCCTCAACGCCGGCGAGGCGGCCAAGACCGTGGTCTATCGACTGGTCGGTCTGCCCGACGGCATGGGCGCGCTGCGCGGCCGCTTCGACCCCGCCGGCCGTCACATCGACGATCCCGGCTGGCTCACGGTCTTCGTCAATCACGAGCTGCCGGCCGGCGCCGGCATCCGGCGCGGCCACGGCCACGACGGCGCCTTCATCTCGCAATGGACGATCCATCTCGACACGCTGCGCGCGGTTCATGGCGAGGACCTGATCCGCCGCGTGCAGACCTGGGCCGGCGGCCGCTGGATCGAGGGCGGCCCGGCGGCGAAATTCAACCGCTTCTGCTCGGGCGACCTGCCGCCGGCGACGGCCTTCCGCAATCCCGCGACGGGCCGCGGCTACGCCGGCCGGCTGTTCCTGAACGGCGAGGAGGCCGGCGCCGAGGGCCGCGCCTTCGCGCACGTCGTCAGCGGCCCGGAGCGCGGAACCAGTTACGAGCTGCCTTCGCTCGGCCGCTTCTCGTGGGAAAACGCGCTCGCACATCCGAACGCGGGCGACAGGACGATCGTCGTCGGCCTCGACGATTCCTCGCCCGGGCAAATCCGCGTCTATGTCGGCGACAAGCGCAAGGACGGCAACCCGGTCGAGCGCGCCGGCCTGCACGGCGGCAGGCTCTACGGCCTGCGCGTCACCGACGGCGGCCCGAACTATGGCAACGGCCCCGTGGTACTCGAGAACGCCGGCCCGATCGCCGGCCGCTTCGAACTCATCGACCTCACCGAGCACGCGACGGCGGGCGGCGCCGAGTTGCAGAACATCGCCCGCGCCGCGGGCGTGACCGGCTTCGCCCGGCCCGAGGACGGCCATTGGGACACGCGCGATCCCAAGGTCTTCTACTGGGTGACCACCGGCGCCACCTTCGACGGCCGCCGGCAGTCGGCGCGGCTCTACCGGCTCACCTTCGATTCGCTCACCGAGCCGCGCGGCGGCACGATCGAGCTGGTCGTCGATTCCGCCGCCCTCGCGGGCCCGGATGGCAAGCCGGCGCGCAATTTCGACAACCTCGTCGTCGATGGCCGCGGCAGGGTGCTGATCCAGGAAGACCCGGGGCATGACGCCCACCTCGCGCGCATCTGGGAGATCGACCCGCAGACGCGCCGGGGCACGGCGATCTTCGAGGCGAACCCGCGCTTCTTCTCGCCCGCCTCGCCCGCCTTTCTCACCCGCGACGAGGAGCACTCGGGCATCGTCGAGGTCACCTCGCTCGTGACCGGCGCACGCTGGTACGAACCCGGCCGGCGCTATTTCCTCGGCAACACGCAGGCGCACTATCGCGTTCCCGGCGAGCGCGTCGAGGGCGGCCAGCTCTGGCTGATCGCCTCGCCGAAAGCCGCCGGCACCGCGGCGCGGTAATCCGTCAGTCCCGCGAGGGCAGGCGCAGCACGATCGCCGAGCCGACGGCCATCGCGGCGAGGATGACCGCCGCAAGCCACGGCCGGTCGGCGAAGTGCCATGCCGAGAGGCACGCCATCAGCACCATCGCCGCGAGGGCGAAGCGCTTGGCGCGCCGCGGCACGCTGCGGTGGGCTTCCCATTCGAGGAGCATTGGCCCGAACAGCCGGTTGCGCAAAAGCCGGGCGTGGGCGCGCGGCGAGGCGCGCACGAAGCAGGCGCCCGCGAGGAGCACGAAGGGCGTGGTCGGCAGGCCCGGCACGACGACGCCGACGGCGCCGAGCACCAAGGCCAGCGCACCGCCCAGCCAGAGCAGGGCGCGCACCGCGGGCGAGGCGTGGACGCGGTCGGCGGCGGGCTGGGTGCGCGGAGGATTCATCAGGGCCGGCATGTTACCCCTCGCCGCCAAACTCAGCCGTGGTAACACGCCGGCCCCGTCGCCGGTCCTCCCGTCACTTCTCAAGGTCGAAGCGGTCTGCATTCATCACCTTCACCCACGCGGCGACGAAGTCGTCGACGAACTTCCGTCGGTTGTCGTCCTGGGCATAGACCTCGGCATACGAACGCAGGATCGAGTTCGAGCCGAACACCAGATCGACGCGGGTGGCCGTCCATTTCACCGCGCCGGTCTTGCGCTCGCGAATCTCGTAGAGGTTGCTGCCTGCCGGCTTCCACGTGTAGCTCATGTCGGTGAGATTGACGAAGAAGTCGTTGGTGAGCGCCCCCACGCGATCCGTGAACACGCCGTGCCGCGTGCCGCCGTGGTTCGCGCCGATGACACGCAGTCCGCCGACGAGCACCGTCATCTCGGGCGCGGTGAGCCGCATCAACGACGCACGATCGAGCAGCAGCTCCTCGGGCGTGACCGCGTACTCCTGCTTCAGCCAGTTGCGGAAGCCGTCGGCCAGCGGTTCCAGCACCGCGAAGGATTCGACGTCGGTCATTTCCTGCGTCGCGTCGCCGCGGCCCGGCGCGAAGGGCACCGTCAACTCGAAGCCCGCGGCCTTTGCGGCCTGCTCCACGCCGACGTTGCCGCCGAGCACGATCACGTCGGCAATGGAAGCGCCCGTTTCGGCGGCGATCCGTTCATAGACGGCGAGCACCTTCGCCAGCCGCGCCGGCTCGTTGCCGGCCCAGTCCTTCTGTGGCGCAAGCCGGATGCGCGCGCCATTGGCGCCGCCGCGCTTGTCGGAACCGCGGAAGGTGCGCGCCGAATCCCAGGCCGTGGCGACCATTTCCTGGATCGACAGGCCGCTTCCGGCGATCTTCGCCTTGACGGCGGCGACGTCGTAGTGCTTGCGGCCGGCCGGCACCGGGTCCTGCCAGATCAGATCTTCCTTCGGGACGTCCGGGCCGAAGTAGCGCGACTTCGGGCCCATGTCGCGGTGGGTGAGCTTGAACCAGGCGCGGGCGAAGGCGTCCTCGAAGGCCTTCGGGTCGGCGCGGAAGTGCTCCGAGATCTTGCGGTACTCGGGGTCCATCTTCATCGCCATGTCAGCGTCGGTCATGATCGGGTTGCGGCGGATGGCCGGGTTCTCGGCATCGATCGGCTTGTCTTCCTCGCGGATGCCGATCGGCTCCCACTGCCAAGCGCCGGCCGGGCTCTTCTTCAGCTCCCACTCGTAGCCGAGCAGCAGGTCGAAGTAGCCGCCCTTGCCGGTGTTCCACTTCATCGGGTGGGTCGTCCACGCGCCCTCGAGGCCGCTCGTCACCGTGTCGCGGCCGATGCCGCGCGTCTTGTGGTTCTGCCAGCCAAGGCCCTGTTCCTCGATCGACGCCCCCTCGGGCGCCGGGCCGAGATTGGCGGCGCTGCCGTTGCCGTGCGCCTTGCCGACCGTGTGGCCGCCGGCGGTGAGGGCCACGGTCTCCTCGTCGTTCATGGCCATGCGCGCGAAGGTCATGCGCACCTGCTGCGCGGTCTTCAGCGGATCGGGCTTGCCGTTCACGCCTTCGGGATTGACGTAGATGAGGCCCATCTGCACCGCGGCGAGCGGGTTTTCCAACGTCGCCGGCTCGTCGACGTTCCCGTAGCGGCTGTCGCTCAGCGCGAGCCACTCGCGCTCCGAGCCCCAGTAGATGTCTTTCTCCGGATGCCAGATGTCCTCTCGGCCGAACGAGAAACCGAAGGTCTTCAGGCCCATCGACTCGTAGGCCATCGTGCCCGCGAGCACGATGAGATCCGCCCAGCTCACGCGGTTGCCGTACTTCTTCTTGATCGGCCACAAGAGGCGCCGCGCCTTGTCGAGGTTGGCGTTGTCGGGCCAGGAATTGAGCGGCGCGAAGCGCTGGTTGCCGGTGCCGGCGCCGCCGCGGCCGTCGGCGATGCGGTAGGTGCCGGCCGCATGCCAGGCCATGCGGATCATCAGGCCGCCGTAGTGGCCCCAGTCGGCCGGCCACCAGTCCTGTGAGTCCGTCATCAGCGCCTTCACGTCGCGCTTCAGCGCCTCCACGTCCAGCTTCTTCAGTTCCGCGCGATAGTCGAACCCCGCGCCCATCGGGTTGGTCTTGGTGTCGTGCTGGTGCAGGATGTCGAGATTGAGCGCCTTCGGCCACCAGTCGCGCTGACGGTCCGCCGAAGTCGCACCCCCGTGCATGACGGGGCATTTGCCTGGATGGTTCATGTTCCTCTCCTCGTTGAACTGGAAACTCAGCCGCGGTAACACGCCGCCTTACGCGGCGATCAGCGCGACGAGGCTGCCGGCGGCGAGCGCCGCGCCCGTGGCGGCGATACCGGCGCCGGCATAGAAGCGAATGCGTTCGATGGCACTGCGGGTCATGGCCTTCTCCTCTCGTCCGTGGCTCACGAGAGTCATGCTAGGCCCGCGATAACGATCAATCCAATTGAACGTTGCGAAGAGAGGAATAGCCGATCGCTATTGCCGGGGTGTTGCCGGCAAAGTCAAGCGTGGTGGGACGCCACCGCACTTCCGCTCTGGATAAACTGTTGCCCTGTCTTACGCCCGAGAAGAACTCGCTTGGACATGGAATTGCCGAAGGAAGGTGCAGGTGTTATCCGCCGCTGGATGTATGGCGCTGGCATGGCGCAATTCTTCAATCAAGATAATGACTCGATCCTCGGCGAGCTCGCGCGACACTCCACCGGAAGCATTGAAACGACCCAACGAAATGCGTGGGATCAGCAGATTCGGATTCTGAAGAATCTTGAGACTCTACGAGACCAAGGGCTTGCTGGGCGCATCTACTTTGAATTCACGGTTCCCCGTCTCGGGCGTCGGGCTGACGTTGTTCTGATCGTCGGCCACGTGATGTTTATCCTTGAGTTCAAGGTGGGTGAGTCACAGTTCAATCGCTCTGCCATCGATCAGGTCTGGGATTACGCGCTCGACTTCAAGTACTTCCATGAGACGAGCCACAATATCTGCATCGTCCCGGTCGTTGTAGCTACTGAGGGCCCCCATCAACCAGTCGAGATCGTTTTCACTAAGCATAACGACTGGATTGCTCGGCCGGTAAAGACAACGCCAGTCCAGTTATCGCATGTGATCGAGCAGGGGCTGGCACAGTTCAAGGGTGCCGCCATCAATATCGACCATTGGGAGCGCGGACGTTACTTGCCTACCCCAACGATTGTCGAAGCTGCGCGCGCCCTGTACGCGGGCCATGCCGTCGAGGACATTTCACGTAGCGATGCCGGCGCATATAACCTTTCGATTACCGCAAAGAACATCGACCGCATTGTCGAGCAATCGCGTAACCAACACCGAAAGGCGATTTGCTTTGTCACGGGCGTGCCGGGCGCAGGTAAGACCTTGGTTGGGCTCGATGTTGCCAACCGCCATCTAGAGAAAGATAGCGATACCTACAGCGTCTTCTTGTCGGGCAATGGACCGTTAGTTGCTGTGCTGCGTGAAGCTCTGACAAGGGATCGTGTTGAGCGCGCGACCCTTCATGGAAACCCCCTGCGAAAGACTGAAGCGCGGAAGGAGGTCGAGGCCTTCATTCAGAACGTTCATCATTTCCGCGATGAATATGTTCGCGATACTGGTGCGCCGCTGGAGCACGTTGTGCTTTTCGACGAGGCTCAGCGTGCATGGAACTTAGAGCAAACCAGCGCGTTCATGCGGCAGAAGAAGGGAAAGGCGGACTTCTCTGCATCGGAGCCCGAATTCCTGATCTCATGTCTTGATCGTCATCAAGACTGGTGCGTCGTCGTTTGCCTTGTGGGCAGCGGTCAGGAGATTAATACTGGCGAGGGCGGCATTGCCGAGTGGTTCGATGCAGTGCTTCGGCGCTTTCAGTTATGGGATGTGTATTTGTCGAGCAAGTTGGTTGAGTCGGAGTATCGCGGAGGCGAGAGTTTCAACGCCATACTCGCGCGGCCGAACACGCATTTGATCGACGGCCTTCATCTTGCAACATCGCTGCGATCATTTCGTGCCGAGAACCTGAGCGCCTTCGTGCGCGAGGTGCTTGACATTGAGGTTGAGCGCGCCAGAAGCGCCCTCGCCTCGTTGGGCAACCGCTACCCCATCGTCTTGACGCGCGAATTGTCATCCGCAAAGGAATGGTTGCGGCAGCAAGCGCGTGGGTCGGAACGCTATGGAATCATCGTGTCGTCGCAGGCTGAACGCCTAAAGCCGCACGCCATTGATGTACGAGTAAAGACAGACCCGGTGCAGTGGTTCCTCGGCGGAAACGACGACGTTCGTTCTTCGTACTACTTGGAAGACGTTGCGACAGAATTTCAGGTTCAAGGCTTGGAGTTGGACTGGGCCTGCGTTGTATGGGATGGCGACTTGCGCTTTAACGGTGACGGCTGGGCTTACCACCAGTTTCGCGGTTCAAAGTGGAGCCGAATCAACAAGGTCGAGCGGCAGCGCTATCTCAAAAACGCCTATCGGGTGCTTCTGACGCGGGCACGTCAGGGCATGGTGCTCGTCGTCCCACACGGTGACGACGACGACCCAACCCGGGCCAGAGAGTTCTACGATCCGACATACCGTTATCTAAGATCGTTGGGACTATCCGAAATCTGAGTGCCTTGTCCCCTGCCGGAAAAGTCAGCCGTGGCGGTACGCCACCTCGTGCCTACTTCACGGCGGTATCAGGCACGAACTTCAGCACGTTGCCGTTGATGCAGTAGCGCTTGCCGGTGGGCGGCGGGCCGTCGTCGAAGACGTGGCCGAGGTGGATGCCGGAGCTGGCGCTCCTGACTTCGACGCGACGCATGCCGTGGCTGTTGTCGACATGCTCGGTCAGCGCGCCGGGCACGGGGTTGAAGAAGCTGGGCCAGCCGGTGCCGCTTTCGAACTTGGTGTCGCTGCGAAAGAGCGGCGCGCCGGTGATCGGATCGACGAAGGTGCCGGGCCGCTTTTCGTCGAGGTGCGAGCCGGTGCCGGGACGCTCGGTGCCCTGCTCGAAGGCGATCTTCTGCTGCGCCGGGGTGAGCAGGTGGAAACCCAACCACTTCCAATAGCGCTCGCGCGCCTCATCGCCGCCGCCGTAACCGGTGTGGCGGGAGACTTCGCGGCCAGCCTCGAAGAGGACGATGGTGGGCGTGACGAAGACGGCCTTTTCGAGCGTCCAGCCGGCGGGCGGCTGCGGGCTTGAGGTACGCGCGATCGGAACTTCGGACTTCCAGTGGTCGAGGATCTCGGCCTTGAATTTCTTGCAGTAGAGGCAGTCCTCGGCTTCGAAGACGACGAGCTGGCGCTTAAGTGAGAGGGCCCTGGAGTCGAGCTGCATTGCCTCGACCGGGCTGCCGCCCGTCGGGGCGGCCTGAACGTACGAAGACGCAGTCATGACCAGGAAAGCCAGCAGAAATGGCGGGCGCATGGGTAATTGGAGGAACTTGGCCGGGAAAGGTTCGCGGCGCCAACGGTAATAGTCGGTCGTGGCGGGACGCCGCGACCGGCCGCCTCAAGCGGCCACGGGTGCCGAAGTTCGGATCAGGTGGTCGAAGGCCGCGAGCGCGGCCTTGGCGCCCTCGCCCATGGCGACGATGATCTGCTTGTAGGGCACGGTGGTGCAGTCGCCGGCGGCGAAGACGCCGGGCACCGAGGTCTGGCCGCGGCTGTCGATCTCGATTTCGCCGCGCGGGTTGAGCGCGACCGTGCCCTTGAGCCAGTCGGTGTTGGGCAGAAGGCCGATCTGGACGAAGATGCCTTCGAGTTCGAGGTGGTGCGTCGCGCCGCTGGCGCGGTCCTTGTACGTGATGCCGTTCACCTTCTGTCCGTCGCCGGTCACTTCGGTGGTCTGGGCATTGACGATCACCGTCGCGTTGGGCAGGCTCTTCAGCTTGGCCTGCAGCACCGCATCGGCACGCAGTTTGGTGTCGAATTCGATGAGCGTGACGTGGTCGACGATGCCGGCGAGGTCGATCGCCGCCTCGACACCCGAGTTGCCGCCGCCGATCACGGCGACGCGCTTGCCCTTGAACAGCGGCCCGTCGCAGTGCGGGCAGAAGCAGACGCCCTTGGCCTTGTACTCCTCCTCGCCGGGCACACCCATCTGCCGCCAGCGCGCGCCGGTGGCGAGGATGACGCTCTTCGCCTTGAGCCTGGCGCCGGAGGCGAGCCGCACTTCGTGGTACTCGGCGCCCGGCACCAGGGCTTCGGCGCGCTGGAGCTTCATGATGTCGACTTCGTATTCCTTGACGTGCTGTTCGAGCGCCGCTGCGAGCTTTGGTCCCTCGGTGTGCGGCACGGAGATCAGGTTCTCGATGGCCAGCGTGTCGAGCACCTGGCCGCCGAAGCGTTCGGCGAGGACGCCCGTGCGGATGCCCTTGCGCGCGGCGTAGATCGCCGCCGCGGCGCCCGCGGGGCCGCCGCCGACGACGAGCACGTCGAACGGATCTTTTTCTTCGAGCGGCGGCGCCTCACCATGGCTGAGTTTGGCGACGATCTCCTCGACGCTCATGCGCCCCTGTCCGAAGTGCTCGCCATTGACGAAGACCATGGGCACGGCCATCACGCCGCGCGCCTCGACCTCGCCCTGGAACAGCGCGCCGTCGATCATCACGCTCTCGACGTTGGGATTGAGCACCGCCATGAGGTTCAGCGCCTGCACGACATCCGGGCAGTTGTGGCACGAAAGCGAGATGAAGGTCTCGAAGTGGAGCTTCGTGTCGATGGCCTTGATCTGCTCGATCACTGCCGTCTCGACCTTCGGCGGATGGCCGCCGGATTGCAGCAGCGCGAGTACGAGCGAGGTGAACTCGTGGCCCATCGGCAGGCCCGCGAAGCGGATGCGGTGGTGCTCGCCGGGACGGCCGACCGAGAACGACGGCCGGCGCGCGTCGGTGCCGTCGAAGCGCAGGGCGACCTTCGCCGACAGCGCGGCGATTTCGGTGAGCAGCTCGCGGATTTGCTGCGAAGTCTCGCTGCCGTCGAGCGAGGCAACCAGTTCGATCGGCTCGCGGAGCTTTTCGAGATAGGCGGCAAGCTGGGTCTTGATGGCGTCATCGAGCATGATGGGCTCCGGTTCGGATTGCACTGGAAAAGCAGCCGCGGGCTTGTGGCCCCCGGTGCCTTGCCGCTGCAATCCCGTCCCCGGGGTGGGCGGGGACGGTCGCGCGTCGGAAATGAAGAATCAGATCTTGCCGACCAGGTCGAGCGAGGGCGCCAGCGTCTTCTCGCCTTCCTTCCACTTGGCCGGGCAGACCTCGCCCGGGTGGCTGGCGACGTACTGCGCGGCCTTGACCTTGCGCAGCAGTTCGGCGGCGTCACGGCCGATGCCGCCGGCAGTGATCTCGATGATCTGGATCTTGCCCTGCGGATCGATGACGAAGGTGCCGCGCTCGGCGAGGCCCGCTTCCTCGATCATCACGCCGAAGTTGCGCGTGATCGTGCCGGTCGGGTCGCCAACCATCGGGAACTTGATCTTGCGGATCGTCTCCGAGGTGTCGTGCCAGGCCTTGTGGGTGAAATGGGTGTCGGTGGACACGGCGTAGATCTCGACGCCGAGCTTCTGGAACTCGGCGTAGTTGTCGGCCAGGTCGCCCAGTTCGGTCGGGCAGACGAAGGTGAAGTCGGCCGGGTAGAAGAAGACAAGGTACCACTTGGCATTGAGGTCGGCGTCCGGGACGGTGACGAACTTGCCGTTGTGGTAGGCGGTGGCGGTGAACGGTTTCACTTCGGTGTTGATCAGTGACTGCATCGGTAGGCTCCTTCGAGAAACAAGGGTTGGGAAACGCGATGGGGCGAATCATAAGGGCCCCTGGTGCATTGCACCAATTGATTGCTGCAATGCTATGGATAGTCTTCGCCTATCCTCAGCCGCGCCCCCCGGAATCTCGCCCCATCTTTCCGGGAAACCGCGAAACCAAGGCGCCACCCCGCACCGGCCATTTATCAGTGTATGATTAAATAATAATTATTTCTAACGACCCCAACCCCGACAGGAGCAGTTCATGAGCACTTCCTCGCCGCGTCCCCCGGCGCACCTCGGCAGCCGGCGGGATTTCCTGAAACTCTGCGCCGCCGGAGGCGCCGGCCTGCTGGCAACATCCGCACAGGCCGCGACCGACCCGGTCAAGACCGGCGCGCGCATCGTCATTGCCGGCGCCGGTGCGGCCGGCCTCGCGGCGGCCTCGCAGCTCGCGCGCCGGCTCGACGGCGCGCGGATCACCCTCGTCGACGCGCGCAAGGAGCATTTCTACCAGCCGGGCTTCACGCTCGTGGCTGCGGGCATCAAACCGAGGGACTATGTGATCTCGGCCACGCGCGATTACCTCCCGGCCGGCGTCGAGCTCATCGAAGAGCGCGTCGCCGAGTTCGACCCCGAGGGAAATCGCATCGTCACCGAGCGCGGCACGCCGGTACCTTATGACTTCCTGATCGTCGCCACCGGCCTCAAGCTCGACTACGACGCGATCCCGGGCATGGACGTCGGCCTGATCGGCAAGAATGGCCTGGGCAGCGTCTATCACAGCCCCGCCGGCGCCGAGGCCACGTGGCAGGCGATGGCGAAGTTCGCCGAAAGCGGCGGCGTCGGCGTGTTCCTGCGCCCGCCGACCGAGATGAAATGCGCGGGCGCGCCGCTCAAATACACCTTCATCACCGACGACCGCCTGCGCCGTGCCGGCATGCGCGGCAAGGCCGAGCTCATCTACAACGCGCACAACAAGGCGCTCTTCAGCGTGCCCATCGTCTCCGAAAAGGTACGTATGCTGTTCAAGGACCGCGGCGTCAAGGTCCAGTACGACCGTGTGCTCCAGGCCATCGATCCGGGCCGGCGCATCGCCACCTTCCGGACGCCGGAAGGCAGCGTCGAGCAGCCCTACGATTTCATCAATGTGATTCCGCCCCAGCGGGCGCCGGACGCAGTGCGCAACAGTCCGCTGCCCTGGGCCGACGGACCGCTGGCGGCAGATGGCTGGATCGAGACGGACAAGCGGACGCTGCGCCATCCGCGTTATGCCAACGTCTTCGCCGTCGGCGACGTCGCCGGCGTGCCCAAGGGCAAGACCGCCGCGAGCGTCAAGTGGCAGGTGCCCGTCGCCGTCGACCATCTGCTGGCGACCATCTCGGGCAAGGAGGCGAAGTCCGCCTACGAGGGTTACACCTCGTGCCCGCTGATCACACGGCTCGGCCAGGCCATGCTGATCGAGTTCGACTACGACAACAACCTCGTCCAGTCCTTCCCGGGCGTGATCGCGCCGCTCGAGGAGCTCTGGATCTCCTGGGTCATGAAGACGATGGCCCTCAAGCCCACCTACCTCGCCATGCTGCGCGGCCGCGCCTGAAAGGAGCCCGAACATGAAAGAACTCGACCCGCTCGTCTTCCTCGCCGTGTTCCAGGAGATGCTCGGTCCTCTGCTCTGGATCCTGGTCCTCGTCTCGATCGCCGCCACCGCGGCTTTCATCGGCCTGATCGTCCGCGAGAAGGGCGTCGTCTCGACACGCCTGGTCAGGGCCGAAATCGCCGGCCTCTTCGGCGGCGTGGCGGCCCTGGTGCTGATGGCCAAGGTCTCCTCCTCGGGATTCACCGACGCCGGCGGCCCTGCCGACTGGTTTCTGATCGGCCTCGTCTATGGCGCCGGCTTCGTCGGCGCCGTCGTCCTTTTCTACGCGCTGACCGGCTGGCTGGGCAGAAAGTCTCCCGCCTGAGCCCATGGCCCACAAGATGTAGTGTCATCAAGCGGTTCCGGCACCATATCTTGTGGGTGCTCTTGACCGCCCGCCGGCACGGGCGTAGAGTTCCGCGACCGGTGCCGCCGTCCGGGCACCGGCAGCGTCGCGGTCGCCCCGTTCGTTCCGGACGGGGCGCGAAGAGGGAATCCGGTGACGGACCGCGTGTCCGGAATCCGGGGCTGCCCCCGCAACTGTGACCGGCGAGCCTTGCGCCATTCATGCCACTGGGAAGATCCCGGGAAGGCGGCGCGGGGCGACCGAGCCGGAAGCCAGGAGACCTGCCGCGGCATTCGCAACCGTTCGTTTGGGGCGGGGTGCCCCCGGCAGGTGACCATGACGATCGCTTTCCGATCCGCTGGCGTTTGCACGCCCGGCACGTACGCCGGGATGCGCTTCGCCCCGCCTCCCCGTCCCCTTCCGTCACGAGGAGAGCACGCGTGGATCGCGCCCCTGTCGATCTGAGCCTGGCGCAGTACCAGGTCATCCGCCGCACCGGCGAAGCCGTTCCCTTCAACCCCGAAAAGATCGCCGTGGCCATGGGCAAGGCCTTCATCGCCGTCGAGGGCGGCGAGGCGGCCGCCTCGAGCCGTGTGCGGGAACTCATCGCCCGGCTCACCGGCGACGTCGTCCGCGCCCTGACGCGGCGGCTGCCCGATGGCGGCACGGTGCACATCGAAGACATCCAGGACCAGGTCGAACTGGCGCTGATGCGCGCCGGCTGCCACGACGTCGCCCGCGCCTACGTGCTCTATCGGGAGAAGCGGGCCTCGATGCGGGCCGCCTCTGCCGAGGCCGCGGCCGGCCCGGTGCTGCACGTCGTCGAGAACGGCGCCCGCCGGCCGATCGACCGTTCCGGGCTGCTCGCCCGTATCGACACCGCCTGTGCGGGGCTTGCCGACACCGAGCCGACGCGGGTGTTCGAGCTGGCCTGGAAGAGCCTCTACGACGGCGTCGCGGCGGCCGAGCTCGACCATGCCCTCGTCCTCGCGGCGCGGACCTTGATCGAGCGCGAGCCGAACTACGGCCACGTCGCCGCACGACTGCAGCTGCAGGCGCTGGAGCGCGAGATCTTCGCCGGCGCGCCCGAGCCGCTCGCCGACTACTTCCCGCGTTTCGTCAGGCTCGGCATCGATGCCGGGCTGCTCGACGCGCGCCTCGGCGAATTCGATCTGCCGCGGCTGGCCGCGGCGCTGCGCCCCGAGCGCGACCGGCAATTCAACTATCTTGGGCTGCAGACGCTCTACGACCGCTATCTCCTGCACATCGACGGCCGCCGGATCGAGACGCCGCAGCTGTTCTTCATGCGCGTGGCGATGGGTCTGGCGCTCGACGAAGTGGATCGCGAGGCGCGCGCCGTCGAGTTCTACGACCTCATCTCCTCCTTCGACTTCATGTGCTCGACGCCGACGCTGTTCAACAGCGGCACGCGGCACCCGCAGCTCTCCTCGTGTTACCTGACCACGGTCAGCGACGATCTCGATGGCATCTTTTCGGCGATCCGCGAGAACGCGCTGCTGCAAAAGTATGCCGGCGGCCTGGGCAACGACTGGACCCCGGTGCGCGCGCTGGGCAGCCACATCCGCGGCACCAACGGCAAGAGCCAGGGCGTGATCCCCTTCCTCAAGGTGGTCAACGACACGGCGGTGGCGGTCAATCAGGGCGGCAAGAGGAAGGGCGCGGTGTGCGCCTATCTCGAGGCCTGGCACCTCGACGTCGAGGAGTTCATCGAGCTCAGGAAGAACACCGGCGACGAGCGCCGGCGCTGCCACGACATGAACACTGCCCTGTGGATCCCCGATCTGTTCATGAAGCGCGTCATTGCCGATGGCCCTTGGACGCTCTTCTCGCCGTCCGACGTGCCGGATCTCCACGACATCTACGGCCGCGACTTCGAGGCCGCCTACACGGCCTACGAGGAGAAGGCCGCGCGCGGCGAGATCAAGCTCTGCAAGCAGGTTTCCGCCGTCCAGCTCTGGCGCCGCACGCTGACCATGCTCTTCGAGACCGGCCACCCCTGGCTCACGTTCAAGGACGCCTGCAACGTCCGTTCGCCGCAGCGCCACGCCGGCGTGATCCACGGCTCCAACCTCTGCACCGAGATCACGCTCAATACCTCGGACACGGAGACCGCCGTCTGCAACCTCGGCTCGGTCAACCTCGCCGCCCATCTCGCCGATGGCCGGCTCGATCACGACAAGCTCGCGCGCACGATCCGCACGGCCATGCGCATGCTCGACAACGTCATCGACCTCAACTACTACGCAAGCCCGAAGGCCCGGCGCAGCAACCTGCGCCACCGGCCGGTCGGGCTTGGCATCATGGGCTTCGCCGACTGCCTGATGCGCCTGGGTCTCCCGTACGCCAGCGAGGCGGCGGTCGAATTTGCCGACCGGACGATGGAGGCGGTCTGCTACTACGCCTATCTCGCCTCGACCGAACTCGCCGAAGAGCGCGGCAAATACCCGAGCTACGAGGGCAGCGACTGGTCGCGTGGCATCCTGCCGCACGAGACCGTCGCCCGCCTGCGCGAGGAACGCGGCGGCGACGTCGAAGTCGACGACGGCTTTACACTCGACTGGAGTACGCTGCGCGAACGCCTCCGCCGCCACGGCATGCGCAACTCGAACTGCATCGCCGTGGCGCCGACCGCGACGATCGCCAACATCGTCGGTGTCTTCCCGTCGATCGAACCGGTCTATCAAAACCTCTATGTGAAGTCGAACCTCTCGGGCGAGTTCACCGTCGTCAACCCGCACCTCGTCGCCGAACTCAAATCGCTCGGCCTCTGGGACGAAGTGATGGCCGCCGACCTGAAGTACTTCGACGGACAGCTCGCCCGGATCGACCGGGTGCCGGAAGACGTCAGGCACCGCTTCGCCACGGCCTTCGAGATCGATCCCGTCTGGCTCGTGGAAGCCGCCGCGCGCCGGCAGAAATGGATCGACCAGGCGCAGTCGCTGAACCTCTACGTGGCGCAAGCCTCGGGCAGGAAGCTCGACGAGCTCTACAAGCTTGCCTGGCGGCGGGGCCTCAAGACCACCTACTACCTGCGCACGCTCGGCGCCTCGCAGGCCGAGAAGTCCGTCGATGGCGAACGCGCCGACTCCGCGCCGAAGTTCTGCTCCATCGTTGATCCAAGCTGCGAGGCCTGCCAATGAACGCCCGTCTCGAATGGGGCGATGCCCCCTCGTCCGCACCGGTGGCCGCAACCGCGCCGGTGCTGGCGCCCGTGCGCGCCGCCGACAAGCGCGTGGTCAATGGCCTCACCGACATCAACCAGCTCGCGCCCTTCCGCTACCCGTGGGCCTGGGAGTGGTTCCTCAAGGCCAACCGCAACCACTGGACGCCGCTCGAAATCAACATGGCGCAGGACGTCCATGACTACCACCACCGCCTGACGCCCGCCGAGCGCCACGTCTTCGAGAACGTGCTGGCCTACCTCACCACCGCCGACATCCTGGCCATGCGCAACATCGGCCTCGCAGTGATGGAGAAGATGAGCGCGCCGGAGCTGCAGATCTACCAGGCGCGCCAGGTCTATGAGGAAGCGCTGCACACCTGGACCTACCAGCACTGCATCGAAACGCTCAACCTCGACCAGGGCGAGATCTACAACCGCTACCGCGTCGTGCCCGAAATCGCGGCCAAGATCGCCATCGCCAACCGGCGGCTCGAGCGCGTGCTGCGCTCGGATCTCGATCTGCGCGACCGCGACAACCTCCACGAATTCGCGCTCTCCTACCTCTTCTTCGCCGCCGTCTTCGAAGGCTGCTGGTTCTACAACGGCTTCTCGCCGATCTTCGCGCTGCAGCGGCGCGGCCTGATGAAGGGCGCGGCCGAGCAGTTGCAATACATCATGCGCGACGAGGTGCTCCACTGCGGCTTCGGCCTGCGCGTGATCCGCCAGATCCTCGACGAAGAGGCGCTCGCCCTCGATGCGGCCGCAGTCGCGGCCATGTGGCAGGAGTGCGAGGCTGCCGAAGCCGCCTACGCGAAGCACATCCTGCGCGAGCCGATCCTCGGCTACTCGGCGGAGCTGCACCTCGGCCAGTTCCGCCACATCGCCAACCGCCGCGCACGCCAGGTCGGCCTGCCCGAGCCTTTCCCCGGCGCGCCCAACGTGCTGCCGTGGCTCGACGAGCAGGTCAATCTGAGGAAGGAGAAGAACTTCTTCGAGACGCGCGTCACCGAATACCAGACCGGCGGCGCGCTGGCGTGGGATTGAACGAAGCGCGCCGCCGGGGTTCCCGATCTACGCTTCCTCCATCAGCACCCAGTGGTTGTCGAGCACCATCGGCTTCGGCCAGGGCAGGAGCATGGGCGGCGCTTCGGGGTGCCAGCGACCCAGGCCAAACGCCGTGGCGACGAGGACGCCGCCGCCGCGCCCGGGGCCATGCCAGGGGGCGAGCGCATAGGCTTCCTGAAGTTTGACGACCGGTTGAAGCTTTTCCGGCACGCCGGGATGCCAGAGCAGGGCCTGAGCCGATCGATGGCTGGAAACGACGAAACCGCCCCGGTAGGCCGGCGCGATGTCACCGCAGTAGCCGACGCCGTCGTTGGCCGTCGTCGGCACGAAGAGTCGCTCGCCGTCGAACACGGCGAGCACCGGCGCGGCGGCGCGCTCGTCCGCCCCCGCATGCTCCGCCTGCAAGGCGATGCCGAGCAACGGCCTGGCGTGTTGCGACGGCTGAGTCCAGGCGATATGGCGCATCGACAGCCGGCGATCTTCGAGGCGCCACTGTCCGAGCAGACGACCGCTTTCACCGTCGAGCCGTACGAGCGACGAATCCATGCGCTGCAGATCGAATTTCCTGTCCTCGATCGTGCGCGGCACGCCGCCATTCGCGACCATGATGTCGCCGCGTCCGTCGAAGAGCAACTGGTGGGGATCGATGCCATGCGTGTCCCATTCGGCGATCTTCTTCAGGCTTTCGCGCTCACGCACGCCGACGCGCCCGCGGCCGGTCGCGAAATCGGTTTCCGTGGTGAACAACCGTTCGCCTGCTTCAATCATGTGGCCGGCGAGCCGGCACGGGCCCTCGCGTTCGACATCGAACCGCTGCGTGACGCGACCTACGCCATCGCAGCGCAACAGCCAGCCGCCGGGGCGCACGCCCGCCACCAGCAGGCCGCCGCCAGCCTCGGCGACGAGGCCGTGCGGCCGTGTCGGCAGCGGAACCGCGTAGCGGATGGAAAGGGTTTTCGCCTCCCAGTCCGCGTCGAGCACACCGGCGAAGTTGGCATCGGTTGGTTTCGGGCCGCGCCAGGCGGCGCCGATGACGGCCCGTCGGTTCGTCTCGTCGGCCGTCGCGAGTTGGGGCAGCGCTGCAAGCGCCGCGCCAGCCGACATGCCCTGGAGAAAGTCACGGCGCCGCATGGTCAGAACTTCAGCTCGCCGGTCAGGATGACTGTACGCCGGGGCCCCGGCACCACGAAGCCGCCGTTGTCGTAAACGTCGCTCCAGTAGAGCTTGTCGAAAACGTTCTTGACGTTGACGCGGGCTGCCCAGTTCGCGCGCTCATAGGCGAGCATCACGTCCCAGCGCTCGTAGGCCGGCGCCGTGTTCGGATGATATTGGCCATCGAGCGTCGGCACCGCGCCGGCACCGCTCGGATTGAAGGCGTGGCGATCGCCCTTGGCCTCGACACCGCCGCCGATCTTCCAGCCGTCGCCGAGCCGGTAGGTCGTCCAGAGATTGAACGTATATTTCGGCGTGTTTCGCGCGCGCTTGCCGATGTACTCCGGGTTGCCCTTGGTGACGGCGCCGGTGGTGGCATTGATGTTTTCGGCCGTGTCGAGGATCACGGCATCCATCAGCGCGACACCGGCGAAAACTTCCCATCGCTCGGCCACGCGCCCCGCCGCTTCGAGCTCGAGGCCGTCGGTACGGCGCCTCTTGGTCAGGATCGCTGCTGTCGACTCGAGATCGGTGTTGCGTTCCCAGGTCTTCGTCGCCCGGTAGAGCGCCGCGCGCAAGGCCAGGTCGCCGTCCAGCAGCAACCATTTCGCGCCCAGCTCGACCACCTCGCTGCGCTCCGGCGGCTGCGGCTGCACGGTGAGTTGGTAGAGGTCCGCGGTCGGGCTGAACGAATCGCTCCAGCCGAGGTAGTAGTGCGTCTCCGCGCCGGGGTGGAAGGAGAGCGCGGCACGCCAGCTGTTTTCGCCGAACTTGAGTTTCGGCGATGTGGTGCTGTTGTACTCGGCATCGAGCTCGTCGCGGCGCACGCCCAGCGTTGCCTTCCATTGCCGCACGAACTCCACCGTATCCTGCGCATAGACGGCGTAGGAGTCGCCCTTGAAGCGCACCGGGTTGCCGGTGAGCGCCTCCTGGTACGGCCGGAAATCCGGAGGATTGGCCTCGGTCGTGCCGCCGAAGTTCTGCAGGCCCTTTCGATAGCTGTTCTCCTTCAGGTACTCGACACCAGCCAGCAATTCGTGCGTCATTCCCAGCGCCTTGAGCTTCTTCGTGAAATCCGATTGCAGGGTGACGGTTTCATAGTCCGAGGTGCGCGTCTGGTTGCCGCCGACCCAACCGTTGGCGGCCGGCGGTGTCGTCAGATTCGGCGTCTTGGCCCAGTAGCTGCGCTCGTAGTCGGCGACCCGCAGCTGCGTTCGCAGTTGGTTGTCGCTCGAGAATCGGTATTCGTTTACGAGCGTCGTGATGCTCGTCTCGCTCTTGTCGAAGTTGCGCTCGGTGCCCCAGTAGTACTCCGACGGCATGCGCTTGGACGGCCTGCGCGTCGCGGTATCGAACGAGATGCCGTAGTCGGGCTTGTCATCGGTCTCGACGTAATAGTGGTTCAGCCAGAAGCGGTTGTGCGAATCGCGGTTGAGCGCGAGGCTCAGTGCGGCGCCCTTGCGATGGATTTCCGGCTCGGCGCCATTGGCGGGATTGCTGCGCCAGTTGCCCTCGTCACGCTGCATCAGGTTGACTCGCAGTGCCGTGCTCGCGGAAAAGGGCTTGTTGAGATCGGCCGTCGCCTCGCGGTAGTCGTGGCTGCCGATGCTGCCGGTGAGTCGGTACTGCTCGGCGGACAGCGGCGTCTTGCTGACCATGTTGATCACGCCGCCCGCCTGGCCGCGGCCGAAGAGCATCGCGCCGGCACCGCGCAACACGTCGATCTGCTCGAAGTTGAAGGTCTCGCGGTTGTACTGCGCGGTATCGCGGATGCCGTCGAGATACATGTCGCCGAAGGTGTAGAAGCCGCGCAGGTTCATGTTGTCGCCCGAGCGGCCGCCCTCGGCTGAATTGAACGACAGGCCCGAGACGTTGCGCATCGCCTCCTTCAGGCTGCCGACCTGCTGTTCGTCGAGCAGCGTGCTGGTAAGCGTGGTGACGGCCTGCGGAATGTCGTGCGGATCCTGCAGCGTCTTGCCCACACGCGTCGTCGTCGCGCGGTAGCCGTCTGGTTTGTCTTTCTCCTCCTCGACTTTCACGGTTGGCAAGGCTTTCTCGTCGGCCAGCACGGGCAAGCCGACCAACATCATGGCCGCCACCAGCGGCAGTTTCTTGTTATGCAATGACATGCAACGCTCCTTGAGTCAGTCATATGTTGCTGGCTGGCTGGCGCGAGGAGCGCTGGCTGGCTGATGATGAATGGAAACTACTTGGTCAGAATGAGCTTGTCCTGTCGGGTGACGCGCAGGCGGTATTCTTCACCGCGATGGACGATGATCACCTCGCGCGCACGGCCGAGCAGCCGCGCGCTGTCGAGCCTCGGTGGCGGTGCCGGCGGCAAGGGCACCGGCTTGTGCTGTCGCGGCTCGTTCATCGCATCGACGGGTCGGTGACGAAGCCGATCCGGGTGAGGCCGCGACGCGCTGCCTCGGACATTACTTGTGCGACCTTCTCGTAGGGTGTCGTCCGCTCGGCACGGATGTGCAGCTCGGGCTGCGGCTGCCGGGCCGCCGCATCGGCGAACCGCTCGTTCAAGGCAGAGTCATCGACGGGCTCGCCGTTCCAATAGACGCGACCTTGGGCGTCGATGGCGAGCTGCACGTTCTCCGGCTTCGTCACGTTGACCGTAGACGAGGCGCGCGGCAGATCCACCTTCACCGCATGGGTGAGGAGCGGCGCAGTGACGATGAAGATGACCAGCAGCACCAGCATCACGTCGATCAGCGGCACCATGTTGATCTCGGCGAGCGGCTCGTTGTCGTCGGCGGTGGTATCGAGGCTTCCGAAGGCCATGTCCCGTCCTTTCAGCGCACGGCCAGGCCAGGGTGGGCCGGCGGTTCGCCGACGATACCCTGGGCACGGGCGAGCGCGACCACACGCTCGCTGGTGGCCCGCGCGTCGGCACGCATCGGCGAGGCCTTGATGCCTGTTGCGAGGAAGTTGAAAACGTCATAGGCGAAGGCGTTGAGCCGCGCCAGCGTGTTGCGGTTGGCGCGGGCGAAGGCGTTGTAGGCGATGGCGGCGGGGATGGCCACGGCCAGCCCGATGCCGGTCATGATCAGCGCTTCGCCGACCGGGCCGGCGACCTTGTCGAGCGTACCCTGGCCGGAAAGGCCGATGGCCACCAGCGCGTGATAGATGCCCCAGACGGTGCCGAACAGGCCGACGAAGGGCGCGCTCGAGGCCACGGTCGCGAGGAAGGTCTGGCCGAATTCCATGCGTGTCTTATCCTCCTCGATGGCGCGCTTCAGGGCACGCATGAGCATCTCGTCGGGCGCGCCGGCATCGATGAGATGGGCGGCGTTTTCGCGCCGGCTCAGATGCTCGATAGCGGCGAAACCGTGGTGCAGAAGGTGCGAAAAGGGCTCCGGCGTGCCGTCGGTTCGGATCTTCGCAGCCACGGCCTCGAGGTTGGGCGCTTCCCAGAAGGAATCGAGGAAGCGCCGGCTGCGGCGGTTGCTGCGATAGATGTGCATGCCCTTGGTGACGATCAGGTACCAGCTGCCCATCGAACCGAAGAGGAGCAGCCCGAGCACGAAACGGGCGACGCCGTCGGCCTGGGCGAGAAAGTGGGCGAAACCGAGCGATTCGTTCATGTCGTTCCTCATTCCTTCAAGCTGAAAACGATGGGCACCAGCACCCAGGCGGCCACGGCCTCGCTGCCCTGACGTGCGGGGACGAACCTCCAGCGTCCGACCGCGGAGACCGCTGCACGGTCGAGGCGCTCCGAACCGGAACTCGTGCGCACCTCGACCTGCGAGGGCAGACCCGAGGCTTCGACGAAAACGCGCAGCACGACCTTGCCTTCCTCGCCAATGCGCCGTGACAACGGCGGATAGGCCGGCTTGGGGTTGTCGAGGTAGTCGGCATCGAACCGCGGCGGCGCCACCGGCGCTGGCGCTGCCGGCTGGGGCGGTGCATGGGGCGCGGCGATCGGCGGCAAAGGCGTCGGCTCGACGATCCGCTCGACTTCGGGAAGCGGGGCCGGCAATGACGTCTCGGCCGCGAGCACCGGCGGACTCGGTTCCGGCAACGGCCGTTCCCGGCGTGCCACCGCTTTTGGTCGCGGCGGGACGATTTCCGGTGCGGACTCAGGTGGCTGCGAAGGCGTTACCAGGCTCACCATCAGCGGCGGCAGCGGCAGCGTTACCGGCACGACGCGCAGGCTCACCAGCAGCGCGAGCACGGCCACGTGGGCCATGGCCACGAGGGCGAGCGCGAGCGGCGAGAGGCGCGACGCGTCAGCCATTGCCGACTCAGTTCCGTAACCCTGCGAAAGTCTCGGTCTGGCCGGGCTTGCGCAGCATCTTGTCGACTTCGTCCTGGTGTGCGACTTCCTCGGCGATCATGTCGCGGGCGTACTCTTCGAGACGGACGTCACGATCCTTGACGAGCGCGAGCAGTTCCTCGTAAGCCCTGAGCGCTTCCCCTTCGTGCGCCAGCGATTCGCGCAGGATGTCGCCGATGTCGTGCTTGTGCGATTCGAGCAGCGGTCCGATGCCGAGCGACGGATGGCCGCCCAGCCAGGTCACCAGGTCGCCGGCCCGGCGCGCGTGGGCGAGACTCTCATCTGCCTGCTTCTGCAGCCAGTCGACGATCGGTATCCGGTTGTAGCCGTAAACCATCAGGGCATAGTGCGTGTAGCGCACGACGCCGGCGAGCTCGAGCTCCATGATGCGGTTGAGCGTTTTCAGTACCTTGTCCTTGTCCATGTTTCCCTCCTCGTCGTGTCGGTGATTGTCGATAAGGCTGCGTTCGGAGCCGGCACGGAATCGCCAGGGTTTTCCCGCTCCCGGTCCCTTTCGAGAATTTCGACCAGTTCCCGTGCATGCGCGCGCAGGTGCTCGTCGGCGTCAGGATCGTTGGCCACCTGTTCGAGCAGCATGGCAGCGAGGTATGCCGAGCGCGGGCAACCGGTCTCCATGTGCCGCGCCAGATGCGCCAGCGCACCCGCGACCATGCGTGCGGGTGGCTGGTGAGCGGTTGGATTGGTGTCATCCATGAGTTACTCCTCACCAGACGTAAAAGACGAGCAGCCAGCTTGCAGTGACCATCACGACGGGCATCGCGCCGATGGCGCCGGAAGCGGCCTTCGCCGGCGTATTGCGACGGCTGAGTTTCAGGAGTTGCAGGCCGAGCCAGGCCGAGCCCGTGACGCCGGCCGCGAGCAGCGACGCGCGCAGGCCGGGCAGCCAGCCGAGTGGCACGCCCTCGGCGCGCAGGTGTGTCGCCGTCATCATCGAAAGTCCAAGGAAGAGGCCGATGCCGGCAAGCGGCGTCAAAGCGAGCGACAGCCGGCGCCAGTCGGTTCCGGCCAGGTGCGCGGCAATGCGCAGGCAGGCATACGAAACACCGCCGAGCAGCAGCGCGACGCCGCCGATCCAGCCGAGGATCATCGCACCGTCGAGCCAGCTGAAGAGGTCGCCGGTCGCTTCTTGATGCGTGAGCAGCCACCAGGGCGCGCCGCTCTCCAGCGGCCAGAGGATGTCGCGCTCGACGAGCCATTCGGCCGCCGCCTGCTTGAGCGCCACGAACCATGGACTCACGGTCCAGGTGAAGGCGCCGATGGCGACGCCGAGGAGGCCGAAGAGCAAGAGCACCGCTTCGGCGGTTCGGGGTGGCTCGCCGTGGAGGATTTCGCGAGCGGGCGAGCGCGCCGCCAGCTCGACGGCATCGCGGTGGCCGCTGCAACGGCCGCAGGCGTGGCATTGCGCCATGCCCTCGAGCCGGCGCACGTTGAGCAGCGGCGCGCAATCGACGGCCGGCGTGCGGACCGGGTACCGGCGCCAGGCATCGGCATTGACGCGGAAATGTACGGGCGAAAGCCGCGCAAGCAATGCGAACACGCCCGAGACCGGGCAGAGATAACGGCACCAGACCCGCTTGCCCTTGCCGTACAACCAGCCGATGGCCATGGCGGCGACGGTCGAGCCGCCGAGGATCAGCAGCGCCGCCTGCGGATATTCGTAGACGCTGATCAACTGGCCATAGACGGTGGTCAGGATGAAGGCGACGACCGGCCAGCCGCTCCAGCGCAGCCATTTCGGGATGGCGCCGCCGCGGCCGTGGCGGCTCGCGAACTCCGCGAGCGCACCTTCGGGGCAGAGCACGCCGCACCAGACACGGCCCATGGCCATCACCGAGACGATCACGAACGGCCACCAGAGGCCCCAGAACAGGTACTGCGCGGCGAGCGTGAGGCGTTCGTGCCAGCTGGCGACGTAGGGCGGCTTGTCCTGCATCGCCATCTGGCCGTCCGTCGTGCAGTACTCGGGATCGACGAAGCTCGATGCGCCGAGGTCGCTGGAGAAGAGGCGCGCCTCCGGGTCCGGCTGCGGCAGGAAGGCCGGCAGCACGACGAGGACGGCATAGCAGGCGACGATCGCCCACTGGAGGCCGAGGATCGCCCGGCGGTGGCGCGCCATCCAGTCGCCGAGACGCGCCAGCCGCGTGCGGCGCGTGTGCAGGTTGATCGTGGCCACGTGTGGGTTCATCGGGCGATGACCGTGAGCCGGCCCGTGATCGGGTTGAACTCGTCGATGAACTCGTACTCGCCGGCCTTGAGCTTCGGCAAGACGACGAAGGAGCGCGCGCCGGGCGCGAGGATCTTCTCGATGCGCATCTCGTCGTTCTCGAACTCGAGCGGGCCGGGTCCGTCGTTCTGCAGCGTGAGTTTGATGCGTGTGCCGGCCGGCACTTCGAGGCGTTCCGGTGAGAAGCGTCCGTCCCTGACGACGATGTGGAAGGTCGGCAGTTCGACCGGCTGGGCGGCGCTTTGCGTCGCCCAGCCAAGGCCGAACCAGAGCAGGGCGACGAAGAGCAGGTGCGGGAGGAGGCGGCGCATGCTCAGATCCCGACCTTGATGCGCATGCCGATCACTTTCACCGTCTGCGCCGAGCCATCGCCCGCCGGCCTGCGGATCAGCTGGAAGTCCGGCGTCAGCTCGAGCTTGTTGTTGACCCTGTAGCGGTAGTAGAGCTCGGCCTGCTTCTCCCAGCCGGCGGCCTCGTAGCCGAAATCGGGATTGCCGTCACCGTTCGCATCGAGCACCGGCGCGTCGTTGCGGAAGTCCCTGCTCGTGCGCAGCGCGCCCGCCGCGAAGCCCAGCCCGTCGGCAGCGCGGCCCCAGGCGCTGCCGGCGAGTTCCGTGCCGATGGTCACGGCACGGTCGAAGCGCACCCGGCCCTTGAGCTGGTGGCCATAGCGGCCGAAGAGCGTCAGGTCGTCAGTCAGCCGCTGATCGATCGAGGCGCCGAAACCGGCATGGTGGCGCTCGATGCCGTCATAACCCGACGCCCGGCCGTTCTGCCACAGATAGACGCGATAGTTGCCCGGCAGATAGTTGAACCGTGCCTTCGTCTCGGCCTGCGCGATCAGGAGCGGCGCCGAGAGCGAGCCGCTGAAGTTGGCGCCGGGCCCGGAGCCGAAGACGCCGAGCGAGAGCATCCACTCCGAGCCCTTCCGCCTTTCATTGACGTACTGGAAGATGGCACCCGGGGCGAAGCCATAAGCGTCGGCGCCGATGTCGCCCCCGGAATCGAGCAGCGGGTTGTGCACGAACACGTTGTTCATGAACTTCGCCGATTCGTCGTCGGCGGCCGCGTTCTGGTCGAAGAAGACGAAGGGGTCGATCTTGCCGAAGGTCAGATGCAGGTGCTCGCGCGAGTGGGCCTTGATGCCGTCGCGCGGCAGTGGCACCTTGAGCTGGTACCAGGCCTGGGCGAGGATGGCGAACGAGTCGTCCGGTCCTTCCCCCTTCTGGAAGGCCAGGGTGTTTGGTGTGCTCGTGTAGGTCGGCCTTGCCGTCACACCCTCGCCCTGGCCGAAGCGGACGTGGGTGAAGATCTTGCCCTCGATGTCGCCCATCTCGCCGCCGGGAAGCGTGACGGAGAGGTCGCCGCGGTAACCGGCGCGCGATTCGCGCTCGCCGGCCGGCGTGCTACCACGGCTGAGTTTCTGCGCCACGCCGGTGACGGCGGCGCCGACGCTGATGCCTTCGAGCGCCTCGATCTGGCGCGCCTGCTTCTGCATCGACAATGTCTGGAACTCGACCGCCTTGAGTCGGGTGACCACCTCGGGCTCGTTCTCGCTGACGCGCTCGGTGGCGAGCGCCTTTTCCATCTCGCGGTTCTGCTTTTCCAGCGCCTCGATGCGCTCCGCCAGGCGTTTCAGCTCGGCGCGCAGGGCGGCGGTATCGTCGGCGAGCGCAGGCAGCGCGACGCCGGCCGCGATCAGCGCGGCCATCAGCTTCGTGCGCATGCTCAGTACCCGCCCTTCTTGCCGATGCCGGCGTAGGTGAATTCCCATTCGGCCTCGACCGGCCTGAACCACGGGCGCACACCGGTGGCGCGGTCGGTGTGGCGGCCGAAGGCGTTCCCCTGCGGGTTCTCCTTGGCGTTGGGCGGGTAGATGATGAACTTGACCTTGTACCTGCCCGGGCCCTTGAGCTTGACGTTGTCGCCGTAGTGCGGGCCGTCGGAGGCGACCATCGGCATCATGTCGCCCTTGATCACCTCACCGGTGCCCACCTTGGTCAGCTCGTACTTGACGAGCAGATAGGGAATCCAGAAGCCTTCGGGGAAGCCGTTCGGGTTGTTGGCCAGCGCATGGATGTCGGCCTCGAGATGGATGTCCGACTCCGCCGCCTTGCGCATGTGGCCCTCGGGCTCCATCTCGACCGGCTGGAGATAGACCGCGGCGACCTCCATGCCGGCGAGGTTCTGCGGTGCGCCGATCGGGTACTCGAGGGCGGTGGCATCGAGGGCGATGCCGGTCAGAACGGCAAGGCCCGTGCTGCGAAGGATGCGGGAAAGACGAAGCATGGTGAACCTCCATAACGAGAATTGTTCGCATTGTATATGCGAACAATTCTCGATTGCAAGTTCACCGCTCGTGCTATTCGGGTGCTACTCCTCCAGCAGGCTCCTGAGCATCCATGCCGTCTTCTCGTGGATCTCCAGCCGCTGTGTGAGGAGGTCCAGGGTCGGCTGGTCGTTGGCCTTCTCGACCATCGGGAACAGGCTGCGCGCGGTGCGGGCGGTCGCTTCCTGAGCGGCGACGAGCAGCCGGATCATCTCGGTCGCCTTGGGCACGCCCTTCGGCTCCTCGATCGAGGCGAGTTTCGCGTACTCGTGGAAGCTGCCGGGCGCCGGATGACCGAGCGAACGGATCCGCTCGGCGATCATGTCGAGCGCGTTCCACTGCTCGGTGTACTGCTCCATGAACATCGTGTGCAGCGTATTGAACATCGGCCCCGTGACGTTCCAGTGGAAGTTGTGCGTCATCATGTAGAGCGTGAAGCTGTCGGCGAGGAAGCGCGACAGGCCGGCGGCGATGGCGGCGCGGTCCTTCTCGCCGATGCCGATGTCGATGGCGGGCGTCCTGGCGGATTTGCTGGCTTTCATGGCGTTCTCCTTGGTCATGTGCGGATCACGCTGGGAATCCTAATCCCGTTCGATAGCCATGGCCAATCAATCGTTGGAATGCGATAGATAGCCGTCGGCTATCGTCGGCGCGCAGCGCCCGTGAAGGAGATTCGCTATCTGCGCCGCAGAATTTTTCCTGGCCGCTCAGGCCAGATCGGCGATCAGCGAGTCCCGGACGGCCGCGGAAGCCGTGACGCTCGCCTGATAGTTCGGGTGGTCGATGCCCATGGTCAAGGGCGCGCCCGCCTTGAGCGCGGCGATCATCTCGGGACTCAGCTCGAAACGCAGGAAATGCACCGAGGAGGTCTTGCCCTCGGCGGTCCGGTCGAGATCCTCGTTGGCGATCGGCGAAACGCGCGGAAAGCCCGCCACCTGCACCCAGACCGCGTGCTCGATGCCGACGAGCTCCGCGAGCCGGCGCCGGCGCTCTTCCGGATCCGGGTACTCGATCATGAAGGTCGCTTTCCAGTTCTGGCCGTCGGGAATGAGCGGGTTGTAGACGTCGAGCTCCTCCTGGATCAGCTCCGGCTCGAAGATGCGCTCGAGGCGGAGCATCTCCTGGATCTGGTACTGCATGGTCAGCCTGTCCTCGAAATGCAGTGTCGCGTTCGGACCCAGCGGAACGATGCGGTTCTTCTTGTGCGCCATGACGCGGGCGCGGAACTGCGGCCGCACGCGGGCGTACTTTTCGAGGGTGTAGAGGTCGTCGCGGGTGAGCATGGTCTAGATCCCGTAAGCTTTGCGCAGCAGGGTGATCGGATGTTCCGGCCGGCTGCCGTCGCCACGCGCGTGGCCGATGTGATGCCCGGCCATGCAGCAGTCGGAACCGTAGTGGTCGGGCCTGGCCTGATCGACACGGCCGACGACCGGCTTGACGATCTTCATCGCGTAGGGGTGGAACTCCTTCTTCACCGCGTAGGTGCCGTCATGGCCGGAGCAGCGCTCGATGATCTCGACCTGCGTGTCCGGGACGAGCGACAGGCATTCCTTCGTCTTCGGGCCAATGTTCTGGACGCGCTGGTGGCAGGCCGCGTGATAGGCGACCTTGCCGAGGCCCTGCCTGAAGTCGGTTTTCAGCCTGCCTTCCCTGTGCCGGAGCATCAGGTACTCGAAGGGATCGAAGAAAGCGTTCTTCACCTTGAGCACGTCGGGATCATCGGGAAACATCAGCGGCAGCTCCTGCTTGAACATGAGCACGCAGGAGGGGATCAGCGCCGTGAGGTCCCAGCCCTGGTCGACGAGCCTCGCCAGCACCGGGATGTTCGCCTCCTTGGCGGCACGCACCGACTCGAAGTCGCCGAGCTCCAGCTTGGGCATGCCGCAGCAGCGCTCCTTTTCGGCGATCGTGACCGGAATGCCGTTGTGTTCGAAGACCGCGACGAGGTCCTCGCCGGGGCCTGGCTCGTTGCGGTTCATGAAGCAGGTGGCGAAGAGCGCGACCTTGCCCTTCGTGCGCCCGGCGGGTTCGCTCGGCATGTCGGCCGGCAGGGGACGCAGCCGGCTGCGCAGTGGCCGGCCCGAGAATTCGGGCAGCCAGGCTTCGCTGTGGATCCCGGCGACGGCTTCGAGCGCCTTGCGGGCGACGCCGACCTTGTTGACCGCATTGACCGTCGGCGCGACGATCGGGATGCCGACGAAGCGGCCGACGACGTCGGTGCTCGTGAGCACGCGGTCACGCAGCTTCGCCCCGTGCCTGCGGAAATGCACCGCCTTGGCGCGCAGCATCAGGTGCGGAAAATCCAGGTTCCACTCGTGCGGCGGCACGTAGGGGCACTTGGTCATGTAGCAGAGGTCGCAGAGATAGCAGTGCTCGACGACCTTCCAATAGTCTTCCTTTTTGACGCCGTCGACTTCCATGGACTCGGAGGCATCGACGAGATCGAACAGCGTCGGGAACGACTGGCAGAGACTGACGCAGCGCCGGCAGCCGTGGCAGATGTCGAAGACGCGCTCCATCTCGCGATGGAGCGCCTCCTCGTCATAAAACTCCGGATTGCGCCAGTCGATCGGGTGGCGTGTGGGCGCTTCGAGGTTGCCTTCGCGTGCCGAACCGGCCATGGCCTGGCTCCTTCTCGGTCGGAGTGTCGGGGCTGGGGGTGCAGCATTGCCGCGGCGGCGGTCTCGCGCCCCGTCCGCGGCGTGTTACCACGGCTGAGTTTCAGCCGAGTTCGTTCAGTGCCTTCTGATAACGGTTGGCATGCGAACGCTCGGCCTTGGCCAGCGTCTCGAACCAGTCGGCGATTTCATCGAAGCCCTCGGCGCGCGCGTCCTTGGCCATGCCCGGATACATGTCCGTATATTCGTGCGTCTCGCCGGCGACCGCCGACTTCAGGTTGTCGCGCGTCGAGCCGAACGGCAGGCCGGTGGCCGGATCGCCGCACTTCTCCAGGTACTCGAGGTGGCCGTGGGCGTGGCCGGTTTCGCCTTCCGCGGTCGAGCGGAACAGCGCCGCGATGTCCGGATAGCCCTCGACGTCGGCCTTGTTGGCGAAATAGAGGTAACGGCGGTTGGCCTGCGATTCACCGGCGAACGCGGCCTTCAGGTGCTGCTCGGTCTTGGAGCCCTTGAGTTCCATGCTTTGCCTCCTTCTCGACTGTGATTGACGGACTGCCCGCCTTTTCTGCGGCGGCAGCGTGAAAAGCCGGGACAGACGCCTCGACCAGACCAGATTAGAAGCCCGACCGGAAAAATGGAAATTGGATTTTTCTACGGTATCGATAGCCGCCGGCTATCGGCGCGCCACCGGCCGGGTGCCGGGCAGATTGCAGTCGAGCAGGGCCGCGCGCAGCAGGTCAATCGCCTGATGGCGCGGGAAGCTCGCGCGCCAGACGATGCCGACCCGGCGCGAGGGCACGGGCTCGATGAAATGGCGGACCCGTAGCAGCGGGTCGTTTTTCGGAATGTCGTCGACCGCCGTGGCCGGCATCACCGTGATGCCGACGCCCGAGGCGACCATGTGCCGGATCGTCTCGAGCGAGCTGCCCTCGAGCACCTGCGGCCCGCCGCGGCCGGCCTGGGTACATAGGTCGAGTACCTGGTCACGGAAGCAGTTGCCCCGGCCGAGCATCAAAAGCGGCTGTTCGAGCAGGCTGGCGGGATCGACCTGCTTGAGCCTGGCCCAGGGATGTCCGGCCGGAACGAGAACCCGAAAAGCTTCGTCGTAAATGCCCTGGACGACCAGTCCCGGCTCCTCGACGGGCAGCGCCAGGATGGCCACGTCGAGCTCGGCGGCCTTGAGCTTGTCGAGCAGCACGTGGGTGTAGTTCTCTTCGAGCAGCAGCGGCATTTCCGGCGCCCGCTCGTGGAGCAGCGGCACCAGCTTCGGCAACAGCCATGGGCCGATCGTGTAGATCACGCCGAGGCGCAGCGGCCCGGCCAGCGGATTCTTGCCGGCGGCGGCGATTTCGGCGAGCTGGGCCACTTCGCCGAGCACCTTCTCCGCCTGGGCGACGATGCGTTCGCCGACCGGGGTCAGGCGGACTTCCTGCGGCGAGCGCTCGAAGAGGATGACGCCGAGCTCCTCCTCCAGCTTCTTCACCGCGACCGAGAGCGTCGGCTGGGAGACGAAGCACTTTTCCGCCGCGCGGCCGAAGTGGCGCTCGCGGGCCAGGGCGACGATGTACTTGAGATCGGTCAGGGTCATGGACAGAGTGTGCAGCTTCCCGCGGGAAACTTCGGTTTCATCATAACAGCGTGCGCCTCACCCGCACATGACGGGGAAATGGCCGCAATCGCCTTCAGTATTTGGCGCATTCGCAGACCGTGGCCGGCCGCAAACTTACCACCAAAGAACTACGAACGAGGAGCCGCCGTTGAAACGCGACATCGTCCCGACCACCGTCGAGCGGAAAATGCGGGAAGAGGATTTCATCGTCTCCAAGACCGACCTCAAGGGCCGCATCACCTACGGCAACCGCATCTTCATCGAGTTTTCCGGATACACCGAGGCCGAGCTGCTCGGCAGCCAGCACAACATCGTCCGGCATCCCGACATGCCGCGCGCCGTCTTCAAGCTGCTTTGGGACACGATCCAGTCCGGCCGCGAGTGCTTCGCCTACGTCAAGAACATGGCGAAGGACGGCAGCTTCTACTGGACCTTCGCCAACGTCACGCCATCCTACGACCTCGATGGCCGGCACATCGGCTACCTCTCGGCACGGCGCAAGCCGAAGGACGAGGCCGTGCGCTTCTTCTCCGACCTCTACCGGACCATGCTCGAGGCCGAGCGCCAGGCCGGCGCCCGCGACGCGATCGCCGCCTCGACGGAGATCCTCACCGATCTCCTCGCCGAGAAAGGCACCACCTACGACGAGTTCGTTCTTTCCTTCTGAAGCCATGGACACGACCACCCTCCAGGCCCGCTACAGCCTCTTCGCGCTCGGTTTCGGCATGCTGCTCGTTGCCGGGCTGATCATCAACCTCGCTTTCTACGGCTTCAACTGGGCCTGCGCCGGCGTGCTCGTGCTCGGCGTCGGGCTCGCCGCCTGGATGCACATCGCCAGCCGGCGCTGGCTCGCGCCGCTTTCCAGGCTCGAGCAGATCGCCGTCGAAGTCGCCCAGGGGCGCTTCGACGGCCGCATCACCGGCATCGAGGCCGACGACCCGGTCGGCCGCCTGTGCTGGAACGTGAACGACATGCTCGACCAGCTCGAGCCCTATTTCCGCGAGGTCGGCACGGCCTTCAAATATGCAAGCGACGGCCTGGCCTGGCGCAAGTGCCAGCCGGTCGGCCTGCACGGTGTCTTCCGCGCCGGCCTGGAAAACCTCAACGTCTCGCTCGCAGGCATGGCCCAGACCGTGCGCGAGCAGATACGCAACCGGCTGATGTCCAACGTCCAGGCGCTCAATTCGAGGAACGTCACCAACAATCTGCTCTCCAGCCAGGCCGATCTGGTGGCGATCGCCGAGCAGATGAAGACTGTGGTCGAAGTGGCGACCCGCACCCACGCCGATGCCGGCGCCAGCGAGGCCGCCGTCGCCGCGGTGGTCGGCCAGCTCGGCGAGATCGCCGAAAAGGTAGAACACTCGGGCCGGGCCGTCGCCGAGCTCAATTCGCGCGGCAACGAGATCCAGCACGCCGTGGCGCTGATCAACGGCATCGCCGACCAGACCAACCTGCTGGCGCTCAACGCCGCGATCGAAGCCGCCCGTGCCGGCGAGGCCGGCCGCGGCTTCGCCGTCGTCGCGGACGAGGTCCGCAAGCTCGCCGAGAACACCAAGAAGGCCTCCGAGTCGATCGGCCGCATCATGGATGGCCTGATGAGCGAAGCCGCCGCCATGCGCGACGATTCCGCGGCGATGCTGGCCACGACCGAGCGGTCGCGCGCCGTCGTCGGCGAGCTTGCCGAGCGCTTCCGCCAGTTCGCCGCCTCGGCCGGGACGACGCTCGGCAAGGCCAACCATGCCATGGACCAGAGCTTCGCCTCGCTGATCAAGGTCGATCACATGATCTACAAGCAGCGCACTTACATGGCGCTGAACTCGGGCGGCGACGAGCAGTACGTCAAGCCCGTCAGTGTCGGCCATACCGCCTGCCGGCTCGGCAAGTGGTACCACGAGGGCGACGGCAAGGCGCGCTTCAGCACCGTGCCGGCCTATCGCGACATGGAGGCGCCGCACGCGCGCGTTCACGACAACGCCCATGCCGTGCTCGGCCTGATCGGCACCGGTTGGGAGAATGATGCCGGACTCCAGCAGCGGATCTACGACCATCTCGAAGAGATGGAGCGCGGCAGCGAAGGCGTCGTGGCGACGATCGACCGCATGGTCAGGGAAAAGTACGCGGGCGCCGGTTGAGCCATCGCCGCCGCTTGCGGCGATCGCGGGGCGCGGGGATAATCGCGCCCTTTTTCGTTCCGGAGCAAACCCGTGTCGCTCGCCCCAGAAGTCGCCCGCCGGCGCACCTTCGCCATCATCTCGCACCCGGACGCGGGCAAGACCACGCTGACGGAAAAGCTGCTGCTCTTCGCCGGCGCGATCCAGATCGCCGGCAGCGTCAAGGCCAGGAAGGCGAGCCGCCACGCGACCTCCGACTGGATGGAGATCGAGAAGCAGCGCGGCATTTCCGTCGCCAGCTCGGTGATGCAGATGGAGTACCGCGACTGCGTCATCAACCTGCTCGACACGCCCGGCCACCAGGACTTCTCCGAGGACACCTACCGCGTGCTCACCGCCGTCGACGCGGCGCTGATGGTGATCGACGCCGCCAACGGCGTCGAGGCGCAGACGCTGCGCCTGATCGAGGTCTGCCGCGCACGCAACACGCCGATCCTCACCTTCATCAACAAGCTCGACCGCGAGGTGAGGGAGCCTCTGGACCTGCTCGACGAGATCGAGCGCACGCTCGGCATGCCCTGCGCGCCGCTGACCTGGCCGGTCGGCCAGGGCAAGCGTTTCCACGGCATCTACGACCTGCGGACGGAACGCATGCGCGTCTTCCGCCCGGGCGAGGACCGTGTCGGTGACGACGACGAGATCCTCGGAGATCCAGCGCTTCTCGCCGCCCGCTTCGGGCACGAATGGCAGACCGCGGCGCACGAGATCGAACTGGTGCGCCATGCCGGCCACCCGTTCTGCCGCGACGAATTCCTCGCCGCACGCCAGACGCCCGTCTTCTTCGGCTCGGCGATCAACAATTTCGGCGTCCGCGAGGTGCTCGACGCCCTGGTCGATCTCGCGCCCGCGCCCGCGCCGCGCATGGCCACGACCCGCGAGGTGCGTCCCGAGGAGGACGGATTCTCCGGCGTCGTCTTCAAGATCCAGGCCAACATGGACCCGGCGCACCGCGACCGCATCGCCTTCGTCCGCGTCTGCTCGGGCAGGTTCGAGCGCGGCATGCGCCTCAAGGTCCGCCGCACCGGCAAGGAACTGCGGCCGACCGGCGTCGTCACCTTCCTCTCGCAGCGGCGCGACCGCGTCGAGGAAGCCTACGCCGGCGACATCATCGGCATCGTCACCCACGGCGGCCTCCAGCTCGGCGACACCGTGACCGGCGGTGAGCCGCTGCAATTCACGGGGCTGCCTTTCTTTGCGCCGGAAATGTTCCGCACCGTCGAGCTCGCCGACCCGATGAAGAGCAAGCAGCTCGCCAAGGGCCTGCAGGAGCTCGGCGAGGAGGGCGCCATCCAGGTGTTCCGGCCGCTCGCGGGCAGCCTGATGCTGCTCGGCGCCGTCGGCCAGCTGCAGTTCGAGGTCGTCCAGCACCGGCTGAAGACCGAGTACGGCGTCGAGGCGCGGCTTGCGCCCGCCAGCTACGCCGGCGCGCGCTGGGTGAGCAGCGACGACCCGGCCGAGCTCTCGCGCTTCATGAATGCCAACGGCTCCCGCCTCGCGCTCGACGCCGCCGACACCCACGCCTACCTGATGTCCTCGCGCTACGACCTCGAACTGACGCAGGAACGCTACCCGAAGATCCGCTTCCACCCGATGCGCGAGCATGCGGGGCTCGTGCTCCAGGGCTGAATGGCCGGCGTGTCACGGCGGCTGAGTTTCGGCTGTCGCGACTCACTGCGCTCAATTGCGAACGGCGGCGGCCGTAAATTTCCGGACGCCGTCGCGATGACAAGTCTGACCGGCGGCCGTCCCTTCCCACTGGAAACAAGTGCCACCATGCCACTTCTTCGCCCGTTGCGCCTCGCCCTCGCGGCCGCCACCGTCTTCACCCTGCAGAGCACCGCGACTGCGGGCTTCGACGAGGCCGTCGCCGCCCACAAGGCCCGGGACTATGACACGGCCCTGCGCGAGGCGCGCCAGGCCGCCGAAGCCGGCGACGCGCGCGGCAGCTGGCTGCTCGGCTTCATGCATGACACCGGGCAGGGCGCCACCGTCGACAAGGCGGAAGCCGTCCGCTGGTACGGGAAGGCCGCCGAGGGCGGCGTGGCACGGGCATTCGAGCCGCTCGCACGCATGCACGCGAGCGGCGAGGGCGTGGCGAAGGACGCGGACAAGGCGCTCGACTACGCGCGCCGCGGCGACCGCCTCGGCGATCCCGGCAGCAGCCATTTCGTCTATGTCGCGCTGATCGCCGGCCCGCTGCGCTGGCTGGACGCCGCCGGCAAGCCCGATCCGGCGCGCTACCTGGCGCTTGCTGCCCGGCCGGTCGCCGAGCGGACGCTCGACACCGAGGCCCATGACGCCCTTTACCGCGCGGCCGAGAAAAGGTATCCGCCCGCGCTCTTCTCGCTCGCGCTGATGGCCGGTGCCACCGTCGGTGAAGGCAACCGCGAACGCATGCTCGCGGCGCTCGGCAAGCTGCCGGTCTGGAGCCATCCGGGGCTGAAGCGCTATCACCAGGTCGCCCTGGTGCAAAAGCGCCTCGGGCAGACCCTGACCACGCCGCAGCTCTTCCTCGACGCCCAGCTTCCCCAGGCGGTGGCGGCGATGATCGCCACCTGCGGCATCCGCGACCCGAAGGAGACGCCGAACACGCCGCTGCCGGAGCTGGTGAAGACGACGGTCTCGCGACCGCTCACCGACGCGGTCTGGCTGCCGAGCAGCGTGCCCGGCTACGAACACGCCTTCCTCGTTTCCGGCAGCTGGGAGGAACGCTGGACTTACCGCGGCTGCGACCGCACCGCCGATGTGACCATCGAGTTCACGGCCGACGGCATGGGCGGCGCGACCTTCGCCTCGAAGCAGGAAGCGAAGGCCGCGGCCGCTTCCCCTGACCGGCCTTAGCGCCCGCGACGGCCGCGGCTCCGCGGGGCTGGCGATACTCTCCGGCGCCGGCAGGAGTATCGTTGCCCCATGGCGCTGCCGACCGACATCGAATCCGTCATCGAGACGCACATCTCGCGCGTGCTGCTCACGCGCGGGTTCGCCTACAAGCTGAAGAAGCCGGTGACGCTGCCTTTCCTCGACTACGGCACGGTCGAGCAGCGGCGCGCCTGCTGCGAGGCGGAAGTGCGCTTGAACCGCCGCTACGCGCCGGAGCTTTATCTGGGCGTCGTCGAGATCGATGGCGAGCCGGCGGTGCGGATGCGCCGCTTCGACGAGGCGATGCGCCTCGACCACGTCTGTGCCCGCGGCGAGCTGGCCCCCGCGCATCTTTCCGGGCTTGCGCGCACGGTCGCCGCCTTCCATGCCGCGGCGGCCGTGGCGCCCCCCGACTCGCGCTTCGGCACGCCCGAGGGCGTGCTCGCGCCCGCGGTCGAGAACTTCGACGAGCTCGATCGGCTGCTGCCGGCCGAGGCGCCACGGCTCGCCGCCCTGCGCCGCTGGACCGCGGCCGAGTTCGCCCGCCGGGAAGCGACCTTCGCCGCGCGCAAGGCCGCGGGCTTCGTCCGCGAATGCCATGGCGATCTCCATCTCGGCAACCTCGTACTGCTCGAGCGCGGCGTCGTGCCCTTCGACGCCATCGAGTTCAACGACGACTTCCGCTGGATCGACGTCGCCAGCGAGATCGCCTTCCTCTGGATGGACCTCGTCGACCGCGGCCACCCCGGTCTCGCCTGCTGGTGGCTCAACGAGTGGTTGGTCTGGAGCGGCGACTTCGCCGCCCTGGCGGTCATGCGCTTCTACGCGGTCTATCGCGCCGTCGTCCGCGCCAAGGTCGCGGCGCTCCAGGGCAAGCCGGCCGAGGCCGGCGAATATCTCGCTCTGGCCGAGCGCCTCGGCGTGTTGCCGCGGCTGAGTCTGACGATCACCTTCGGCCTCTCGGGCTCGGGCAAGACGACGGCCTCCTCAGCCCTGCTGCTCGCCGACCGCGACGCGTCGACCGTTCGCCTGCGCTCCGACGTGGAGCGGAAGCGCCTCTACGGCTTCGCGCCCGACGCCGCCTCGGGCGGCACGATCTATGGCCTCGATGCCACCGCACGCACCTACGGCCGGCTCGAAGACCTCGCGCGCGCGGCGCTCGCCGACGGCTTTGCGGTCATCGCCGACGCGGCCTTCCTCAAGCGGGAAGAACGGGACCGCTTCCGGCGGCTCGCCGCGGACTGCGGCGTCCCTTTCGCCATCCTCGCCTGCGAGGCGCCCGCCGACGAGCTGCGCCGGCGCCTGCGCGCGCGCACCGGCGATGCCTCCGAGGCCGACGTCGCCGTGCTGGAGAAGCAGCTCGCCTGGGCCGAGCCGCTCACGGAGGAAGAAACCGGCCTCGCCGTCAGGCCGGGCGATCCGGGTTTTCCCCGGCTGGCTCCCGGAACACCGCGCTGAACCAGAAGCGCGAGCCCTTTCCGACGAGGCTGTCGACGCCGATCTCGCCGCCCATCAGGGCGACGAGCCGCTTGGCGATCGCCAGACCCAGGCCCGCGCCGCCATAGCTGCGCGTGGCCGAGCCGTCGGCCTGGGTGAAGGGCGTAAACAAGCCGCCGATGCGCTCGGGCGGGATGCCGATGCCGGTGTCGCGTACCTCGAAGCGCAGGCGGCGCCCTGCCGCCGGGCGGCCGTCTGCCTGCACCTCGAGCTCGACATGCCCCTGCGGCGTGAATTTGAGGGCGTTGCCGATCAGTGTCTCGATCACCTGCTTGAGCCGCGCGGCGTCGCCCTCGACGAAGGTCGGCACGTCGGAGCTCACGGCCATCCGGAACTCGAGGCCGCGGGCGCTCGCGCGCGTGCGCGCCCCCTCGGTGATCTGGCGGAGCAGGTCCGGCAGGCTGAGCACGTCCTGGCGCAAGGCCAGGCGGCCGGCCTCCAGCTCGGCGAGATCGAGGATCTCGTCGATGACCGACAACAGCGAGCGTGCACTGTCGCGGATCACGCCCGTAAATTCACGCTGCTCGGCCGACAGCGGCGTGTCCATGAGCATGTCGGTCATGCCCAGCACGCCGTTCATCGGCGTGCGGATCTCGTGGCTGACGTTGGCGAGGAAGGCCGTCTTGGCGCGCGAAGACTCCTCGGCCGCCCGCTTCGCTTCGTCGAGCTCGGCGACGAGCCGCGCCTCCTCGTGGGCGAGCCGGAGCGAATCGTCGAGCGTCGCCTGCATCGCCCGGGCGCTGCGCAGGACTGCATACAGGAAGACGACGACCATGAGGCCCAGTGCCCAACCCAGCGCGTCGTGCGCCTGGGCCAGTGCCGCGAAGGCCAGGGCGACCGCGATCGGCGCCGCGAAGGCGGCAAAGGCCGCGAACACCGGCGAGAGCAGCGGCATCCCGCCGGCGACCAGCCCCGCGGCGACGAAGCCGACGAACAGCTGCTCGCGGTAGTCGGCGCCGAGCGTGAAGCCGATGACGCCGGCCGCCCAGACGGCGCCCGAGGCACCGGCGGCGGCGACGAACCGGCGCACCCAGGATGCCGCTTCCGCCTCGGCGGGTCGCGCCCTCCGCCAGGCGCGAACCAGGATGAGGCGCCAGACCACGGTGACCATGATCGCCGCCCACCAGCCGAACACGACGCCGGCCGGCAGATCGTGTCCGAGCACCCAGACCATCAGCGCGGCGGTCGCGGCGCTGACGACCTGGCCCGCGACGGCGTTGTCATAGAGCAGCGCCGCCTTGCCCGCGAGCACGGCGCTGTCGACCCGCCGGCGACGATCCTCGACGAAGGTTTGCATCGGCTGATTCTAGCCCCGTTGCGAAACTCAGCCGCCGTAACACGCCGGCAGGAACGGCCAGTGTGCGGTCTCAAGTGATGTGAGATTGTTGTGTGGTATGGCGTGGCGGCGGGAAAGTCTTTGTGTGGCGCGGGGTTAGGGGATTTTTGCGGGTGGCGGCGATATGAGAGTGGACCTGTGGATAAGTCGCCATTTCCTGGTTTTGTCGCATCTGATGTGCGATTGATTCAAGGCGGTTTTGCTGGCGTTTGATCGGCGTTTAATAGCCTTCAGGCCGGCTTCTTTTGCGCGACGTAGGTCCGCACGGCTGGCGCGGGCTTGGCCGGCTTGCGCCGGGACGTGCCGCGGGCCGCGCCGCGCACGATCTCGATGAGCTTTTGCTTCTTGTCTTCCATCGTTCCTCCGTTGTGAAAGGGTGCAAGTTCTGCATTGAAAGGGTGCAAGTTCTGCATTGGAACTTGCACCCGTTAACTTGCACCCGTTCGCGAACTTGCACCCGTTAACTTGCACCCGTTCGCGGTAGATAACTTGCACCCGTTCACGCCACGCGGCGCAGCAGCTCGATGACCTTGGCGCTTGTCGCCCAGGCCCGTCTCGATGACCTCGATGGCGGCCTGGAGCCTGGCGCGGTCGGTGAGCTCAGACGCCGGGCGCTCGCGGCGGCCGGTGATGATGTAGAGGACGTCGGCGCCTACAAAAGCGAATTTCTCGAGTATCTCGCTGCTCGGGTGAGCTGCGCCACGTTCGTACTTCCCCCACATCTCTCTACTCACTCCACATGCAGACGCGGCAGAGGCTTGGCTTAGGCCAAGCCTCTTCCTTTCTTCTGCGAAGCGATGAAAAAAGTTCACGCACACCCCTTGACATGAGAACTAAAGTTCTCAAAGATACCCACCGTGACGCATCAACATCCACGAGGTGACAGTATGACGGAGACAGTGCGGATTGATAAGGAGCGCGCCCGCAGGGCGCGGGAGGCCATCGAGCGGCTGGGAATATCACAGACCGCGCTGGCGCGGGCCCTTGGGGTGAACCCAAGGATCGTCAATGAGGTGGTGCGCGGGCGGCTGGTTGGCGTGCGCGGCGACACGCACAAGGTGGCGGTGGCGCTTGGGATCAAGGATGGGGTGATCCCGCCCAAGGATGCGAGCGCGGATGAGCTGATAGCGCTGCTGCGCCGGGCGGCGAAGGGGGCTGCGTGATGCGCCGCGTGCTCCGGTACCTGGCGGCGCGCCCGTGCGACATCGGCGGGCCGGCGCTGCCTCACATCCAGGTGGCGGACGAGGATGACCCGGCCGCCGAGACGGCGACCGACATCTTTTACACCTCACGGCGCGGCCAGCAGGCCGCGGAGCGGATCGCCCGCGAGATCGCGGCGTGCGGGGTGGCGCTGGTCTATCCGGGCGACCGTGATGTGGAGGTGTTCGTCGGGCCCATGCACCGGGTGATCGCGATTGGCGATCGCGTGGAGGTGCGCGATGTGTGATCTGGTCGATTTGGCCGACATCGCAGCGGCCGTTGGGGTTGATTACAACACAGTACGGAATAAATGGGCCACCTCTCCAGACTGGCCGCCTCACCACGACCGGGCGGGGCTGGGCGGCGCCAAGCGCTGGCGGGTGGAAGACCTGCCAACGGCTTTTTCGCGGCGCGGGAAGGCGATCAACGTGCGGCTGGCCGTTGAACGCTACCTGATCGAGCGGCAGGCGGCGATTTTAGGAGGCGGACATGACTCTCATCACGCACCCGGAAACGGAGTTGATGGTTGCGACGCTCACGCGCGTCGGAAGGCGCTGGATGTTGATGCTGTGGGACGGCGAGGGAGAGTTAGTGGCGACGCACTGGCACACGAGGCAGCGCGAGGCGCTCGCGCAGCTACAGGCGCACTGCGCCCTGCTCGGGGTGCCGTGCCGGGAGGCGTGAGGTTAGCTACGCCAAATGTAGCTGTTGCTACGCCACATGTAGCTCTCCTTCCCGCCCACAGCGGCGAGCCTACCGAGGGGCTGCGCTCCTGCCCCGCTCCCGCGCCCGCCAGCGCGGGCGGCGGGCTCGCCGGTGGGGGTGGAGATGGACTCTCCTTCGCGCAGGGCGGTGGGCTCGCCGTGCCTGCGGGGTACCAGGGTGGACGCGCCGCGACGGCGGCGGCGGACGCTGGCAACGGGCCGCTAACCCGTGGGGCCGGTTCGATTCCGGCCACCCCCACCCTCTCGACAGGTTTCGGCGCCGTGGCCGGGGGCGCCTGCAAGTACCCGGCTGTTTCCTCCTGTTCTTCCGGCGCGATGCCGGGTTTGCCTGGCGTCGCGGCGGGTTCGCCTGCCGCGCGCCCGGCGTCTTTTTCCGAGGAGGAGTTGACCCGGATTTCCGATCACCTGGCCACGCGCCCGGCGCGGGTGCGCGAGGAGGCGATGCGCCGGGTGCGGATCTGCCTGACAGTCAAGCGCTGGATGGAGGCTGGCCTGTGCGCGACGGAGGCGATCGCGCAGGCGGCGCGGGAGCATGGGGTCTCGAAGGGGACGCTGGCGCGCTGGTGGTGGGGGGATAAGCGCCTGCCTGGTGTGGCGGGCGTGGAGAACGTGGCGGCGTGGGCCGGGTTGCTCGCGCCGCGCTGGGGGATGCAGGAATACGAGGCGCCGATGCCGGATGCGGCGTGGCGCAAGCTGCTGGCGCTGTGGCTGCGGCCGGAGAAGCCGAGCTTGCGGCTGTGTTTCCGGCAGGTGCAGCGGCTGGCGGAAAAGCACGGCTGGCGGCTGCCGTCTTTTGCAAGTGTTGCGCGGCGCATCCAGCGGCTGCCGCAGCCTCTAGTGGTGCTTCAGCGGGAGGGCAAGGAGGCGTACGAGCGGCTGTGGCCGCCGATGCGCCGGTCGGTGGCGCATCTTTGCGCCCTGGAGTGGGTGAATGCGGACGGGCACCGGCTGGATGTGTTCGTGCGGCTGCCGGAGCGCTTTGGCGGCGGCATCGAGCGGGTGCATCTGGTGGCCTGGCAGGACGTCTATAGCCGCAAGATTCTGGCCTGGAGGCTGACGCCGACGCTCAATGCCTACAGCGTGATTCTGAGTTTTGCCGATCTGGTGGAGCAGTACGGCGTGCCAGATCACGCGCTGATGGACAACGGGCGGGAGTTCGGGGCGAAGGCGGTGTCTGGCGGGGCGCCGTGGCGCTTCCGCTTCAAGGCGGCCGAGGATGAGATGACGGGCATCCTGCCGCTGCTGGGGGTGAAGATCAGCTGGGCAACCCCTTTCCATGGGCAGGCGAAGCCGATCGAGCGGGCTTTCCGCGATCTGGCCGAGACGATTTCAAAAGACCCGCGTTTGGCCGGGGCGTATACGGGCAACCGGCCGGATGCGAAGCCGGAGAACTACGGCAGCCGGGCGGTGGAGTGGGCGCTGCTCGAGCAGGTGACGCGCGAGGCGATTGCCGAGCACAACGCGTGCACGGGACGCAGGACGGAGACGGCCAAGGGGGCGAGTTTCGACGCGGTGTTCGCGGAGAGCTACAGCCGCCGGGTGGTGAAGCGGCTGGCGCCGAGCCAGCGGGCGATGCTGCTGTTGGCTTCCGAGCCGGTGAAGGTGCGGCAAAACGGCACGTTCGAGGTGGCGGGCAATACCTATGGGGTGGACCCGCGCCTTGGGCTTTCTGGCCAGCGGGTGGTGGCGCGGTTCGACCCGGATGCGCTGGCGAAGCCTGTGCTGGTGTTCAGCCTGGATGGGCGGCTGCTGGGCGAGGCCGCGCCGACGGTGCGGCGGTTCGACGACCAGGCGGCGGCGCAGGCGCACGGGCGCGAGCAGCGGCTGGCCAAGCGCGCTTACCGGGAGTACATGGCGGCGCTGGAGAGGCTCGCCGACATGGAGATGCCGCCCGCGGTGGCGGCGGGCGAGGTGCCCGCGCCTGCAGCGGTGCAGTTGGTGCAGCCGATGCTGCCGGCGCGTGAGGATGAGGCAGAGGTTGAGGCGCTGGTGGCGAAGACCGACGCCTTGATTCTGGAGATGGGCCGCCGGATGGCAGCCGGCGGCGGTGTGTGAAACCAAGAAAGGAGCGAATCGTGGATGACATTTTAAACCAGGTGCGGCGGCTGATCGAGGCTGGCGATGTGACTCAGGCCCGGGTGGCGAAGGAGGCCGGTGTGTCGGCGACCAGCTTGTCGCAGGTGCTGGCGGGCAAGTACGCGGCGGATCCGTCGGCGGTGGTGGAGCGGCTCTCGGCCTGGCTTGCCGCGCGGGCCGAGCGGGCGGCCTCCGCCCTGCCGGAGATGCCGGCGTTCGTGGTGACGCCCACGGCGCAGCGGGTGCTGGCGGCGCTCTCTTACGCGCAGATGGCCGCGGACGTGGCGGTGGTCTACGGCGCGGCGGGGGTGGGCAAGACGACGGCGATTAGCGAATACGCGAAGACGCGGCCGTCGGTGTGGGTGGCGGTGATGACGCCGGGGCATGCCGGGGTGACGGCGGCGCTCGAGGAGGTGGCGTTTGCGGTGGGGCTCAAAGACCTGCCGCAGAGCCCTGCGCGCATCCACCGGGAGATCGTCTCGAGGTTGCGCGGCACGGGCGGGGTGATCGTGGTGGATGAGGCGCAGCACCTTGGGGTGGCGGCGCTGGATGCGCTGCGCTCGATCCACGACGCGGCGGCGGTGGGGCTGGCGCTGGTGGGCAATGACCTGCTCTACGGGCGCATGACGGGCGGCACGCGCGCGGCGTATCTGGACCGGCTGTTTTCGCGCATCGGCAAGCGGGTTTCCTTGCGCCGGGCGACGGATGCGGACATCGAGGCGGTGGCCAGGGCCGCCGGTGGCGAGGCCTGGGGGGTGGTGAAGGACGTGGGACGGCAGGCAGGCGCCTTGCGGGCGGTAGTGAAGGTGCTGCGGCTGGCGCGGATGATGGCGCAGGCGGCGGGCGAGAGCCTGACGGCGGCGCATGTGGCGGCAGCGCGCCGCGACCTGGAAGGGGTTTGAAACAGGGGCATTGCCCGTGGCGGCGGGCATCGTTTGAAAAGGAATCGAATCATGGCCAAAGCGAATGTGAAGACGGTTGAGAAGGCGGTGAACCTGCCCGCTGGCGAGAAGATCGATCGCGACGGCGGCGAGGTAGTGCCGCTCGATGCGGCGAGCGTCCGGCTGGTGATGCAAGGCTGGGGCATCAAGCGCCAGATCGATGAACTGGAGGCGCAGCTCAAGGCGATCAACGCGCAGCTGATCGAGGCGCACGGCGCGGGCGCGAGCCTGATCGTGCATGGCGTGTGCCGCGCGTCCATCGCCGAGCGCGAGGCGGTGAGAATCAAGGACGCCGAGCGGCTCAAGGCCGTGCTTGGTTTCCGGTTTACCGATTTGGTAAAGACCGAGATTGCCTACAAGCCCGAGGGGCGGCTGGTCGAGATGGCCGCCGACGGGGATGAGCCGTTGGCGCCGTCGATCCGCGAGTGCCTGACGGTGGGCAAGAGCGCGTCGGTCACTTGGAGGGCCGAGAAATGACCAGCCTTGTCGAACGGATCGAGCGCGGCATGGCTGACTGTGAGGATGCCCTGATCGTGCAGCGGCTGATGGCGGCACTGGCGCAGATGATGAGCGCGTGGCCTGCCGGCGCGCGTGAGGTGACCGCTTACCGCCTGGCCGAGCTGGCGCTGGCCGATGCCCTGGCGCTGCGTAGTGCTTTTGACGAATCGTGACCCAGCCCATGCCCACGCCGCGCGGCGTGGGCATGCACGGGGTCATGACGGGAGACCGGTATGGACGAGAAACGCAAGCGGCTGATCGCCATCGCGCACGTGGCGGCGGCGCGGCTGGGGCTCGATGAGGAGACGCGGCGGACGGTGCAACAGGCTGTCACCGGCGTTGATTCGTGCGCGAAGATGGACGTGGCGGCCTTGCAGCGGCTGATCCGCCATTATCAGCAGAAGGGGGCCGATGTGTGGATGCCTGGGCCGCTGGTGAAGGCCAGTGAAGACCGTGCGCCGCTGATTGGCAAGCTCGCGGCGATGTGCCATGCGGGGGGCTATACGTTTCCGGCCTATGCGCTTGGCATCCTCAAGCACATGGGCTGCGCGGTGGAGCGTATCGAGTGGGCGCCAGCGCCGATGCTGCGGGCGGCGGTGGCGGCGATGCGCTACCAGGAAAAGCGCAAGGAGGCAGGCCATGCACGCGGCAAGCGTTGAAAAAAGCGAGCGGCTGCAGCGGGTGCTGTGGCTGCTGCTGGACGAGCAGTGGCACACGACGATGGAGGTCGTCAGAGGTGCCGATGTGTGCGCGGTGAACTCCATCATCGCCGAGCTGCGGGCCAACGGCATCGAGATCGAGACGCGCTGCATGGGGCGCGGGGTGTATGCCTACCGTCTGGCGGCGCTTCCGCAGGAGGCCGCATGCGCCTGAGGTGCCCGGTGTGTCATGCGGAGGCGGCGCTGGAAGCGTGGGCGGAAGACGAGGCGGCGCGGGAGATGATGGCCTTGCTCGCCGGGCTGGAAGCCCCGCTTGGGCGGGCGCTGGCGGCGTATCTGGGGCTGTTCCGCTCCCGCAGCCGGGCGCTGTCCTGGGAGCGTGCCGTGCGGCTGGCGCGGGAGGTGCTGGCGCTGGGGGTCGATGAGGCGGTGCTGGCGCAGGCCCTTTCGGACACGGTGGAGGCGATGCGGGTCAAGCGCGAGGCGGGCGACATCCGGCCGCTCGAAAACCACAACTATCTCAAGCGCGTGGCCGAGAGCGTGGCGGCGCGCGGTGTGGCGATAGGCGCGGCGGCTGTCGTGCCCCGGCTGGAGCGCCGGGCGGCCATGCAGAGCCGGGCGATGGCGGCCATCGGCGGCTTTTTGGGCGCGGCGGATGTGGGGGTGATGGATGGCTGAGGCTTGGCTTGAGCAGGCGGTTGCCGTGGGGCTGGCGAAGCTCGCGGCATTGCAGCTGCCGGGCACACCGATCGATGCGCCGTCTGCGGCGGCATGCCGCGCGGTGTGGGTGGAAGCGATCACGGATGGCCGTCGCTGGGTGCGCGAGCGCGATGTGCCGCGCATCGAGGCGGCGTTTTTGACCTTGGCCAAGACGGCTGAGCGCTGGCCCGCGCCGGCGCAGTTTCTGCGGGCGCTTCCGGATGCGCCCAAGCCGGTGGCGCTGCCGCCGCCGCCGATGGATGAGGCGCAGCGCGCGCTGGTGCGCGAGATGATCCAGCGCGCGCGGGAGGCGCTGGCGCGATGAGGTGCCCGTCCTGCGGCCATGAGGAGGTGCGCGTGACCGGCACCGACCGCGTGGATGGCCTGGTGCGCCGCTGGCGGGTGTGCATGGGGTGCGGAGCGCGCTGGCGCACCTGGGAGGAGTGGGACGGGCGTGAAACCTGGAGATACGATGAAGGCGAACGAAGTACTGCGGCAACGGCTGCAGCGCATCCTGATCAAGGATGAGGCGGCCTTCGAGGCGCTCAGGCAGCGGCTGGCCGATGGCATGAGCCGGGCGTGGACGTTTGGCGTGGAGGCGGCCTTCCGCGACGCGCTGGAGACGCTGCGCGGCATCGACCCGCAGGCGTTCTCCGCTGCGGACGAGGCGCGCATCCTCTCGGCCATCGAGGCGAAGGTCGGCGGCGAGGCGATGCGGCGGGCGATGGAGGGCCCGGTGGTGTCGGCGACCGAGTCGATCTGGCGCGTGGGCGCCGATGAGGCGGCGCGGCCGGCCGGGGTGGACTACGCCTTTGGACGCAAGGACGAGCGGGCGATCTCGCTCCTCAACCGCTTCGACCTGCACTGGATCGGGCGGCACTGGGATGCGGGAACGCGCGCGACGGTGACATCAGCGGTGCGGGAGTTCTTCGAGCAGGGCTGGAGCTATGAGACACTCGCAGACCAGTTGAGACAGGCGTTCGACGGGATCGAGGAACGCGGGATGGCGTACTGGCAGCTCACGGCGGACACCATCGCCACCAAGACGCGGGAGCTTGCCCGCGTGGGCGGCTACGAGCAGGCCGGGGTGCGCTATGTGGAAGTGCGCGCGCACCTGGATCACCGCACCACGCCGATCTGCCGCAGCCTGCACGGGCGCTTAATCCCGATCGGGCACCTCCAGGCGCAGCGCGATTCTTATCTGGCGGCGATCGAGCAGGGTTCAATGGAGCGCGCCAAGCAGGTCTGGCCGATGATGGATGGCGGCACGGAAATCGGCGGCGGCAAGGTGCTGCCTGGCAATATCGGCCTGCCGCCGTATCATTTCCGCTGCCGCACGGTGACGGTGGCGTATCTGGGCACCGACCCGCAGACGGTGGCGCGCGAGGCGGATGACATCGAGCGCTGGACGATGGCCGCGCGGCAGCGCGATCTGCTGCCCAAGCGCGATCTTTTGCGCATCGTCGAGCGGGCGATGACGGCGCGCTGGGACAATCTGGCCTATGCGCGCGGGCATCTCGAAAAGCACATGGACGACCTGGCCGATGCCGGCGTGCGCGCCGAGAGTCTCTCCGAGTACAACGAGGCGATGGATGGGCTGATCCGGCGCGGCGACCGCGACATCGCGCTGTCGATCCGGCGCTCCAGGCTCTATGCCGAGTTCTCGCGCCAGACGCGCGCCGGGCGGTTGACGGCCATCGTCAACCTGTCCGATGGCAAGCGCGCCAGCCTGCATGTCAAGGGCAAGCACGAGCGCGGCAGCCTGCAAAACGAGATGTACGCGCCGCAGAACGGCCGAGGAGTTAAAAAATGGATGTGGTGAAGCTGATGAAGCATGTGCGCGATCACCCGAAGAACGATGCGTTTCTCGGGTTCTACGACGTGATCACCCGGCCCGACTGGCAGGACTACGAATGGGATTTGGACTGGACGCTGCATCACCGATCGGTGTATGAGTTCGCGCGCGAACAAGGCTTGCTGTCCGAGACGGCTGTGGCTGAGCTTGCCGAGATCGACGCCTTCTGGCGCGCGCATCCGCAGGCGTTCGCGCGCGCCTTCGGCACATTGATTCCGCGCATCGATCCGGCCACGGAGCTTTCCGGCTGGGTCGAAGACGAGGTCGGCCGCCCAGCGCCAATCCCGCCGTCGCACTGGTGGTGGCGGCTGCCGGAGGCGTGGTGATGGACAACATCGACGATTTCAACCGCGGCTGCGCCTTGATCCTGGCGCGGCTGTATGCCGCGTTTCCCGTGCCGCAGGTGCTGCGCATGGCTGACCTTGACGAATGCCTGGACGTGCCGGAGGACCTGCGCCTGTCGCGCCGTCAGCAGCGCATCGCCCTCTACGGCGCGACGATGCAGTTTCTGGCGGACGAGGGCTATGTGACGTTCGCGTCGAAAGCAGGGCCCGGCCAGGGCGAGGTGTTTTCCGGGGCGAGGCTTTCCGCCAAGGGACTGGCGCAGCTTTCCAGGACGCCGGAGGCGCTGCGCGCGCCAGGCAGGACGCTGGGCGAACGGCTGGCCGAGTCGGCCGGCAAGATCGCCGAGCAGGGTGCGGCGGACGCCATCAAGGCCCTGGTGGCGGCGGTGTTTTCCTGACGGCTGCGCGCTGCCAGTCGTCGCGGCAGTCGGCGTCGCACCAGCGGCGATCCTGATCGAGCGGCGCGCCGCACTTGAGGCAGAACCCGGCAGGCTTGGGCCCGCCGGGTTTTTTTACGCCTGCGATGGCCGCATCCAGCAGCAGGTCGATCACAGCCTGGGCGCGGTCGGCTTCATCGGCCATGGCTCACCTCGTCCCACTGCCGGATGGCGTCGATGCGGGCGCGGCAGCCTTCGTAGAGGCTGGCCGCGTCGAGGATCCACTGACCGAGGGCGGCATCGCTCGATCCGCCGGAATCGGCGGCAGGCTCGGCATGGGCTGGATCAGCGCCGGCGGCACGCGCGGGCAGTGGATCGGCGGCGATGGCGGCGTTGAGGCACAGCCGCAGAGGGCCAGAGAGGCACTCGCGGCCAGTGGAAAGACGGTAAATCTCACTTCGAACCTCCTTTAGACGGGTGTTGAAGGCCGCTTCGCGTCGAGTGAGTTCGGCCTGGGCTTTGCGGGCGGCCTCTTCGGCAGCGGCCAGGCGCGCGGCGGATGCTTCAGCGGCGCGGCGCTGAAAGTCGGCGCTGGCGAGACGGCACTCGGACACGGCGGCCTCGGCGCGGGCGATGCGGCCCTCGTCGAGACGGCCCTTGAGCGCGTAGCCGCCTGCTGCGCCGATGGCTGAGGCGATGAGCGCGGCGGCGATGGCTGGCCATGGCGTGGTGAGCGGGATCATGGCGTCTCCCCCATGCACAGCCGGTATTCGGCCTCGCGGCGGCGCTTGAGCCCAGGCAGCTCGCGTCCGCCGGCTTTCGTCCAGCGCAGCAGCTCGCGGCAGGCGCCGGCGTAGTCTGGCGGCGTCTCCTTCAGCCGCTTGGCCAGCGTCGAGCGGCAGGCCGCTGGGGCTCCGACGTTGTAGGCCCAGGAGACGTAGGCGTCCCACTCATATTTATATAGAGGGACGGGGCCCAGGCAGGCGGCAAGCTCGCGGGCGATGCGGTCGGCGTCCGCCGCCAGCATCACCACCGCGCGCTCTGGCGTGACGCTGTCACCGGGCTTGACCGGCTGGCCGTCTGCGCGGCGGGTGCTGCCGAACCCAACCGTCTGCACGCCCACGCCGTCGTCGTAGGCTTTCCCGCGGTAGCCTTCGAAGCCGGCGATGAGGGCTACCGCGATGGCGGAGGCGCCAAAGCCTGCGATGAGCCTTCTATCCACGTTTGACCTCCAGCCCGAGTGATCGAAAGTGCGTCTCCAGCGCCTGCGCGACGTCTTCGCCGACGGCCTCGCGGATGAAGGGCGGCAGCGGCTCCGAAGCAAAGCGCGCGGCGGCGCGGGCCAGATACGGATTTGGCTTGATGCCGGGGTGCCGCACCGCCTTGACCGGGTGCGCTGCGCCCTTCCAGTAGAGCGCTTTCTTGCCCTTGGGCTTGATGGTCATGGGCGGGCGGCCATCGTGCACGGCGCGGGCGTAGACGACGTTGGTGCCGACGACGGCTTCTGTGTCGCTCACCACGTCGGCGGTGATGCTCTTGTAGAGGTTGCCGGTGCGGCGCGGGATGTTGCCCTGGCGCTGCGCGATCTCGCGCAGGTGCTCGGCCAAGAGCGCCATGAGCTGGCGGGTGTCGATGGGCTCTACCACAGCTCGACCTCCATGCTTGCCGATCTGGCGTAGCCTTCCATGCCATCGAGCGCCATCGCCAGCGCCCAGAAGCGGTCGGCGTGGCCCTGCGCGGTGCGCGGGGCGTCATATCTGACGCCGGTTTGCGTGGCCTGGCGCTTGACGGCGTGCAGTTCGGCCATGAGCGATGCGTCGCGCGGGATCGAGAGGCGCTTCTGTTCCGCAAGGCGCAGGAGGTTGAGCGCCATGCGCTCCTTGGCGGGCGCGGTGAAGGCGCGCGGGATGACGAGGCCCGGATGGTCGCGGGCGAGCTCTTCGGCGAGCTGCCAGCCTAAGCCCGTGCGGTCGATGACGACCTGCTCCAGCGGCCACTGACTGATCCAGCGCTCGATGATGGTGCGCTGCTCGGCAAAGGGCTTGCCCTGGTGGGTTTCGTGCGCGAGCAGGCGCAGCTTGCCGGTTGGGGCAGCCGAGATTGGATCGAGTAGCTCGCCCACCAGCACCAGCGCGGTGCGGTCGGCCACGCGGCCGAGGTCGATGCCTAAGCGTAGGCGGCCAAAGCGCGGGGCGGCGGTCTGTTTCTTGCCCTTGCCTTGCGGGACGGCGAGGTCTTCCGCGAGTTCGTCCAGCAGCGCCCAGGGCAGCAATGCGCCCTCTTCTTCGGCCCACTGGCATTCAAAGAACATGGCCCAGGAGGCCGCGTCGAAGTTCAGCCGCAGTTCGTCCAGCCCGCCGGGCAGCGGCATGCCCTGCGCGATGGCGTCGTGGATGGTGATGGTGTGGCGGGAGAAGTGGTCGAACCGGCCCTGGTGGTTGGTGGCGATCTTCCAGAACAGGTTGCCGGGCACCCAGGGCGTGGAACAGACGGTGACGCGCCCGCCGACACGGGTGATGGCGGGCAGGATGGCGTTGTAGAGCATGTCGGCCTTGGGCGCCCAGGCGAATTCGTCGAACCAGACATCGCCGGTGTAGCCCTGGGCGGTGCGGTAGTTGGTCGAGAGCGCCACGGCCTTGGAGCCGTTGATGCGGATTTCGCGCTCGCCGTCGTCTTCGATGGGGATGCCGAGCTTGTCGGCGTGCGCGCGGATGTGGCCCATGACCAGCCGCGCCTGGTCTTCCGAGGCGGAGACGATGATCTGGTCGCGCCCGGCGGCCAGCCCCAGCACGGCTGAGAGGCCGATGAGGTAGGTAAAGCCGATCTGGCGGGCTTTCAGCACGACGCGATAGCGCGCATCGTCGAGCAAAAAGGCGCGCTGGTAGGGAAGCAGGCCGTAGTCATCGGCGGTGGCCTTGTCGAGCAGCTCGCGCGCGGCAAAGTTGGCCACTTTTGGCAAAGGCTTTGGCTTGGGCAGGCTTTTCTTGAGGCCGTCGAGGGCCTTTTGCAGCATGCGCAGGCGCAGCGCGAGGCGGTAGGCGTCCGGGCCGTCTCCCGCCTGGGAGAGCTGGGCGGTGAGCCGGGCAATCTCTTCTTCGAGCTGCTGCGGGGTCTGGCGGCGGCGGGCGAGGTCTTCGCGCCAGCCGTATTGACGCGCCCACCATCGCACGGTGTTTTCGTGCAGATGGAGCGCGGCGGCGATGAGCGCCACCGGCTCGCCTGCGAGGTAGCGGCTCCTGGCTTCGGCGCGCACGTCCTGCCCGTGGACGGGCGGGCGCTGGCCTGGGGTGCCGGGGCCAAAGAGGCGGCGCTTTTGCACGTCGACGAACTTTTTGCTCACGCCGTGCTTTTCCGCGACCTTGGCCGAGGGCAGCCCGGCCTTGATGTCCTTGAGGATGGCGCGGCGCACCTCGTCCGGGATGCGCGCTGCCATTCAGCCCTCTCCCCCGGCCCCTCTCCCGTGGGGAGAGGGGTGGCCATCTCCCATGGCGTCGAGCAGGCTGGCGATGAGCTTGGCGCGGTCGATCGCCTTGGTCTTGGCGGATTTTTCCAGGTCGATCCAGGCGCGGGCTTCTGGCACGCTCATCACGCCGGAGGCCACAAGCTGCGGGATGGCGGCGATGTCATCGCCCGGCGGGGTGAGGTCGGGCGGCGTGATGGCGGCGCTTTGCGCGCCGGCTTCGCTGAGCACCGGTGCCAGCGCCGTCTCCAGCAGGCGGCGGCGTGGCGCGAGGGTGAAGGTCTCGAACATGTGCATCTGCTCGCGGGCCTCGGAAAGCCCGCCCAGCGCGCCTGGTGTGGCGATGCCGAGCAAGCGCGGCGGCACGCCGTGGGCGGTGGGCAGCACCTCGCGCGCGGTTTTATAAAGCTCGATGAACTTGCCGTCGTTGGGCTGGGCGACCGGCTGGATGTCCAGCGTCTGGCCCTCACTGAGGCTCACGAACAGGGTTTTGCGGGCGTTGGCAAGCCCCTTGAACTCGGTTTGAAAGAAGTCGCGGATGGCGGCTTTTTGCGCGTCCGACAGGCTGCCGCCGGTCTGCTTGATGAGGTGATCGGGCACGGCGTTGTGCTCGAAAAACCGCGTGTTGTAGCGGGTGATGGCATCCAGCAGCTCGATGACGCCTGCCGCCGCGGCCCAGGCCGGTGTGGCGTACCAGCCCGGCAGCGCAGAGGGCTGGCGGAGGTGGATGACATCTTCCGCGGCGTAGTCGGCGCGGATTTCGCGCATGCCGTCCCAAACGCTGGTGCGGTAGCCGCCAGCGCGGGTGCGGCGCACGCTCCAGGCGGGCAGCCTATCGATGCGGGCGATGCGCCCGGCGCGGTCGCGCACCTTGACGGCAAATGAGTTGCCGTAGGTTTCAAGATCGAGCGCGAGCGCGAGCAGCTCCTCATGCGCGATCAAGCCGCGCGCGCGCTCGTCAGCAAGCCCGGCGCCTGCGATGCCCTCGGCCTTGAGGGCGAGCGCGCGCGCGTGCGTGGGCTCGGCCTGCGTCCAGGCGATGATGCGCGCCGGGTCGATGGGCCAGGGGTATTCGTCGGTGGCCGCGCCGAGCAGGTCGGCCTCTGGCCGCGCCGCGCTCTTGATGAGGGTGACGTCCATGCGCGCATGGTGTACCGGCGCGCGCGCCGGTTGGCCGTGCGCAGTCCATATATGGAGAGCGGCCACGCACGGCGCGGCCGGTTCGCGGCAGCATGGCGGCATGCCGAAGATCACCGACCTCGACGTGCAGTTCATCAGCCTGGTCAAGCGCCCGGCCAACGGGCGCGGGATCCTCCTGCGTGGCGCCACGTCCGCGCGCGAGTTCGCCATCGTCAAGGCCGACCCGCTGCTCAAGCGCGTCTATGGGATCGTCTATGCGCCTGACTCGGTGGACGCCCATGGCGACTGGACGGACGCCGAGACGATCCGCCGCGCGGCGGATGCCTGGATGCAGTCCGGCCGCAGCCGCAACGTGGACGCCGAGCACGATTTCACGCCGCTGCCGGCCTTCGTGGCCGAGAGCTGGCTCGTCAAGAGCGGCGATCCGCTGTTTGCAGATGAAAAACCCGGCGCCTGGGCGGTGGGCATCCAGATCGAGGATGCCGCGCTGTGGGACGCCATCGAGGCGGGCGAGGTGGAGGGCCTGTCCCTGGCCGGCACCGCGCGGCTGGAGAAGGTGGCGCGCCGGATCAAGCAGTTTTTCAACCGAAAGGAGACTGAGATGGACGGGGATGACATCAAGCGCATCGTCAAGGAGGTGCTCTCCGAGACGGTGAGCGAGGCCGAGGCCGAGGCTGCGCGCGAAAAGCTCGCCAAGACCGCCGAGGAAGCCAAGGCCGAGGTGGCGGCGCTCAAAGGCCAGCTGGCCGATGCGCTCAAGGCGCTCGACGAGGCAAAAGGCCGCATCGAGCAGCTGGAGAAGGCCGCGCCGGGCAAGCCCGCCGAGGGGGACACCGCCGGTGCTGGTGGGGCGAGCTTTGTTTGACGAGGAGACGGCCATGCACGATTTGATCAAGATTGCCAAGGGGATCGTCCAGCCTGGCGACCTCACCCCCGGCGGCACGCTGCGACCGGAGGCCTCCGAGCGCTTGATCTCGCTGGTGTTCGAGGACGATTTCCTCACCCGCGTGACCACGCGGCGCATGAGCAAGCTCACCGCCGACGTGCAGGTCTGGGGGGTGGAAACCCGCAAACTCGTGCGCGTGCCGGAAGGGCAGACGCCATCAAGCGCGCAGATCGTCGGCGGCGGCCAGTACGGCTGCACGCTGAGCGCGCTGCCGGTGCAGCTCTTCCCCACCTTGTCGCTGTCCTTCCTGCGCGACAACAAGGACAACCCGAACCTGGTGGCCGATGTCGAGGCGAGCTTCGCCACGCAGTTCGCCAACGAGTACCTGGACCTGGGCTTCAACGGCACGGCGGACGACAACTCGGGCGGCTGGGCCACGCTCAACAAGGGCTGGGTGCAGATCGCCAGCGAATCGGCCAACACGGCCAAGGTCAACATCGACCCGACCGGCGCCGGCAAGAACTGGCGCACGGAACTCAAGGCGATGATGGACGCGCTGCCCGAGCGCTTCCGCGCGACCGCGGCCTTCGTGATGAACACGGGGGATGCGGACAGCTACGCCTTCGAGCTGGCGGGCTTCGTGACCGGACAGCCGCTGGCAGGCGACAGCCCGCTGCGCCGCTTCATGGGCGTGCCGATCATCGCCACGCCGTGGATGCCGGCGGGCAAGGTGCTGCTCACGCCGCCGGCGAACCTGGTGTTCGGCATCTCCACCGAGATGGTGGCCACGCGCCGCTTCAACGAGCGGGCGCGCGCGCTGGAGTGGACTTTCGACACCGCCTGCGACTACGAGATCGCGGTCAAGCAGGCCTGCGTGTACGGCTACTGATCGGGATGACGCGCCATGACGCCGGAGCGTGTGCGCAAGCTCACCGGCTGGCCGCCGGAGGTGCCGGATGCGCTGCTGGAGGCGCATCTGGCGGCCGCCGGCCGGGCGGTGGCTGCGCTCACCCCGGCGAGCGCGGGCAGCGATTACGAGGACGCCATCGCCTGGGAGGCGGCGGCCACGGCCGCGCCGATGCTGCACACCTTCGCGCTTTCCGGCGCGGGCAAGGTGGGGCGGCTGGAAGGCACGATCGAGTGGCGGTTTCTCTCGCCCGAGGAGGCGGCCGCCTTCGCCGAACGCTGCCGGGCGATGCGCGATGCGGCGCTGGCCCGGGTCAACGGCGCGTCGCTGGCGGCGGCTGGCTTGACGCTCTACGCGGTCTAGGAAGCGCTGTGCGCGATTTTCAGGCGCGGCGGCTAGGGTGATATGGGCGGCAGGCCGATCGGCGAAATCAAACGGGTTTTAAACGTGTTTAAAGGGGTGTCCTGTGGCGGTTGAGGATGTCATCGAGCGGCTGGCGCGCATGGAGGGGGTCATGACCGGGATCCAGGCCGAGATGGGCGCGATGCGCGAGGCGCTGATGCGCCTGGTGCGCATCGAAGAGCAGCACGCCGCCACCCAGGATGCCGTGCGCCGATCCTTCGAGCGGCTGGACAAGCTCGACGAGCGCCTGGATGCGCTGGATGAGCAGGTGGCCGGCATCCGCGGGCCCCTGATGTGGCTGGCTGGCATCGCCGCCAGCGTGGTGGCCGGGCTGGTGTCCTTGTTCATCGGGAGTGGGCTGTGAGGCAGGCGCTGGAGGCGGCCATCCGCGCCCGCATCGAGGCGGTGGCGCCGCAGCTCGTCGGCGATCTGTGGGGGCGCAAGCAGGTGACGCTCCTGATCACCCGGCTTTCCATCTCGGCCACCAGCCGCGCCGCGGAGGGCGAGGCGCAGGCGGTGCTGTTTTCCGACACGCCGGACGCCTTCCCGGTGGATGGGCTGATCGGCGCCCTGCGCGAGCCGGTGTCCGTCACCGGCCAGGATTTTCGGCTGCGCGCCCGCCTGACGCAGCTTTCCGAGCGCATCGAGGAGATGCAGGCGGTGTGCCGCCTGACCTTCGCCATCGAGGTGATGCAATGAGGATCGACCTGCTCAAGCCGCACATCCACCTCGGCCAGGTGTTCACGCCCGGCGAGACGCTCGACCTCCCGGATGACACCGCCCGCTGGCTGATCGACGCCGGCGTGGCGCGCGCCGTGGAGCCCGCGCCAAAGCCCGATAAACCCACCCGCAAGGAGTCTTCACATGGCCATTAATACCCGCTATTTCAGCTTCCAGGGCATCGTCTCCCTGGGCACGGCAGGCGCGAACGCGCTGGAGGAATACGAGGTCGGCAACTGCCCGGCGCTGTCGATCGACCTGACCGTCGAGACCATCGAACACACCGAGAGCTGGTCCGGCCAGCGCCTGACCGACCTACGCCTGATCAAGGCCAAGAAGGCCAGCATCAAGATGACGCTGGAGAGCTTCAGCCTGGACAACCTGGCGCTGGGCCTCTACGGTCAGACCGCCAGCCGCGCCGCCGGCACCGTCACCGCCGAGAGCCTGGGCACGGTGCAGGCGGGCATGGTGTATCCGCTGGCCAACCCGGTGGGCGTGTCCAGCGTGGTGGTCAAGGACGGCGCCAGCGCCACCGTGCCGGCCAGCCAGTACGAGCTCGACGCCACCTTCGGCGCGCTCAAGGTGCTCGACACCGCCGGCACCACCATGCCGTGGACGGTGGACTACGCCTATGGCGCGGCGAAGAACGTGGCCATGTTCCTGGCCGCGCCCAGCGCCCGCCGCCTGCGCCTGCGCGGGGTGAATACCGCCGCCGGCAATGCCCCCGTCCTGGTGGAACTGCACCGCGTGCAGTTCGACCCGATCAAGAACCTCGCCATGATCCAGGACGATCTCGGCAAGCTGGAGTTCGAGGGCTCGGTGATCGCGGACCCGACCAAGGCCGGCGATCCGGCGCTCGGCATGTTCGGCCGCGTGGTGATGGCGGGCTGACGCGATGGCGACGCTCAACGTCACGGTGCCGGATACCGGATGGGTGCAGGTGGCATCGGATGCCGATGCCGGCTTCCTCGCCCAGGGCGGCGGGTCGTATGCGCTGGAGTGGGCCACCACCGCCAGCGCGGCACCACCTGCGGTGCGCGGGTTCGTGCTCCCGGCCGCCTCGCTGGTCGGGCGTGGCCTGCTGGGGCCGGGCTTTGTCTGGGTGCGCCAGTACCCGGGCGGCACCGGCTATCCGGTGACGCTGACGGTCTCGAGGTGAGCCATGGCGCTGTATGAGCTGGCCGGCGGTCTGTACGGGGGAGCGGCGGGCGGCGGCGCACCCGCCGGGGGCACGCTGCCCATCGGCACCGTCATCGCCCACCCCGGCCCGCTGTCGGACCCGGCCTATCTGCCGATGGACGGCCGCTATGTCAGCTTGAGCAGCTATCCCGCGCTGGCCGCGCTCACGCCGCCGCCCATCGGCCCCGGTGCGAACACCATCGCCGTGGGCGCCATCGTGTATGCGGTGGTATGGACGGGTAGCCTGTACGTCACCGTCGGTGGCGGCGCGATCACGCGCACCAGCCCCGATGGGGTCAGCTGGACGACACGCAACAATGGGGTGTCGAACAGGCTGTACGGGCTCGCGCAGTCGCCGTCGCTGCTGGTCGCCGCAGGATACGGAGGAGCTATCACCACCAGCCCGGACGGGATCACGTGGACGGCGCGCAGCAGCGGCACCACGCAGCCGCTCAACAGCATCACATGGTCGAGCACGCTCGGGCTGTTCGTCGCGGTGGGCAACGCCGGCACCATCGTTACCTCGCCCAATGGCATCTCGTGGCTGACGCGCAGCAGCGGCACCACGAGGACGCTCAACGCCGTGCACTGGTCGTCGCGGCTGGGCCTGTTCATCGCGGCAGGCGATGGCGGCACGCTGCTGACCAGCCCGGACGGGATCACGTGGACGGCGCGCAGCAGCGGCACCACGCAGCCGCTGACGTGCATCGCGGAGTCGCCCACGACCGTGATGGTGGGGGGGAGCAATGTCGCGTGCATCAGCAGTGACGGCGCGGCATGGACGGCCCGCACGAACACGCTCGGATTTATGAGCTCGCTGATGTACGCCGCGGGTACATGGGTGGCCTTCGCCGGTACCCAGCTCTGGCTCAGCCAGGACGACGGCGTGAGGTGGGCGTATCCCTACACCATGGGCAATAGAGTGGCCTATCAGGGGCTGGTCAAGGACGACACCCTGATCATGCCGCAGGGGACGAACCTCCTCACGCTGCCGCTGCCGAAGGCGGGGTACTACTACCTGCCTCCCATCTCCTCCGATCTCGGCTATCTGAATCACTACATGAAGGTGGCGTGATATGTGGAGCTACGACGAGTACGGGTTCCTTTCCGACGCCGATATCCCTGGGCGGCAGACCGCCGTGCCGCCGCCTGCGGCGCCATGGCCGGACGGGACGCGCCCGAACTGGACGGGGCTGGAGTGGCGGCTGCTGGACTACCCGCCGCCGCCGATCCCGGCGCCCGTCCCTGCGTCGGTCACGCCGCGGCAAATCCGGCTGGCGCTCAACAAGACCGGGATGCGCGATGCGGTCGAGGCCGCGATCGCGGCGTCCGGGCGCGATGTGCGCGACTGGTGGGAGTACGCGCTGGAGATCGAGCGCGCGCATCCGATGGTGGACGCCATGCTGCCCGCACTCTGGCTGACATCAGCGCAGGCCGACGACATCTTTCGGTTGGCGGGGGGGCTATGAGCACGCTGCAACAGCGCTGCAAACATCTGTTGATCGCCATCGACCAACTGCTCTGGGTGGCGCTGCCGCTCGGCAACGGGATGCCGGACGAGACCATCAGCGCCGCCGCCTGGCGGATGGAGCAGCAGGGCAAGCTCGCCGGGCGCGTGCTGCGGCCGCTGATCGACCTGATCTTCCGCCCGCTGGAGCATGACCACTGCCGCGCCAGCTTCCTGGCCGAGCTGCGCGGCGCGCACAAGCCTCAGGAGGAACGGACGGCATGACTGACTTCGATCCGCGCGGGATTGCCATCACCCCCGTCACCGTCGGCGACCTGCCGGCGTTTTTTGCGGCCATCGAGCCGATCGCCGCGGAGGTGGCCTCCGGCGACATCCTGGGCGCGCTGATGCGCCATGCCGATGCGGTGATCGCCGCCACCGCCATCGGCGCCAGGGTCGATCGCGCCTGGCTGGAAGCGCAGACCCCCGACGTGCTGGTCGATCTGGCCGCGCAGGTGCTGGAGGCGAATGCGGATTTTTTCGTGCACCGCGTGCTGCCGAGGCTGGAGGCGGCAGCCGAGCGGCTGGCCGCGATGCAGGCCGCGACCGGCTCTGGTGGCACGAGTGGGTCGTGCGGCTCGTCGGCGCCGGCTTCGACTACCGGGAAGTGATGGCGATGCGCTGGACCGAGGCGCGGGATTTCTCCGAGGCGTGCGCCCGCATCCGGCGCGAGGAGATGTTGCAGGCAGCGGCAGCGGCCCGCGCGGCCCAGGCCGACGAAAAGGGATGGAAGCAGTGGGTCGAGGAGATGGGCCGGGCATGAGTTTCTCGCTGCCGAGATCAAGATCAGCGCCGACAATCGCCAGGCCATCCAGGCAGTGGGCGATCAGGCCAGGGGATGGGTGTGCTCGCCCAGAAGGCCGAGGTGGCGCAGGTCGGCATGCGCAAGATGGCGCTCGCGGGCGCGCCGTGATGGATCAGCCGCGCGGCCAGAACAGAAAACGCGATACGCGCGCCGCCAGGCGCAGTCCCATGCCTTCGGCGATGCCGAGCGCGATCGCCATGGCCAACACTGCTCCCATGAGCGCCAGCCACCAGCCCGGCATCGTGAACACCGCCAGCACGGCGGCGAACGCGAGCCCGGTATAAAGAAAGAAACGCAGCAACAACGCAACGGCGTCCAGTATGGCGAAAGACATCGAAGTCGGAATCCGGATCACGGCCAAGGATAACACGCAGGCCGCGCTCGGCAAGACGCGCGCTGGGCTTGAATCCATCTCGCGCCAGCTGGAAGTGGCCCGCAATGCGTTCCTGTCGTTCCAGGGCGCGATGGGGCTGCAGGCCGGCGTTACCGGCCTGATCCGCATGGCCGACCAGGTGCAGGCGGTGAATGCGCGGCTGATGTTGGCCACGTCATCCATGCGGGAGTTCGCGCAGGCGCAGCAGTTCGCATACGCCGTGGCGGCGAAGACTGGTGCGGGGTACGAGTCGGTTGCGACGCTCTACGCCCGGATGGCGCAGTCCGCGCGCGGCTACGGGCTCTCGCAGCAGGACATCCAGCGCACCACCGAGGCCACCGCGCTGGCGCTCAAGGTTTCCGGCGCGTCCGCCGCCGAGACAGCGTCCGTCGTGCGGCAGTTATCGCAGGCCATGGGCTCCGGCGTCCTGCGCGGCGAAGAGTTCAATTCCATCATGGAAAACGGCGGCAGGCTCGCCACGGCGCTGGCCGATGGCCTAGGCCTGCCGGTGGGTCGGCTGCGCGAGCTGGCCGAGCAGGGCCTGCTCACCACCGATGTAGTGAACCGCGCGCTGGCTCCGCAGCTCGAAAAACTGCGCGCCGAGGCAGAGCAGATGCCGCGCACCGTCGGGCAGGCCATGTCCGGGCTGACCGACGCCTTTGGCCGCGAGATCGACCGTCTCAACGCGGCCACCGGCGCAACCGCCGGGATAGCGAACGCAATCGCGGCGATCGGGCGTAACATGGACGCCGTGATCGGCGGCGTGGCCGTTGCCGCCGCCGGCGCGCTTACCGCCGCGACCGTACGTGGCGGCATTGCCATCAAGGAATACGTGGCCGGGATTGTCGCGCGCATCGCGGCGGACAGGCAGGCGGCCATCTCTGCCCAGGCTGTGGCGGCCAACGAGGTCGCCAAGGCGCAAGCGATGCTGGCATCCGCGCAGGCTGCCGCGGCGGCGGCAACCGGCATGGCGAGGCTGGCCATCGTCGAGCAGCAGGTCGTCCCGGCGCAGCAGCGCCTGGCATCCGCGCAGGCCGCGCTCAACGCTACGATGGCCGCGTCTGCCGGCGTCGCGCGCGCGGCGTCCGCCGCGCTCGGCCTTCTGGGCGGGCCGCTGGGCGCGATATTGACCCTGCTTTCGGTCGGCGCCACGGCCTGGGCCGTCTTTGGCGACAGCGCCAGGAAAGCCACTGACAAGGCGCGCGAATCCGCCGAGCGCGCGCGCGAAGTGGTCGATCGCCTGAACAAGGAGAAGCGTTTCGGCAGCGGGGACGCCGCCGTGCTGCGCGAGGAAATCGAGCGCCTGGAACAGCGCAAGCGCGTGCTGGAGGAATCGGCGCGCGTCACCTATCGCGGCAAGCCGAGCGGCAAACTGGCCTCCGAGATGCGCGAAACAGACGCCTTGCTCGCCGAATATCGCGCCGCGCTCGATGAGACGCAGAAGAAGGAAAGCGCGCTTGGCGGCGGACTGACCGACCTTGGCAAGGAGGTGCTCGGAAAGGGCTTCGACAGATATCTCGATCAATACCGCAAGAAGCTCGATCCTCTGGCGGCCGCTCTGAAGGAATTGCGCGACGAGGCGCAAAAGGCCGGCGTCGCGCTCGACTCGGAGCGGTACCGCAACGCCGAGGCATTGGTGCGCAAAGCATTCGCCAAAGACAAGGCCAGTGCGAATGCGTCCGTAGCGGTGGAAAAAGCCAGAGCCGACGCCGAGTTCGCCCTGCTCAAAGACGGCCTCGAGCGCCAGCAGCGCGCCCTCGACGCGGCGCTGCAGGACCGGCTGGTCTCCATCCGCGACTACTACTCGGGCAAGACCGCTATCGAGAGCCGCGAGATCGACGCCGAGATCGCGCGCACGCAGGCGCAACTGGATGCGCGGCGTCGCATCCAATCCGATCCGCGCGCGTCCGAATCGGACCGCATCAGCGCCAGGGGCGAAGTGGCCAGGCTCGAGGCCGAGCTGATCGTCCTGAACGACCGTCGCGCCGACATCGAGCTAGCCAACGCGCGCGCGGCCGCCAAGGCAGAGCGCGAACTGGCGGATGCGCTGGCGCAGGCGCGGGAGGAACTGGCTCAGATCACCGGCACGGCTACCGAGGCTGACAGGCGCGCCGCCATCGAGCGCGGCTACCGCGATCTGCGGGCGCGGCTGGCGGCCGAAAGCGACGCCGACGGCGTGTCGCTCGTCGACCGGCTGATCGACGTGAAAGCCGCGCAGGCCAACCTGGCGGCGCTCGAAGCCGAGTGGCGGCAGGTCGCCGAGCGTCTGCGCAATGCGCAGGACGCCATCGGCATCCAGAGCCAGGCCGGGCTACTCACCGAAGCGCAGGCGCGCGAGCGGATCGTCGCGCTTCAACGGCAGTCTGCCGCCGAGATGCAGCGCCTGCTGCCCGCGATGCAGCAGGCAGCAGCGGCCATCGGGCCGGAGGCGGCGATCCGCGTGGCGGCCTGGCGCAACGAACTGGAGCGCACGCGGCTTGCGGTCGATGAGATGGCTCCGCTGTGGAACCGCATCGGTGAGGGCTTCGGCAACGCCCTGCAAGGCATGGTCACCGGCGCGCAAGGCTTGCGCGAGGGGCTCTCCAACATCTTCCGCAGCATCTCGGACGCCTTCCTGCAGCACCTGGTCATCCAGCCCTTCCAGCAGTGGGTGGCGATGCAGGTGCGCATGCTCGCGCTCAAGCTCGGCTTCCTCCAGCAGGAGCAGGCGATCGAACAAGCGGCGGCCGCCCAGTCGGTGGCGCAGAAGTCCGCCGAGACCACCGCCAAGGTGTCGATGGACGCGGCCCAGGCCGGCGCGGGCGCGGCGGCCTCCCAGGCCTCCATCCCCCTCGCCGGGCCCGCGCTGGCCATCGCCGCGATGGCCGCGATGGTGGCGGCCGTCATGGCCTTGCTGGGCGGGATCAAGAAGTTCGCCGCCGGCAGATACGTCCGCGGTCCGGGCACCTCGACCTCGGATTCGATCCCGGCGCGGCTGTCGGCCGGCGAATACGTGGTGCGTGCGGTGGCGGTCCGGCGTGTCGGCGTGGCCTTCCTCGATGCCCTCAACGATTTGTCCGCCCCGCCGGTGTGGGACGGGCGGCATCTGGCCTTCGCCGCCGACGG
>CAZGYD010000020.1:0-18444 GCA_964530115.1 uncultured Rhodocyclaceae bacterium | reverse complement strand
TTGTGATATGCTAATGGTGGTACTGTACAAACATACAGCGTCGACGTCATTGTAGCAGTGGTATATCATGTGTGTGTTTTTTTTAATGATACAGAGGCGCCCGGGAACTACACTGTGGGGATCGTCGGCAGCGTCAGATGGGTATAAGAGACAACATCGACGCCGAGAACGCGCTCGATCCGGTCTATGGCGGCAAGCGCGGCGTCGACGTGCCCAACCTGCTGATCTCCCAGCCCGACACCGGCGAGCAGGCGCTCGAGATCGCCGACATGCTGGTCCGCTCGGGCGGGGTCGACGTCATCGTCATCGACTCGGTGGCGGCGCTGGTGCCCAAGGCCGAGATCGAGGGCGAAATGGGCGACCAGCTGCCGGGCCTGCAGGCACGGCTGATGAGCCAGGCCCTGCGCAAGCTCACCGGCAACATCAAGCGGACGAACACCCTGGTCATCTTCATCAACCAGATCCGCATGAAGATCGGCGTCATGTTCGGCAACCCCGAAACCACCACCGGCGGCAACGCGCTCAAGTTCTACGCCTCGGTGCGCATGGACATCCGCCGGACCGGCGCGATCAAGAAGGGCGACGAGGTCATCGGCTCCGAAACCAAGGTCAAGGTGGTCAAGAACAAGGTCGCGCCACCGTTCAAGGAGGCGCACTTCGACATCCTCTACGGCGAGGGCATCTCGCGCGAGGGCGAGATCATCGACCTCGGCGTCGAACACAAGATCGTCGAGAAGTCCGGCGCCTGGTATGCCTACAACGGCGAGAAGATCGGCCAGGGCAAGGACAACGCGCGCGAGTTCCTCAAGGAGCATCCGGAACTCGCCCTCGAGATCGAGAACAAGATCCGCGCCGCCCTCGGCATTGCCCCGCTGGCGACCGCGCCCGCCGCCGCCGCGTGACTGAGCTGAAGCGGAGGGCCATCGGTCTCCTGGCGCGGCGCGAACACGGCCGCGCCGAACTGTCCCGCAAGCTCGCCGCCCACGGCACGGAAGAAGAAATCGCCCAAGTGCTCGCCGAACTCGAATCGCAGGGTCTGCTCTCTGATGCCCGCGCGGCATCGGCCTACGTGCGCGCGCAGGGTGCGCGCTTGGGTCTCGCGCGCCTGCGCGAGGGGCTGCGCGCCCGCGGTCTCGACCCGGAATCCGCGGCCGAAGGCTTTGCCGACCTCGGCAGCGAACTCGACCGCGCCCGCGCCGTCTGGCAAAAGAAGTTCGGCACACCGCCGGCCGATCCCCGGGAATGGGCCCGCCAGGCCCGCTTCCTCCAGAGCCGCGGGTTCGCGGCTGATGTCATTCGCCGGCTGCTCAAGGATCTGGACGAATGAGCACGCTCGCCGCCTACAACCTGCGCAAGAAGTACAAGTCGCGCGTCGTGGTCAAGGACGTTTCCTTCGACGTCCACGGCGGTGAGGTCGTCGGCCTGCTGGGCCCCAACGGCGCCGGCAAGACGACCTGCTTCTACATGATCGTCGGCCTCGTCGCCGCCGACGGCGGTGAAATCCGGCTGGAGAACGGCGACGGCAACGACGCGGTGCTCACCCACATGCCGATCCACCGGCGTGCGCGGCTTGGCGTCTCCTACCTGCCGCAGGAAAACTCGGTCTTCCGCCGGCTGACGGTTGCCGACAACGTCCGCGCCGTCCTCGAACTCCGGGACGACCTCGATGAGGAAGGCATCGAATCGCGGCTCGATGAGCTCTTGCAGGAGCTGCACATCTCCCACCTGCGCGACAGCCTGGCGATCTCGCTCTCGGGCGGCGAGCGGCGGCGCGTGGAAATCGCCCGAGCGCTGGCCACCGACCCGCGCTTCATCCTGCTCGACGAGCCGTTCGCCGGCGTCGATCCGATCGCGGTGCTCGATATCCAGAAGATCATCCGCTTCCTCAAGGAGCGGGGCATCGGCGTGCTCATCACCGACCACAACGTCCGCGAGACGCTAGGCATCTGTGACCGCGCCACCATCATCAACGAAGGCTGCGTGCTCGCGGCTGGACATCCGGCTGAGATCATCGATAATGAAAGCGTGCGGAAGGTCTATCTGGGCGAGCATTTCCGCATGTAGCACGGCCACCGCCGAACGATGAAACAGGCCCTCCAGCTCAAGCTCTCCCAGCATCTCGCGCTGACGCCGCAATTGCAGCAGGCGATCCGGCTGTTGCAGTTGTCGACGCTCGAGCTCAACCAGGAGATCGAGCAGGCCTTGCAGGACAACCCCCTGCTGGAGCGCGTCGAGCCGCTCGAGCCCGTCTTCGTACCCGCAGCCGACGCCACCACGGCCAACGAACCGGCGGCGGCGCGCGATCAGGAAGAGGCCGAAGCCACCGGCAATGCAGAAGACATGGAACCCGGCTGGGGCGCCGAACAGTTCCCGTCGGGCGGCCCGCGCGACCCGGACGAGGACGTCGATGCCGGCGACATCCAGGCCGCGGCCACCGGCCTGCGCGAGCACCTGAATTCCCAGCTGGCGCTGACCCAGCTCGGCGAGCGCGAGCGACAGGTCGTCGCCTTCCTGATCGAGGCGCTCGACGACGACGGCTACCTCGGCCAGACACTGGAGGAGCTCGTCGAGGCGGTCGCCGGTGACAGCGACATCGACCGCGAGGAACTGCTCGAAGAATTCGTCATCGGCCTGCGCCACCTGCAGCAGTTCGATCCGCCGGGAATCGGCGCCCGCAATGCTCAGGAGTGCCTCGACCTCCAGTTACAAGGCCTGCCGCCATCGCCGACCCGCGACCTGGCGCGGGCAATCGTCCGCGATCATCTGGAACGCTTCGCGGCCCGCGACTTCACCCGCATCAAGAAGGCGCTCGGCTGCGACGACGACGCCCTGCGCGCCGCCCAGTCGCTGATCCGCTCGCTCAACCCGCGCCCCGGCGCCCGGTTCGCACCGCTCGACACCCGCTACGTCGTGCCCGACGTCATCGTCCGCAAACAACATGGCGTCTGGAAGGCGAGCCTCAACGGCGAGGCCATGCCTCGGCTGCGCATCAACCGGCTCTACGCCGACATCCTCCAGACTCAGCGGCGGGGGAACGCCGGCTCGGCGGCCAGTCTCGCCGGCCAGCTCCAGGAGGCGAAGTGGCTGATCAAGAACGTCCAGCAGCGCTTCGACACCATCCTGCGCGTGTCCCAGGCCATCGTGGACCGTCAGCGCGCCTTCTTCGATCACGGCGAGGTGGCCATGCGGCCGCTGACGCTCCGGGAGATCGCCGAAGCCGTCGATCTCCACGAATCGACCATCTCGCGCGTGACGACGCAAAAGTATCTCGCCAGTCCGCGCGGCATCTTCGAACTCAAATATTTCTTCGGCAGCCACGTCGCCACCGACACCGGCGGAGCTGCCTCATCCACCGCGATCCGCGCGCTCATCAAGCAGCTGATCGGCGCCGAGGACGGCCACAAGCCGCTCACCGACGCCCGAATCGCGGAAATCCTCGGCGAGCAGGGCATCGTCGTGGCCCGGAGAACCGTGGCCAAATACCGCGAATCCCTGAACATCCCGCCGGTCAACCTCAGGAAAGCGCTTTAAGGAGACGCCATGAACCTCAACATCACCGGTCACCATGTCGAAGTCACCCCCGCCCTGCGGGACTACGTCACGGGCAAGGTCGAGAAGGTCATCCGCCACTTCGATCACGTCACCAGCGTGCATGTGGTGCTCTCGGTGCAAAAGCTCAGGCAGAAGGCGGAAATCACGCTGCACGTGAAGGGCAAGGACATCTATGCCGACGCCGATGACGGCGACCTCTATGCCGCCATCGACGCGCTGATCGACAAGCTCGACCGGCAGGTCCTCAAGTACAAGGAAAAGGTCAGCGACCATACACGCGACAAACGGGCGGTCGCGGAATAGTCCGAGGGTTTTCTCCCGCCGGGGGTAGGGGTATACTGCGCCGCACTCGCGTCGCGGCCACCCCGGGCGGGAGTCCGTCACAGATTGCCGATGAACCAGATCGCCAAACTCCTGCCCGCCGACAACATCCTCGTCGGCCTCGATGCCAGCAGCAAGAAACGCGTCTTCGAGCAGGCGGGCCTGCTGTTCGAAAACAAGTACGGCATCGCCCGCAGCGTCGTCTATGACGCGCTCTTCGCCCGCGAGAAGCTCGGTTCCACCGGTCTCGGCCAGGGCATCGCCATCCCCCACGGTCGCATCAAGGGCCTGAAGGAGGCGCGTGGCGCCTTCCTTAGGCTCCAGACCCCGGTCCAGTTCGACGCCCCCGATGGCAAGCCTGTCGGCTTCATCTTCGTCCTGCTGGTTCCCGAGGCCGCCACGGAGCACCATCTGCAACTCTTGTCGGAGCTGGCGCAGATGTTCTCGGACAAGACCTTCCGCGAGCGCATGGCCGCCGCACCGGACGCCGCCGCCCTCCACGAGCTGTTCGCCACCTGGCCGCCGTGCGCCAGCTGATCGTCGCGCAACTCTTCGAGCGCAACCGCTCCCGTCTCCAGCTCAACTGGATCTGCGGCACCCTCAACCGCTCGATCACGATCACCCGCGACGACATCTCGCCCGCCGACCTGGTCGGCCATCTGAACCTCATCCATCCGGACCGCATCCAGGTCCTCGGTGCGCCCGAGATCGCCTGGGCGCTCAAACAGCCGCCGGCGCGGGTCGCGCGCCACATGCGCGAGATCATCGCCGCCCGGCCGCCGGCGCTGATCATCGCCGACGGCTGCGACATCCCTGCGGTCATCGAATCCGAATGCGAGGCATCGGACACGCCGCTCTTTGCCACGCCCCAGCAGTCGGCGGCGGTCATCGATTCTCTGCGCCTCTACGTCTCGCGTCAGCTCGCCGAAACCATCACCCTGCACGGCGTGTTCATGGACGTGCTGGGCATGGGCGTGATGATCACCGGCGACTCGGGCGTCGGCAAGAGCGAACTGGCGCTCGAACTGATCTCCCGCGGCCATGGCCTCGTCGCCGACGACGTCGTCGAGGTCTCTCGCGTCTCGATCGACATCCTCGAGGGGCGCTGCCCGGAACTCCTCAAGGACTTCCTCGAAGTCCGTGGCCTGGGCTTGCTCAACATCCGCGCGGTGTTCGGCGAGACGGCCTGCCGGCGCAAGATGCGCCTCAAGCTCATCGTCCATCTCCAGCGGCCACAGGCCGGCCCCGAGATGCAGCGCCTGCCGCTCGACGCCCAGACGGAAACGATTCTCGGCGTGCCGATCCGCAAGGTCATCCTGCCGGTGGCCGCGGGACGCAACCTCGCGGTGCTCCTCGAAGCCGCGGTGCGCTCGACGATCCTCAGCCTTCGCGGCATCGACAGCATGCAGGAATTTCTCGACCGCCAGCAGCGCGCGCTCGAGAACGATGACACCGGCAACTGACGGCCGTGGATTCGTTATAGACTGGTGCGGTCCGGCGGCTCACGTTGCCCCCACGGAATACCGGGCCGAGACCGGACCATCGCCGTTCCCGTCGTCATCGACAATCTCTTGGGAGGATCGCATGAAACGAATGACCGCCATCATCGCCGCATCGCTGCTGTCGTTGGGCCTCGCCACCACGGCGGTTGCCACGCCCCAGCAGGAGCGCATGAAGAGCTGCAACGCCCAGGCCAAGGGCAAGACCGGCGAGGAACGCAAGGCCTTCATGAAGTCGTGCCTGTCGGGCGGCAACAGTGCCGCGAAGAGCGACTGCGAAGCCAAGGCCGTGGGCAAGGACGGCAAGCCGCTGGTCGGCGCGGCACGGTCGTCGTTCATGAAGAAGTGCATGGCCGAGGCGGGCGGCAACTGAGCCCCCGTCTTCGACGGCATTCGGGCGGCCCGCCGGTGATCGGCGGGCCTTTTCGTTTTATGCCGCCGAAACCGTGGCGTTTTGCCACATCCCCCGCTTTAGGGAAACGCTGAAGAAAGCCGCGAGCAGGATGGGATGCAAGGCGCACGGAGCGCAGGAACCGAGACATATCAACCGGATAGGCGAGGTTCCGAGCACCGCGCAACGTAGCAGACCGCCCGCGCAGCCATTTATTCAGCGTTTCCTTAGGGGCTTCGCCCCCCTTGGGGCCGTCATTGCGTGGCGCCCTGCGCCCTTCGGGCCGATCGTGGCGTCCGGCATCGTTTGGGCCGACGAAACTCGGCGAAAACTCAGCCGTCGTAACACGCCGGCCGGAGCGGCGAATCCGGTTTAGCCGACGAGTTCGAACTCGACCGAGTCGTCCGTCCCGCCGTCCGTGGCATGGCCGAAGCCGATCCGGCCGCGGCCGCGCAGGATCGCCTCGTCGTCTTTCAGCACCATCTGGGTGCCGCCCTCGAAGCTCACCCAGGTGCCGTTGGCGCTCCGGTCGATGAGCACGTAGCGGCCGCCCCGGAATTCGATCTGACCATGACTGCGCGAGGCGCGCGGGTCGCGGACGACGATGTCCGCATCGCTGCCCCGGCCCAGGCTCGCCACCGGGCGATCCGGCCCGAGCACGATCTCGCTACCGGCGACACGCAAGCGGAGAAACGCCGTGACTTGCGGCGGAGATGGGCTTGGGTCCTGTGCCGGAACCTGTAAGGCGGACGGCGCGCGGACGATTTCGAAGACGCTCCCGGCCACGCCCGATGCCGGCATCTCCACCGGTCGGACTTTCCCCTTCTGCGCCGCCGGCAGTTCCCCGGCGAGCGCAGCGCTCAAGAGCACCTGTCCGGGCGAGGCGAACGACGCGAGTTGCGCCGCGACGTCGGACACCTTCGTGTCGCCGGCTGCCCCGGCATGCATGCCGATGCGGACCATGAGCGTGATTCCCGACAGCCGTGGCAATGCCTCGACCCGGCCCTGCATCTCGATGGCCGCCTCGACGGCCGCGGCCGGTGAAGGGAAGGTGGCGACGAGCCCGGCGGCATCGTCACCGCCGGCGGTGCCGCCGAATGCGGCCACGGCCCGCTCCATCCGGTGCCGGCAGCGTTCGAGCGCATGGCGCGTTTCCATTTCCCCGATCGATGCGGAAAGCCGCGCCGGATCGGCGACTTCGGCAACGAGGAGGAAGGCCATGCCCGTCTTCGCTTCCATGCTCACCCTCCCGCATACACCCGCCGCGCGGCCGCGAGCGCCGCGCCGCCGTCGGCCGGGTACCCTTGCACCGACATCGCCTCGGCCAGCGCACCCAGGCAGAGCTCCACGTTCTCGCGACGCGCGGAGTAGCCCATCAGGCCGAAGCGCCAGATCTTGCCGGCGAGCGGGCCAAGACCGGCACCGATCTCGAGATTGTGCTCGTCAAGGAGCCGCTTGCGCACGGCTGCCTCGTCGATGCCCGCCGGGACATGAACCGCATTGAGTTGGGGCAGGCGCGCCGCTTCGCGGACGACGAATTTCAGGCCGAGGACCTCGAAGCCGGCCTTGAGCGCCTCGTGGTGGAGACGGTGACGGGCCCAGGCGTTTTCGAGCCCCTCGTCCTTCAGCATCACCAGCGACTCGTGCAGCGCGAACAGGCTGTTGACCGGCGCGGTATGGTGATAGGTACGCTTGCCGCCCGGCGCGCTCCAGTATTCGAGGACGAGGTTCAGGTCCATGAACCAGCTCGGCACCTTGCTCTTGCGCGAGCGGACACGTTCCACGGCGCGTTCGCTGAAGGTCACGGGCGCGAGCCCCGGGACGCAGGACAGGCATTTCTGGCTGCCGGAGTAGATCGCGTCGATGCCCCAGGCATCGGCCAGCACCGGCGTGCCGCCCAGCGAGGTCACCGCATCCATGATCGTCAGGCAGCCGTGCTCACGCGCGAGCTTCGCCAGCGTCGCGGCATCCGACTGGGCGCCGGTGGAGGTCTCGGCATGGACGAAGGCGACGATCTTCGCCTCCGGGTGGGCCTTCAGCGCGGCGGCGACCTTCTCGGGATCGACCGGTTCGCCCCAGGGGTCATCGACGACGATGGCCGTGCCGCCGAAGCGCTGGACGTTTTCGATCATCCGGCCGCCGAAGACGCCGTTGCGGCAGACGATGACCGTGTCGCCGGGCTCGACCAGATTGACGAAACAGGTCTCCATTCCGACCGAGCCGGGGCCGGATACCGCGAAGGTCAGCGCGTTCCGAGTCTGGAAGGCGTAGCGCAGGAGGACCTTGATTTCCTCCATCATCGCGACGAACGCGGGATCGAGGTGGCCGATGGCCGGCCGGCCGAGCGCGGCGACGACGCGCGGATGCATGTCCGAAGGCCCCGGGCCCATGAGGATCCGGTTGGGAATGTGACAGCTGGCGATGTCTTTGGGCGGGATCAGGTAGGCGGTCATGTCGGCAATTGCGTGTTCCGGAACAGGCGGCCGATCATAGCACCCGGTCCGGCCAGGAAATGACCGTCGCCGGCGAAGCCGTGAACTCCTCGGCATCGAACGCGATGTCGCCATCGGGATCGGGCCGGCCGGTCGCCCGCAGGTGGGCGAAGTCGTGCAGTTGCCGGTCCATCAGGTGCGAAGGCACGACATTGGCAAGGCTGCGGAACAGGGTCTCGATCCGGCCGGGGAAGCGCTTTTCCCAGTCGCGCAGCATCTGCTTGACCTGGGCGCGTTGCAGGTTCGGCTGGCTGCCGCAGAGGTTGCAGGGGATGATCGGAAAGCCGCGCACCTTCGCCCAGGCCTCGAGATCGCGCTCGCGCACGTAGGCGAGCGGCCGGATGACGACGTGGCGGCCGTCGTCGGTGACGAGCTTCGGCGACATCGCCTTCATCTTGCCGCCGAAGAACATGTTGAGGAAGAGCGTCTCGAGGATGTCGTCGCGGTGGTGGCCGAGCGCGATCTTGGTCGCGCCGATCTCGCTGGCGACGCGGTAGAGCACGCCGCGGCGCAGCCGCGAGCAGAGGCCGCAGGTGGTCTTGCCCTCGGGCACCACGCGCTTGACGATCGAGTAGGTGTCCTGCTCCTCGATGCGGAAGGGAATGCCGAGGCCGGCGAGGTAGGCAGGCAGCACGTCGGCCGGGAAGCCCGGCTGCTTCTGGTCGAGATTGACCGCGACGACCTCGAAGCGGACCGGCGCGTGCTCGCGCAGATAGAGCAGGACGTCGAGCAGGCCGAAGGAGTCCTTGCCGCCGGAGAGGCAGACCATCACGCGGTCGCCGTCCTCGATCATGTTGAAGTCGGCGATCGCCTGGCCGACGGCGCGGCGCAGCCATTTCGCCAGCTTGTTGGCCTCGAAGGCCGCCTTGTTCGCCTGTCTTGCCGTGGTCATGCGCGGCCGTCCATTTCGATGGCCTTGGCCACCGCGGCGCCCTGGGCAATCGCGGCGACGACGCTGGGGAAACGCGGATTGCAGACATCGCCGGCTGCGTAGATGCCGGGCGCCCCCGTCCGGCCCGCCGTGTCGGCGATCAGATAGCCCTGGTCGTCGAAGCGCATCGCGGCCACGGCCTCGGCGGGAAAGACTTCGGCGACGAAGGCCGTGTTCGGTTCATAGCCCGCCAGCACGTGGATGCGGTCGACGATCATCGATTCGACGCCGCCGCCGACGGTCAAGGTCGCCTCGAGGCCGTCGGCCGCCTCGCGCAGCACGCGCAGCCGCGCCTGCGTGAGCACGCGGCAGCGCCCGGCGGCGACCTCGTCGGCCACGGCGGAGGCAAGCCCCTGCTGCGCGCGCGGCGTCGACCGGACCGCGATGCAGGTCATCGCTGCCTTCGGCGCCAGCAGGCGCGCGTTCTCGTAGGCGTTGTCGCCGCCGCCGACGATCAGCACGCGCTTGCCGCCAAGCGAATCGAGATCGGCGAAGGCATACGGGCCGTAGGCGATCCGCCCCGCCGCGATCCGATCGACCCCATCGACGCCGGCGAGCACCTCTTCGGCGCGATAGCGGGTGCCGGTGGCGATGACGATCGCCGCGGCATCGATCGCCCGGCCATCGTCGAGGCGCAGCCGGAACGCGCCGGGGCCGCCGGTCACGGCCAGCGGCCTGCGTCCGCTCAGCACCTCGATGCCGGCCGCGGCCGCATGGTCGAGAAAGCGGGCCGCAAGCATCGGGCCCGTAAGTCCGGGCAGGCCGAGCACCCAGTCGTTGGGCAGGAAATTGAGGTTCTGGAGCCCGCCGGCGCGCTCCCCGGCCTCGACGACGCGCGGATCGAAGCCGAGGTTCTTCAGCCAGAGCGCGGCCGAGAGGCCGGCCGGGCCGGCGCCGAGCACAGCGATGGGGCGGGACATGGCCGAAGTATACCGGCGCTATGGCGCCGCCAGCCGGGCGAGCACGCGGCTCGCCGCGGCGAAGCCGAAAGCGGCGGTGACACAGACGGACGAGCCGTAGCCCGCGCAGGCAAGGCCATGGAGATGTGCTGGCGTGTTACCACGGCTGAGTTTCGGTAAGTCGCCGGCGACGGGCAGATCCACATCGCAGGCCGGCAACGCGGGCCGACGCAGCGGCTCCAGCGAATAGACGCACTCGACGCCGAACCGTTTCCTCGCGTCCCGCGGAAAGCCGTAATGGCGGCGCAGGGTCGCCCGCAGCTTGGCGGCGAGCGGATCCTGCGTCGTCCGCGAGAGGTCGTCGACGCGGATCATCGCCGGATCGGTCTTGCCGCCGGCGGCGCCCGTCGTCACCACGGCGACGGACCGCGCGCGGCAATGGCCGATCAGCGCGGCCTTGGCCCTGACCTGGTCCGTGGCATCGACGACGAAATCGCACGGCGGCAGGAGAATGGCGACATTCTCCGGCGATACGAATTCCTCGACGGCCGCCACCTCGCAGTCCGGATTGATCTGCGCGATGCGCGCCTGCATCGCCGCCACCTTGGCCTGGCCGAGCGTGTCCTCGAGGGCATGGATCTGCCGGTTGATGTTGGACTCGGCGACGTGGTCGAGATCGACGAGCGAAAGCCGGCCGACGCCCGAACGGGCCAGCGCCTCGGCCGCCCAGGAGCCGACACCGCCGATGCCGACGACGCAGACGTGCGCTGCCGCGAGGCGGTCGAGCGCACCCTCGCCGTAGAGGCGCTCGATGCCGCCGAAGCGGCGCAATCCTGTTCCTTCACCCGACATGGGCGGGATTCTATTGCCCGCCCATGGCACAATCGCGGCCCTCATGCACGCACGCCTGCCCGAACCCTCCGACGACGCCAAGGCCGCGAGCTGGGCGCTCTCGCGGCTCATTGCCACCGAGATCGCGGCGGCCGGCGGCTGGATATCCTTCGCCCGCTACATGGAGCTCGCGCTTCACGCTCCCGGGCTCGGCTACTACGGCGGCGGGGCGATCAAGTTCGGGGACAGCACGCAGGGCGGCGATTTCGTCACCGCGCCCGAACTCACGCCGCTCTTCGGCCAGACGCTGGCTGCGCAGGTCGGCCAGATCCTGGCCGCCTCGGCGCCGTTCGTGCTCGAAGTCGGCGCCGGCAGCGGCCGATTGGCAGCAGACATTCTTTCGGCCACCACCATCGAACGCTATTTCATCCTCGAACTTTCGGGCGAACTGCGCGCCCGCCAGCGCGAAACGATCGCCGCCGAGGCGCCGGCGCTCCTCGACCGCGTCGAGTGGCTCGATACGCTGCCGGAGCGCTTTTCCGGCTGCGTCATCGCCAACGAACTGCTCGACGCGATGCCGGTCCATGCGCTCGCCTGGCGTGAGGACGGCCTCAAAGAGCGCGGCGTATCGGGCGGCGAGGACGGCTTCCGTTGGGCGGAGCGGCCGGCGCCGGAATTTCTGGCCGAGGCCGCCCGCCGCCTGCCCGTCACCGCGCCCTACGAAAGCGAGATCGGCCTCGCCGCCGCCGGCTGGACAACCGAATGGGGCCACCGCCTGGACGAGGGCGCACTGCTGCTCATCGACTATGGGCTGCCGCGCCACGAGTACTACCATCCCGGCAACGCCCGCGGCACGCTGCGCTGCCATTACCGGCACCGGACACACGACGATCCGTTCTGGTGGCCGGGCCTGTCCGACATCACCGCGCACGTCGATTTCACGGCCATCGCCGAAGCCGGGCATGGGGCCGGCCTCGACGTGCTCGGCTACACGAACCAGGCCACCTTCCTGATCAATTGCGGACTGGGGGAAAGGCTGGCTGCGCGGCAGCCCGGCAGCGACGCGGCGTCACTGCGGGCCGCGGGCGCGGTTCAGATGCTGGTCTCGCCGAACGAGATGGGCGAGCTCTTCAAGGTGATCGCCCTCGGGCGCGGCATGACCATGCCGCTCATGGGGTTTGTGCGCGGCGATCGCACGCACGCGCTTTGAGGGCGCGATGCGGGCCTCGGCCGGCGGCCATGCCATACGGCCGGCCTGCCGAACCGCCTATTCCTGGCAGGCGTAAACCGTGCGCAGGAAGAGATCCGCTTCCGACTCGGCAGGCGCGCGGTCGTAATGCACGACGGGCTGCAGGCCGAGTTCGACTGCCGGACGCAGCCACTCGGCGTTGAGCACCTCGTGTTCGAAGGCGCCGAATTCGGGAACGGTCTTTTCTTCGATTTTTCCAGTCGCCATATCCATCACCATCCACATGTCCGGCCTCCGTTGGGGTAACCGACCTGACGTTTCCAATATAACGGCGAAACGTGACGGATGCTGAATGATTAAGATGGTACAAACGGACTAATTCATCCCTCCCGCCGCGACCAGGGCGCGACGCGGAAGAGGAGAAGCATGCCGGGAACGGCAAGGACTGCGCAGAAAATGAAGAAGAGGAACCAGCCCATCTGCTCGACGAGGAACCCGGCCCCAGCATTGACCACGGTGCGGGGCACGGCGGCGAGGCTGGTGAACAACGCGAACTGGGTAGCGGTGTAACGCGGATCCGTGGCCCGGGCGATGAACGCGACGAAGGCCGTGGTGCCGAGTCCGACACCGAGCGCCTCGAAGCCGATCACCAGCGCGAGCTGGGCGAGCTGGAGCGCGCCGACCGAAGCATTCGGTCCCAGCCAGGCGAGCCAAGCAAAGCCGAAGATCGAGACGAGCTGGACGACGCCGAACAGCCAGAGCGCCCGGTTGATGCCGAGTTTCACCATCCACAGGCCGCCGAGCAGGCCGCCGATCACCGCGGGCCAGAGACCGGCGTGCTTGGCCACCAGGCCGATCTCGGACTTGGAAAAGCCCATGTCGAGGTAGAACGGCGTCGCCAGCGCCGTACACAGCGAATCGCCGAGCTTGTAGAAAAAGATGAAGGCAAGCACGAGCAGCGCCTCGCGCCAGCCGGCCCGGTCGATGAATTCGCGAAAGGGCTCGACCACGGCCTCGCGCAGCGTCGCCGGCGTGTTACCGCGGCTGAGTTTCTCGCTGACCATCAGCGTCATGAGCAAGCCGGGCAGCATGAACAGCGCGGTGATGCCGAACACCTCGCCCCACGGCAGGTGATCGGCGAGGATCAGCGAAAGCGACCCGGGCACGAGACCGGCGATCCGGTAAGCATTGACATGCACCGCGTTGCCGAGGCCCAGCTCCCGGTCGGGCAGCAGCTCGCGCCGGAAGGCGTCGAGCGCGATGTCCTGCGTCGCGGAGACGAAGGCGAGCAGCGTCGCCAGGACGCTGATGGTCGTCAGATCCGCCTGGGGCGAAAAGAGGCCGAGCGCGGCAATGACCACGGGCAGCAGGAGCTGGGTCAGCGCCATCCAGCCGCGCCGGCGGCCCAGCCAGGGCAGCGCGTAGCGGTCGAGGAACGGCGACCAGAGGAACTTCCAGGTGTAGGGAAACTGGATCAGCGCGAACAGGCCGATGGCCTTGAGGCTGATGCCCTCGGTGCGCAGCCAGGCCGGCAGCAGGTTGAGCAGCAAATAGAGCGGCATGCCCGACGAGAAGCCGGTGAAGATGCAGATCAGCATCCGCCGGTTGAAGAGCGCCTCGCGCCAGGCCGGCCGGGAGGCGCTCATCCGAACAGCCCGTGGAGCATCTTGATCAAGAGGACGATCAGCATGCCGGCGAAGACCTTCTTGATCACCGGCACCGGCAGCGCGTGCGCGACCCGGGCGCCGAGCGGCGCGACGAGCATCGAGGTGACGACCGTCGCCGCCAGCGCCGGCAGGTAGATGAAGCCGAAGCTGCCGGCCGGGAGGCCGTCGGCGCCGTAGCCCGAGACCATGTAGCCGACCGTGCCGGCCACCGCGATGGGGAAGCCAATCGCCGCCGAGGTGCCGATCGCCTGGTGGACCTTGACGTTGCACCAGGTCATGAACGGCACCGAGAGCGAGCCGCCGCCGATGGCCACGAGCGCGGAGACGCCGCCGATGAGCGCACCGACGCCAAACATGCCGGCCGGCCCGGGCAGCTGGCGCGAGGGCTTGGGCTTGATGTTGAGGATCATCTGCACCGCCACGTAGCCGATGAAGAGCGCGAAGAAGATCGCCAGCGGCCGGGTCGGCACGAAGGCGACGATCTGGGCCGCCGCGAAGGTGCCGACGACGATGCCGGGCGCGATGCTCCTGACGATCGGCCAGATCACCGCGCCGTGGCGGTGGTGGGCACGCAGCGAAGAGATGGACGTGAACACGATCGCCGCCATCGAGGTGCCGAGCGCGAGGTGCATCAGGTGTTCCTGCGGAAAACCCTGCGCCGCGAACATCAGCGCCAGCACCGGCACCATGATCGCGCCGCCGCCGACGCCGAGCAGGCCGGCGAAGAAGCCGGCGACGGCACCGAGCGCGAGGTAGCCCGCGAACCAGACCGTCATTCCGCCGCCATCAGATGACGGACGATGAATTCGTACTCGGCGGGATCGACCGGCGTGATCGACAGCCGGTTGCCGCGCGCGAGCACGCGCATGTTCGCGGTCTCGGGGTGCGCGCGCAGCTCGGCGAGCGGAATGAGCCGCGTCTTTCGCGTCACGCGGACATCGACGTTCATCCAGCGTGGATGCTCGGGCGTGGCCTTCGGATCGTAGTAGGGGCTTTGCGGATCGAACTGCGTGCGGTCCGGATAGGCCGGGCTCGCCACCTCGGCCAGCCCGACGATGCCCGGCTCCTTGCAGCCGGAATGGTAGAAGAGCACCTTGTCGCCGACCTTCATCTGGTCGCGCATGAAGTTGCGCGCCTGATAGTTGCGCACGCCCCACCAGTCCACCGTCTGGTTCGGCATCGCCAGCACGTCGTCGATGCCGACGACGTCGGGTTCGGTCTTCATCAGCCAGTAGCGCACTGTGCCATTCCCCAAGAAAAAAGAGCACGGAACGTTCCGTGCTCTCGGTCGGGCTCCCCGCATGTGCCGCTAGGCCGATGATCCTGAACCGAGGGTTCAGGTGGGCCGCTTTCCTGCCGCATCAGGTGCATCCGGCGAGGGATGCTCACAACAGCGGCGTCCTTGGGCCGCGGCCAAGTCACTTCGACATAGGTTCAAGGAAACTACAGCCTTGGCGAACACCGCAGGGAAACTCGCGGGCGCCGTCTAGAACAGGTTCTCCTGGGGTGCCAGGGCCGCGTCCAGACGCGCCTCCATGGCCGCGATTCTACGCTTCGCTTCCTTCACGTCAAACGAAGCCGCGGGCTCTTTGAGATTGATCAACTCGTGGGCGAGGTTGAGCGCCGTCATCACCGCCAGCCGCTCGCCCGTACTCTTGGTCTGCTTGGCGATCTCGCCCATCTTCCAGTCGAGGAAGGCGACGACGGCCATCAGGTCGTCTTTTTCCTCGGGCGCGCAGGCGACGCGGTACTCCTTTCCGTGGATGCGGATGTCGACCGTGTTCGCGCTCATTCCGCCGGCAGCCTTTCCATGATGCCCTCGAGCCGCTCGCGGGCGACCGTCATGCGCTCGGCGAGCCCCTGTTTCTCGTGTTCGAGCCGGGCGATGCGTTCGCGGAGCACGTGGTTCTCCTCGCGCAGTTGCTGACAGAAGGCGACGATCCGTTCGATCTTCGCTTCGAGGGAGGTGAGGTCGAGGTCCATGGCCGGGAAGTTTCATCGAAAAGCCGAGACCGGTCAAGCAATAACGGGACAAAGTGCAAGTGGCCTCGCACATGCGCATGGCAACCGCCTCGGCCCGATTGGCCCCGGTGCTAGAATTTTCGCCGTTCGCGGTGTCCGCATGCCTTCCCGGCATGCGGGTGAAACGGGAAACAGGTGCGCCGCAAGCCCCCGGCAATGCCTGTGCTGCCCCCGCAACGGTAGGGAAGTGCGGTTCCGCCACGATGCCACTGGAAGCAATTCCGGGAAGGCGGCGGAACAAGACTTCCGAGCCCGGAGACCGGCCACGGACAAAGAGCGGAATCGTCGCGGGGAGCGGCTGCCGGCGTGTCACCACGGCTGAGTTTCCTCCCGGTTCCTCGTTCCAACCCGCCGGCATGCGGGATTGCTTGCCGGCCCTCGGGAGTCTTTCATGCACCATCGTCTCTTCGTTCCGACCGCGCTGGCCGCGGCCCTCGTCCATTCCTTCCCCGCGCTCGCCAGCGACGCCGCCCCCGACGAGGCGGCCGTCGTCGTCACCGCGACGCGCATCCCGACGCGCGTCAATGAACAGCTCGCCGATGTCACGGTGATCACCCGCGAAGACATCGAACGCGCCGGGGCAACGACGCTGCCCGCACTCCTCGCGCAGCAGCCGGGCCTGCAGATCGTCACCAACGGCGGCATCGGCAAGAGCACGAGCCTCTTCACCCGCGGCACGAACGCCGGCCACACGCTGCTCCTCGTCGATGGCGTACCGCTCGGATCGGCCACCCTCGGCCAACCCTCGTTCCACCATCTGCCGCTTGCGCAGATCGAGCGCATCGAGATCCTGCGCGGACCGGCCTCCAGCCTCTATGGCTCGGACGCGATCGGCGGCGTGGTGCAGATCTTCACCAGGAAGGGCGCCGGGCCGATGAAGCCCGAAGCCTTCGCCGGCTACGGCCGCTACGGCACGCACGAGCTCATGGCCGGCATCTCCGGCGGCACGGACACGTTTTCCTACAGCCTCGCCGCGGGCCGCTTCGAGACCGACGGCTGGGATGCGACGCTGCCCAAGAACACGAGCTACCCCGAGCGCGATGCCGACGGCTACCGCAACACCTCCTTCCGCGGCCGGCTCGCCGTCACCCCCGCCGCCGGGCACGAGTTTGGCGCGACCTTCATGCAGATCGATTCGCGCAACCGCTACGACGCCTTCCTCTCGACGGCGAACCCCTACAACGACGATGAGACCGGCGTCTGGTCGATCTACGCGCGTAACCGGCTGGCCAAAGCCTGGACCTCGACCCTGCGCTACGGCGAATCGAAGGATCGCAGCGAGAACTTCGCGCCGGCGCGCAGCCTGTTCGCGACGAAGCAGAAGCAATGGACCTGGCAGAACGACGTCGCCCTGCCGCTTGGCACGCTCTTGCTCGCCTACGAAGACCTGAAACAGGAGGTCGATTCGACGACGGCCTACACCGTCCGCGAGCGCACGGTGGAATCGCTCGTCGCCGGCTGGCAGGGCCGGCTCGGCAATCACGCGTGGCAGCTCTCCGGCCGCCGCGACGACAACTCCCAGTTCGGCGCGAAGAATACGGGCACGCTCGCCTACGGCTATGCGATCACCGCGCAGCTGACCGCCCGCGCCGCCTACGGCACGGCCTTCAAGGCGCCGTCGTTCAACCAGCTCTACTATCCGGACAGCGGCTTCGGCGGCGGCAACCCGAACCTCCAGCCCGAGACCGCGAAGAACCGCGAAATCGGCCTCGACTGGTTCGGCGCGACCGGCGCACACCTCCGCTACACGCACTACGACAACCGCATCAATAACCTGATCGCTGGCTGGCCGCCGGTCAACATCGACCGCGCGCGCATCCGCGGCGACAGCTTCGAGGGCGGCCACCGCTGGGGTGTCTGGTCGGCACAGGTCGCGCTCGACGTGCTCCGGCCGATCAACGAGGCGAACGGCTACCGCCTGCCCCGCCGCGCCGCACAGCAGGCGAAGGCGCGCGTCGGCTACGACACCGGTGCCTGGGGCGTGGGCGCGGAAGTTGTCGCCGTCGGCAAGCGTTACGACACGACGACGCAGACCCGGGAGATGCCGCGCTACGAGCTCGTCAATCTCGCCGGTCACTACGCACTGACGAAGGACCTCCGTCTCGAGGCGCGGCTCGACAACCTGTTCGACAAGGATTACGAGACCGCCTGGGGCTACCGCAATCCGGGGCGGATGCTCTTCGTCGGCGTTCGCTACCAGTGAGCCCGCTCCCTTCACCCCCATCGCGGGGCGTCCCTTCGCCCATGCGGCGCTGATGTGACATGCCCGCCCGCCGCCGCGCTCTGTGGGTGCTCGCGCTGCTCGGCGTCCTGAGCGTCGCGAGCCTTCTCGTCGCGCTCGCGGCGGGCAGCATCGCCGTGCCCCTCGCCGACGTGCTCGCCGCACTCAGCCGCGGTGACACGCCGCAGGCGGCGATCGTGCGCGACCTGCGGCTGCCGCGCACGGCGGCCGGCTTTGCCGTCGGGGGCCTGCTGGCACTCGCGGGCGCCCTGGTGCACGTGCCCGTGAGAGACCTGCCCGCCGGTCCCTATGGGCTCGGCGTCGCCGGCGGCCAGGGCGTCGGGGCGGCCGTCGCCGTGCCGGTGGGCCGTGCGGGCATGTTCATTTCGGGCCTCGCCTTCCGCGGGCCGCGCGCGGCGATGCCGCCGG
>CAZGYD010000019.1:0-21248 GCA_964530115.1 uncultured Rhodocyclaceae bacterium | reverse complement strand
CCGCTCCACCACACTCCGTTATCATCCTGCCTCCTGGATACTCCTCGATCCATTTTTTTTTTTAACGCTACGTGGTCACCCGAGTCCGACCCAGAGGTGATCGTCGGCAGCGGTCAGAGGTGTATAAGCGCCAGGGCAAGCGCGCCCTCGCCGTGGCGGTGTCTCAATCCCTTTGGTTTCAGGGCTGTTTGCTGACTTGACGAGCTCGACAAGGCGCCCGAGCCGGTCGAGTCTCAATCCCTTTGTTTTCAGGGCTTTTTGCTGACGGCATCGTGCATCATGTGTATGATCCATATGTTATCGGCTCAATCCCTTTGTTTTCAGGGCTTTTTGCTGACGTCAGCTGGTCTTGGGGCGATTGCGATTGCCATGTCTCAATCCCTTTGTTTTCAGGGCTTTTTGCTGACCGTCAGCTCATTGAAATCAACGTGAAAACAGTTGCTTGCAAAGATCGAACTGGGTCTTCGGGCGGCGTTGGGTACTTGTGTGTTCGGTCGGTAGGCATCGCGTTCAGCTTACCACGCCGCGGGCAGGCCGCTCCATTGAATGCCCTCCGGCAGCGCGGCCTTGCCGAGGCGCGCCTTGAAGCCGCGTTTGGGCAACGGGTAGGCGCGAAGGTCGTCTTCTTTCTGGTCGATGAGCGGCAGCAGTTTGTCCATGAGGCGGGCGAGCTGTCGCTCGTCGCCGGTGTACAGGAATACCGAGTACTGCAGCGGCATCGCGCATTTTTTCAGGAAGCGGAAGACGCGCCCGAGTCGCTTGGGATGGCCGATGTCGTAGCAGATGACGAAATCGGTCATTCGAATTCCTCCCCGGCTTCGGTTTCGGTGTCAAAGGGCGGCGCTTCGAGGGCGCGGCCGACACGTTCGGCGAGAAGTTCCACCTCGGCCTGGATGCCGGCCCGCAGGACCTCGCTGTAGCTTTCATACGCGGCGTAGTAACGCGCGCGACCTGCCTTGCCGAGCAGGCAGCCGGATTCGGTGGTGGAAAAATCGTCGCGCGCCGAGATCGTCTGTTCCTTGACGAGCCGCAGGCAGAAGCGGTCGCACAGGGGGCGCACGGCTTCGAGCAGGTCCGAGGCGAGCGATTCGCGGCCGAAGTCAAGCGCATGGTAGAACCCGACGTACGGGTCGAAACCGGCACCGAAGAGGGCGATGGCGATTTCGGCATGGGCGAGCGTGTAGGTGAGGGAGAGCAGGGCGTTGAAGGGGTCTTTCGGCGGCCGGCGGTTGCGGCTTCTGAATTGCCAGGATTCCGGGACGACGGCCTTGAGTCCGTCGAAGTAGCAGGCGGCGGCCGAGCCTTCGATGCCGCGCAGGCGGGCGAGGCTGTCGGCGCCGGGAAGTCGGCGCTGGTGGTCCTTGAGCAGTTGCATGGCGTGGGTGAGTTCGTAGCGTGCCTGCATGTCGCGGCTGCGCAAGTGCTCGAACCACTCGGTTTGACGGGCGAGTTTGCGCTCGATCAGGTCGCGCGCGAAATCGAGGCAGAAGCCGGCGTCGAGGCTCTTGCGGATTTGTTCGACGCGCCGTGCGGCGTCGTTGTGCGGCCGGGCGAGCATGAGGCTGGGCTTGCCGCGGCGGCCGGAGAGCACGACGACGCCGACACCGTGCTCGCCAAGCTGGCCGAGCAGCGCGGCGGAGAGGGTGACGTCGCCGCGCAGGAAGACGCGCGTCAAGGGCGCGACCGGCACGGTGCCGATGCGCTCGCCATTTTCGCGGAAGACGATGGCGCCGGCTTCGAGCTCCAGTTGCACGCCGCGGCGGTCGACGAACAGGCTGGTCATCCTTAGCGCTTGAGAAAAATTTCGTCGCGAGCGGCCCGAGGGCAAGGCGCACGGCGCGCAGCGACCAAGAAATAAAACTCAGTTAGGCGCGGGAGCGAGCACCGCGCAACGCAGCCATCGGGACGCGCAGCAGAAATTTGCATAAGCTCTCAGACGATGGCGAAGAAGGTCTCGGTGAAGTGCGTGGCGCGGCCGAAGAGTTGCGGCTTCATGCGCGGATCGAGGCCGAGGAAATGCACGCGGTCCTCAATGGGGTCGATCATGTCTTCGAGGTCGGCGCGGATCGCGGCGAGCTCCGCGGGGGTGACCCAGAGCTCGAAGACGGATTTTTGTCCGGCGACCTTGTAGCCGGTGAGATAGCGGCAGACACGGTGCAGCCGCCGCTCATCGGCGATGTCGTAGGCGACGAGGGTGAGTTCGCGTTTGGTGTCCATGCCGACACGATAGGCGAAACTCAGCCGTGGTAATGCGCCGGCAAGCTTGCCGTCATGCAAGCCGGATGGCGTCGGCTGGCAGCGTCAGGCCGCGGCGCATGTTGGGCTTCTTGCCAGTATGGCCGAGCAGATAGGGCGCCGCCGCCGGGCCGAGCGCGGTTCCGAGCGCGGCTTCGAGCTTGGAGTTCTTCTCCTCGAAGAATTCCTTTTCCATGCCGTTCTTGAGCCGCCGCTGCGCCTGCTCGAAGGCGACGGCGTCGATGCCGACGATGCGCGCGTAGGGGCGCAGGTATTCGGCGGGATCGATGTCGCGCCAGCCGCGCATGGGCCGGCCATCGAGTGCCGTCTGCGCCCAGAAGGCGAGCCAGGCCAGTTCCGAGGGCTTGAGCCTGACCGGGCGGCCGCCGAAGCGGGCCTGCCGTCTGGCGAGGTCGATTTCGAGACGTGGCGGGCCGAAGCTGGCATTGAGGGCCGAAACCGTCTCGACGTAACCGGCGCGGCCGGCTCGCAAGGCTTCCGGCAGGCCGTGGCGCAGCATCACCACCGGGATTTCGGCAAGCGTCACCTTGGCGTCGGCGGTGTCGAGGTGCCGGCCGTCCTTGGTGGCGAGCCGCTTTGGCTTCGCCGGCGGGAAGAAGAATTCCGGGTGCGATTCGAAGGGCGCGGAGACGAGCACATGCGAGAGGCGGTCCTGAGGCCGGGCGTAGAGCGAGAAGGCATAGCCGAGGTAGAAGCCCATGGTCTTCCTGCCACCGGCGATCGAGACGTGCAGCGCGGCGTCTTCGTCGCGCGTGAGGGCGGCCATCACCGCCGTGATGGCATCGGCGGCGCAGGCGTTTTCTTCCGGGGTGCGGATGTCGGCGAGCGGCGCGCCGTCCGGCCCGGCGATCAGATGGATGTTTTCTTCAGCGAACGCGGGCTCGCCGAGGGCGGGGCAATCGGCGAGCAGCGCGTGGAACTGGCCGCCGTCGGGGTGCAGGAGTGCGGCTTTCGCCAGCCGCGCGCCTTCCGAAGTGGTGACGAGGTGGACCTCGGTGGGCAGAAAGGGTGGCGCCGCGTGGGCGAGCGCGTAGAGCGTCTCGGTGACGACCTGCGGCGAAAGCCCGGTGACGCAGAGCAGGATGCGGCGGGAAAATTCGTGCGGCGCTTTCATGCAGCCGGATTATGCGGAAAACCGGCGCGGACGGACGGACACGGCAAGCTTGCCGTCAGGCATGTACCCAGGCGGCAAAATGCTCGGAGAGCCGAGGTAGCTCGGTTGGTCCGAGCACACGGATGCGCAATTCCCTGGCCCGGTCGAGCATTTCCGCCGGCGGTTCGATGGCGGATAGCAGCCAGGTTTCGCCGAAGAGACCACGTGTCCGGCGGCCGAGGCTGTCGATCTTGTAGGTGACATCGTTTCCCTGGCCGAGCTGGCGCGCAAAGTTGGCGGTCTTGCACTCGACAAAGAGCAGCTGGTTGCCGTGGGTGGCCAGCAGATCGAATTCGTTCATTTCCTTGTCGCCATGGCCGGCACGATGCACGCCCATCCGCAGATCGAAGGGCTCGCAGGCGCGCGCGCACAGCCAGGCGTATTCTTCGAGCCAGATGCCACCGAGATAGCGTGCGGATTCGAGATCGACGAGGCGGCCTTTCTTGGCGCCCTTCTGCCATTCGACGATTCCCAATTCGTCGCAGCGGCCAAGCAGCGCTGCCAGGCTGCCCCACGCGCCCTTGCCCAGATCGAATTCGGGGTGGGCGAGCTGCTCCTTGCGGTTTGCCGGGTTGCGTTCGATGGCCTTGGCAACGATACCGTTGATGATCTTGATGGCCCCCTCCAGGACCCGGACACGTTCGCCAAGGTAACGGGTGAGGGTGGCGCGCAGCTCGATTTGCGCGATGCGCGCTGGGTCGTCGGAATCGGCGCGGTCGTAACGCATCCCCTGCGCGGCGAGATAGCCGGGCACGTCGAGCACGTCCTTCATCGGGATCATGCTGGCGTCGTTCATCACCTCGATACGGCGATGAGCGGTATCGGCGTAGATGAGCCGCGCGCCCTGTTCGCGAAAGACTTCGACGAAGCCCAGCATCATCAGCTTCGTGCCGCCGGTGGTGTTGAGCGTGACGGTGGCGTTCGCACACTTCTCCCGAAGCAGGCCGGCCAGCGCCGCCGCGTAGCGGCGGATCTCGGCCAACGACACTTCGGGCGCATCTTCGACGAGTTCGCCTGTCAGCCCATGCGCAGCCAGTGCTTCCTTCAGTCGCGCATCCTGTCCGCGCTTCTTCATCTCGGCGGAAACGACCAGCAGTACCTCGTCGGGCTGCTCCATCAACGCCGGAATCAGGTTGGCGAGGATCTGGTCGGAGACCAGGCAGACGTGGATGTTCACGGACTCTTCCTTCAACGAGGTCGTTCGTGGCAATGCCTACACCCCGCTTTCACTCCATCGACCTGAGCGGCTCCAGCGGGCCGAAGGGACGGTATTTGCCCTGTTCGTAGTGATAGAGCAGCACGCGCGGGCCGTTGGAAAGTTCCGCGCCGGCGATGAGGGCGGAGACGTCGGGCCCGGCGTGGAAGAGATGAATCACGTCGCAGCCGGCTTCGAGCAGCCGCCGGGCGGCGGCGCGCAACTCGCGGGCTAGTTCGACGACGTGACCGGGTTCGAGCGGTTCGTTGCGAGTGACGTGGATGACGCGTGCTTCGGGCAGGGCTTGCAGGGCAGCGTCGGCGGCGAGGTGCGCCTTGACGCTGGCTTCGATGTTCCTGCCGGGCAGCAGATCGACGATGAGCACACCTGGGCGGTCGCCCGGCCGACGCGTGATTTCGGCCAGCCAGCGGCGACGCTGCCGGCGTTCGCCGAAGACGACCTGGTACCAGGTCCACAGGACGGGGATGGCGAGGACGAGGCTCAGCACGACGCTGGTGCGGTTCAGCCATTCCCAGAGCGATTCCATCAAAGCTTCTCCACGCGGTATTCCTCCAGCCGTGCGCCAAAGCAATCGAGCTCGTCGGCGGAGAGCTCGCGCCCGCGGACTTCAGGCGGCACGTCGAGGGAGAGATTGAAGAACCGCCCGCCGCGGGCGCAGACCTCCGCGGCGAGATTGACGGGCAGGGTGCCGAGGACCATGTCGCCGGGGCGGATCGAGGCCGGCTCGAGATGGCTGATCTGGCGATCGACGACGATGCCGCGGCGTGCAGCCCAGTCGAGCGCTCCGGGGTGGCGGGTGACGAAATAGATGGTCATTGCGGGCGGATGCAGCGGATGTCGAGGCCGAGCGGCGCGGCGAGTTCGAGCCAGGGGCGGTCGGCGGTGAGTACGGGGATCCTGAGTCTGCGCGCCACGGCGAGGCAAAGCCGGTCGCCCAGGCTCAAGCCCCAGCGCCGGGTGAGCGGCCGCAGCAAACCGGCTTGGGCACCATCGGCCGGGCTCAGCTCCACAACGCGGTAACCCAGTTCGCGGAGCAAGGTTTCGACAACGTCGGCCGCGACGCCGCGATCCAGGCAACGACTGATGATTTCGGCGTGATTGGCGGCGGTGACGAGACATTCGGTGCCTAAGAGCGCGGCGTCGACGGTTTCTGCACCCGGTTCGTCGTGCAGATAAGCGAGGATTGCGGAGGCGTCGATCAGCATGCTCACCCGGCCTGGGTCATCGACGTGGGCGCGCTGCCCCGTGCCTCTTCCTCCTCGCGCGCGGCTTCGGCGCGGCGTTCGGCGATCAGTTCGTCCGCCAGCGACGGACTACCGGCGGGCACATAGCGGCGGAACAGGGCCCGCGCCCGGTCGAGCTGCGCCCGGCGCGAGGTGATCACCGCCTCCCCGTCGCGCAGCTCGAAGAAGACCGGCTCGCCCTCCTTGAGGCCGAGGGCCTGGCGGATTTCGGCCGGGATGACAACCCGGCCACCTTCTGACATTTTCATTTGCAGCATTTTATTTACTCCATATGCGGCAGTAAATGTCATTATAGGTTGGATCTGTCATGCTTCAAGCCGATAACCACCCAGCCCGAAGGTGGCTTCCTTGCCGACATGCAGCCATTGCCCGAGATGCAGGAAGGGCGCGAAGGGCGCGAGGTCGCCGGTGAGGGTCCATTCGCCGACGACGCCGCCCAAGTCCATTTTCTGCTTTTGCCGGCTGGAATAGCGCGTCCAGTCCTGCCAGCGCAAGCTTTGCCGGCTTTCGATTTCCTCGGCGCGACGGGCGAGGTCGGAAAAATCGAGATCGAGCCGGCCGGCGCCGTGGAATTCGCAGATCAGGGCAATACGGCGCACCAAGGCCATGAGCAGCTTGCGTGAGGTGTGCTCGGCGACCGTGGCGCGCCGACCGTTGGTTTGCAGACGCAATGGGGTGTGAAAGCGCAGCGTGACCGTTTCACCCAAAGTCGGCGCTGGCGGGACGGCATGGGTGTCGTCGAGGATGCTGCCTTCCGGCCCGTCGAGGATCACCGTCTCTTCGGCCTCGCCCTCATGCACGACGCGCACGAGCTCCGCCGTGCCGTCGCCGCGACCGACGCCGCGGCGGAAGGCTTTCACGTGCGCCCAGAGGATGAGCGGCAGGTGGTCGAGCGCGCGGCCGGCGAGCACGATATGGAAAACGAGCCGTTCGCCCGGCATGTAATCACGTTCGCCCATTTGCGGCGGTTCGATCACGTAGGGCTTGGGTACCTGCGAGAACGCTTGCAGGCTCGGTGTGCCGTCCTGCGGGGGGCGGGTCTCGAAGATCGCCGCGTAGGGGCAGGTGGAAAGCAGGGCGCAGCCATCGCAGAGCGGCTGGCGGGTCATGCACGAGGCGGCGCGCAGCGCTCCGCCCCAAGCGCCGCGCAGCGCCGAGCCGGCGTAGGCCGGCAGGTGCAGCGGCGTCTTCACCTCGAATTCGAGGCGGTAGCGGGCGAGGGGAAGTGCTATCATGAGCGTATTACATTGTGCGACAAGGAGATCCTCATGTCGGCAACCCTGACGGTTCGCTTGAGCAAGCAAGAAGCGCGTGAGCTCGATACCCTGTGCGCGATGACGGGCAAGTCGCGCAGCGAAGTAGTGCGGGAATCCCTGCGTTTCTTCCGCCTGCGCGAATCCCTGCGCCGCTCGCAGGAACTGCTGGGACCAGCGGCGCGGGAGACCGGCTGGCTGACCGAGGACGACGTGCTGCGCGACGTGTCGTGAAGGTATTTTTCGACACCAACGTCTGGTTGTCGGCGACCCTGTTTCCCGGTCTGTGCGCCGAATTGCTGCTGCGCTGCGTCGAGGAAGGCCATGTGCTGCCGACGACGCGCCTGATCCGCGAGGAAGCTATTGCCGTGCTGACAGAAAAGTTCCCTCGCCGCGCCGATGCGCCAAACTTGTTCGATGCCAACTGGTGTGTGGCACTCGAGGTCACCGATGTCCTCGAGCCGCAAGACGACAACGATGCCCGGCTGCTCGCCGCGGCAGCGGCGGCCGGCGTCGATCTCTTCGTCACGGGCGATCTGCGCGTGCAGGATTGGGGAAAGGCAGGGATCATGCGCATCGTCTCGCCGCGACAGGCGTGGGGGATACTGTTCGCGCGGGCGTGATGGGTCTGGCGGGTCATTTCACGTGCACGAACACCCAGCCGAAGGGGTGCATGCCGGTTGCGGCATCGAGCTGGCTGGCCGCGAGCCAAACGATGGTGGCGGCTTTTGCCCATTCGGGTTGCTGGTCGCGGCCTTTCATGATCTTGATCTGGCGCGGCGCGTCGATGGTCACGCATTCGGCGCCGGAGTGTCGGCCGACGCGCAGCAGGAACCCCCGTCCTTCGGCGATTGCCTTCCCCCAGAGTCCCGCTTCGGCAAGCCGAGCGCGGGCGTTTTTCGCCCAAACCGCCGAAACGTAGTTGTTGCTTTCCAAAAGCGTGAGCTCGGCTTCCCATAGCGGAAGGTAAAAGTCATTGCAGGCGGCGGCGATGCGCGCGAAATCGAGCTGAATAGCCGGTGTGTTCTCGCCCTGCCGGGATTTGCGTTCGATGGTGAGGGTGGTGCGAAAGGCGCGCGGCTGGCCACCGGGCACGCATTCGACCAAGGTTTCGATGGCGCCTTTGGCGGCAAAGGCGTTGGGCCGCTTTTTGCGGTTGGCCTGGAAGAGGATGGTACGCGGCTGGCGCTCGCGCTCGATTTCCTCACCTTCCTTGTTCTTCACTTTGTAGCGGCCGGGCTGGAAGATGGCATCCGAGACCTTGACCAAGCGAAAAGGGTCGGTGGCGAAGCTGCCGTCCAAAAGATCGACTTCCATCTCGTTGGCGATGCGGCTTGCTTCACGATGATTGCCGGGATTAGGTAGCGAATAGCGCTTGCCGCTTTTGCTGCGCAGCCCTTCCAGCACCGCGGTGCGTATCGCGCCCTTGAGGCTGGAGCCGGGCAGGAGGGGCAGTTGGTTTACTGGGTCGAAAGCGGTGCGGGTGATCTCCAGCTTGTTGATCACTAGCTTGCCGCCGCCTTCACGCTGCGCGACTTGACCGACGCGCGAGGCGTAAAAGTCCGCGGCAGCCTTGACGAGTGGCACATGATGACTGGCAAGTTCGATTACCTGCGCCTTGTGGCGGTGAAAGAAGCGTTGCACGGCCAGCAGCGGCTGCGGCTTGTCCAGCGCGCGCAGCAGTTCATCGCGTTCCGCGGGCGCGAGCGCCGTCAGTACGCGAGCTGGGTCGAAGGCATGGAGCGTTTGCCCATCGACCACGTAATTCGTTGGCTCGTAGTCCTCGCCACAACCGATATGCACGGGCGACAGGGTGGAGATCACCAGTTCATGGGTTTCGAGGAATTTCATGCCAAACCCTCCGGCAAGCGGATCGGTAGTGCCGGCGCATAGCCTTGATGCACGGTGCCTTTCATGACCGTCGAGAGCGAATCATCGCCGCCCAGCCCCTGGCCGATAAAACCGCGCGTGAAGTCTTCGCCATCCCGGGCGCCAAAAACGGCACCGGCGGCAGCAAGCAGTACGGGCGGCTTGAAGGCGTCGCCCAACCGCGCGGCGAAGTCGCCATGGCGACTGTAGCGCGTGAAGGGCTTGTAGAAGCTGCGGGCGGGATCAAATCCACAGCCCTGTGGCGCGCAAGGCGCGAGCGCGAGCCAGGCATCGGCGCCGTCCTGGCCTTTCATAGGCGAATCTTTCATGTCTTCCAGCGCGAACTTGCCTAAGCCCACGTTGGCATCCTTGCCAAAGCCGGCGAGCCCCACCGCAGTGAGGACGTGTTCGAGCTCAGCCCGTGGCAAACGGCTTTCATCAAGCCTGAGATGAATATCGAGCCGCACGTTGCTGTCATACCAAAGCTGCCGTACGGTGTAGGGCGAAAATCCCTCACCCTCTCCGGTGCATAGCGTCAGGCGGTTCAAACTGTTCCTCGGCTGCGGCGAGGCGAGGAACCAGGGACGGGCCTTCTTTTCGTTCGGCCTCAGCGGGATCTGCGGCTGACGTTCCCTGCTCAGCCGTTGCCAGTCGGCGAGCGGCTGTCCGATCGCGTCGAGTGGAGCCCAGGCGATCTTCTTGAGCGCTTTGCGTTCCTTGGGGTCGCTGGATGCCCCGACCCAAGCGCGCGCGGGCAGATGCGGCAGCGGCAGGTAGCCGGCGGGAAAAGCGTCCGAGACGACGAGGAAAGGCCGGACTGCGGTATAGCCGTCGAGCAGGCTTTTCAGCCGCGTTTCACCAAATCCGTGACGAATCGCCCAGCAGAGCTGGCCGAAGAGCGTGTCGCCCATCAGTGGCGTGGCGAAGGCGGTGAGCGGCCGCAGGGTGGCAATGAGCGGGGTCATGATGCGAAGGGGTCGGCGGGCAATTCGATAGGCGTGCCATCGAGCTTGAGATCGACGAACTTGACCTTGCCGTAGCCGCGCGAGCCGGAACCGCCGAGGCTGTCGAGCTCGATCAGGCGCAGACCTGTCTTGAGGGTATCGAGCAGGTCGTCGCCGTCGAGCATTTTGATCGACAGACGGAACTCGAACTCGGCGCCGGCGGGGACACGCTCGGTGTTACGCGGGTGCTCGGCGACACCGCGGATGCGGTCGATGCGGTTTTCGCTCTTCACTTCGGTGAGCGGCTGATTGGCTTCCTCCAGAGGCTTTGCCCATTCGTCGCGCAAGGGGCAGTCCCAGAAGGCCAGGCGCGAGGGGCCGATTTCCTCGGCTTCCTTGCCTTCCAGCTTCTCGCCGCCGGAGACGCCGAAGAGCTTGAGGATCGCGCCGATGTCCGCGCGCCGGCCGAGTCGCTCGTAATCCTTGAACTCGAGCGGCTCCGGCTTTACCGCGCCGGTCTTCCATTCGAGCAGGCTTCGCATCTTGCCTTTCAGGCTGGAGCCAGGGATGTAGGGCCGGCGCGTGATCGGATGACGCACGACAGGATTGTCGGTGCCGCCTATGTGCATCTCGGCGTCTCCGGCGCCGATGTGCAGGCCGGTTTCGAGCTTGAGGGTACCGGTGAGGGTGGCGATCTTGGTCAGTTGCATGGCGCGCGTCCTTTCATCCCTTGCTGGTGGCCTTGTAAAAGCCCATGAAGGCTTCCATGAAGAGCTTGGCCTGTTCGAGCGTCTTGGCGTCCTTCACTTGGTCGATCAAGTGGCAAAAGAGCTTTTCGAAGTTTTTGTCGATATGCCCCCGCCCTCCGGCGTAGGCCACTTTCGCCTTGAGCATCTTGACGAGCGGCACCAACTCCGCATAGCGGTGCGCCCGTTCTTCCGGTGTGCCCGTGCCATTGATTTTTTCGTTCCAGAGGCACAGTTCGTTATAGAAGCGGCGCAATTGAGTAAGTTTGTTCTGCTCGCGCTTGCCCGATTTGGCGATCGTATCCGCAGCGCCGTGCGCGATGTCGGCGTATAGCAGTGCATCGATCTTGTCGCCGAGTCGGATCTGCGAGGTGTCGATCCGCGGCTCTTCCTGGTGTTGAGTTTGATGCGGCCGGTTGCCCTGCGGCCGCGGGTTATGTGTCTGGGGGGACGGGCTCATCGCGTGTCTTCCTTTCACGGTGACGATACAGGTGGTTTTCGATGGCGATCCTGGCGGCAAGCTTGCCGGTCCTCAGGTTCTCGCGCAGCGCACCGGCGATTTCGGCTTGCGCGGCAGCACGATGTTCCTTGGGCAGCTTGTCGACGACGAAGCGCCTGACGCGGTAGGCAAGCCAAGATTGCCAGAGGGCATCTTCGGGTCTATTGCTTGCCGCTTTCTCGGCAAGGTTGAGCAACCGATAGACGAAGCCGGTCGAGAAACCATCGAGCGCGCTGCGTTCACTGAGCCAGCGCTCGAAGGCCGCCATCTTGTCGATGAGCGGCCAGAGTGTCGGCACGCCGTGGCTGGTGAAACGGTCGCGTCCGGCGTCTTTGGCTTCTTCGAGCCGCGCTTCCGCCTCGCGCGCCAGCTGCCGGATCGGAAAGCCGGGCTTGGCGAGCACGAGACCGGCGGAAAAAGTGAGCTTGTCGTTTTCGGCGGCATAGCGGCGGAATTCCTCGCGCATGCGACGGGCGAGGCTCTGCGTCTGATGCCAGGGGCCGATGAGGAAGAAGTCGTCGCCGCCGGCGAATACCGTGTAGGTGAGGGAAAACTCGCTTTTACACAGCCAGGGCAGATAGACGGCGAAAAAGGCGTTCATCTGCCGTGAGAGCTGGGCCATGCGCGCGAAGGTGTAGGGGCGGATGCCCTGCTGGAAGATGGCGCCGAGATGGTCGACGTCGCCCTTCAATACGGCGAGTGCCTCGACACCCTCGTCCTTCTGGGCAAGCTCGTCGAGCGTGATGGGGTCGTTGTGCCCGCCGACGGGGATATAGGCATTGATCTCGCGCCGCGCATAGCCGTTGAAAAGCGGCGTATCGCCGTCCAAGGGTAGCGACAGGTCCCAGCATCGCGAGAGCTGTCCGCTCGCTGCCAGCTCGCCAAAACGTCCGGCGACCTCTTCGTCACGGGCGAAAGCGATGCGATAGCCGAAGTAATCAAGCGCAAGAAGATCGACTTTGGCCGATGCCCACATGTCCGCATCGCTGTGGGCGATCAAGAGCCGCGAATAGGCCGGATCGGCCAAGCGTTTGCCAATCGTGATCTGATCTGCGGCAAGGCGTGAGGTGGGAATGCCTTCGACCCGTGTCTGCGCCGGCCGGTAGCCGTCGAAGGCGCAGGCGCCCTGGCGGAAATCGGCGACTCGGATCGGCGATTCACTGCTGGCGACGAGATCGAGGCGCGCGAGTTTCGCGCGCTCGAGAGCGGCGAACAAGCGCTGGATCAGGCCCGTGAAGCGCTCCTTTTCAAAATCAGCGCATGAGGCCGGCAGCCAGACGATTTGCAGGCTCGATTCGCCGAAGGTGTGTTCGAGAAACCAGGCATCGAGGCGTTTCTTGACGAGAGCCAGTTTTTCGGCGGCATCCGGCGTATTCGGCGCGACGATGAGAAATTTCCCGGCGGCATTGACGATCTGCGAGGTGGGCGGCAGCTCGAGCGCTTCGAGCACTGCGAGCGCAGCGAGCTCAGTGAGCAGCGAGACCTGGAAAGAGCGACCGCGCAACAGGCGCGCCGCGGCTTTCTGCGTCTGTCCGCCCTCGGCGAAGATGAAATCCTGGATGCCCGAGAAATCGCCCTGCACGAGCAGAAATTTTTCACTGATCCAGTCCTGCCGCTCGCGCAAAATCACCACATTGTCTGCACCGACTTTTCCGTGGGCTTCGTGCCAGCGCCACAGCGCGACGGCGAGCGCCGCGGTCGCCTTGCTGTGATCAAAGAGCGAGACATCCGGTTTGACACCGCCGGCGGTCGCTGACGGAATGGCATGGGTGAAGGCGAGCCAGGCGGCCTCGAAATGGTCGAGCCACAAGGGCAGATTGTCACGATGGCTGGTGGGAATCTTGTCCAAGGCGGCGGTGAAGCCGCGCCAAAGCGCAGCGTATTCGGCCTGGGCCGTTGCGTCATCCGCCGGCTCACTGTTGCTGCGTTTGGCAGGGAAAAGGGTTCCGGGCGCCAAGGGTTTCAGCGGCTGGCAGCAGGCGTAGGATTCCGGCTGGCGCGGCCCTTCGGGTGTCAGGTTTTCGAATAGCGACAACAGCCGCGCTTGGTAATGGTTCTTCCCCGTGGCCGTGCCCTCACCTGCCTGGTTGTAGCGATCGAACTCGCTGCGTTCGAAACCGGACGCGAGCCGGTCGGCAGTGGCGAGAACCCATTGCAGGAAGGTGTCGGGCTTGTGATGGCGCGCGGCGGCATTGATCAGCGAATCGTCGGCATCCATCTCGCCAGGCCCGGCGAAGGGCGTGGCCATGAGCGCCTCGCGTTTTGGCAACCACCTTTCGATGGCGAAGAATCCGACTGTGGTGTAGGCGGCGTGGATGTGGGTGTGACGCCCATCCCAGTGCGGGCAGTCGAGGGTCTTGAAAGTATCGAGACGGTCGCGTTCGATGTCCAGGCGTGCGCGCTCGGCAAATTTCCCCAGATCGTGTAGAAGCCCGGCGAGCGCGACGCGGCAGGACGCCGCCAGAAGGTCGTTCGGCATGATTCCTCCCTGTATTTTTTCCGAATCATGCCATCGACGTTACGGTATTGTCATCTGGCAAGCTTGCCGGTTGCAAGGGGCGGCTGGCCGTGTGTTTTTCGCGCAACCATGGGGCTTCGCCCCACCCCTCGCAGCGCCCGGGAGCGTCCCGGCGATCGGCGGCCGGCTGCGGGTCTTTTCCCAGACTCAGCCGCGGTAAGACGCCAGCCAGCAGGGCGGGCGGTGCCGCTCGGGCAGCTTCAGGCGGCGGTGTCGACGACCTGCCAGCGGCCGTCAAGGAGGACTTCGAGCGGCCTGAACTTGCCCTTGTAGGCCATCTTGCGGCTGTCGCGGATCCAGTAGCCGAGGTAGAGGTAGGGCAGGCCGAGGTCGCGGCAGCGGGCCGCCTGCCAGAGGATGGCGTAGGTGCCGTAACTCGCGCCGGGCGGGTCGGGGTCGTAGAAGGTGTAGACGGAGGAGAGGCCGTCGTCGAGCACGTCGATGATGCTGACGATGCGCAGCGCGCCGTCTTCGCGGAATTCGACGAGGCGGCTGTCGACGTGGCTTTGCAGGAGGAAGTGGGCGTACTGGTCGCGGCTGTCTTCGTCCATGCCGCCGCCCTGGTGGCGGGCGAGCTGGTAGCGCTGGTAGAGCGCGTAGTGTTCCTCGCGGAAGGCGAGCGGCCGTTCGATGGCTTCGAGGCCGGCGTGGCGCGCGAGGGCGCGGCGCTGGGCGCGGTTCGGGGTGAAGTCGCCGATGACGATGCGCGCGGGCAGGCATTCGCTGCAGGCGTCGCAGTAGGGCCGGTAGGTGAAGACGCCGCTCCTGCGGAAGCCGGCGCGGACGAGCTGGCTGTAGGTTTCGGTGTCGATGAGGTGCGTCGGCGTGGCGACCTGCGAGCGGGCGACGCGGCCGGGCAGGTAGGAGCAGCCGTAGGGCGCGGTGGCGTAGAACTGCAGGAGCGGGAAGGGCGGCAGGTCGCGCAGGTGGGCCATCAGCGTGTCCGGCAGGCATCGCGCACGGCATCGGCGGGCCAGGGGCCGGGTGCCGGCGTTTCGGCGGCGGCCAGCGTCCGCAACAGTGCGACGAAGTCGCTGCGCGGAATCGGCCGGGCGCCGAGGGAGGCAAGGTGCGGGGTTTCCATCTGGCAGTCGATTATGCCGAATTCGAGCCGCTCGAGATGTTCGCACAGGTGGGCGAGGGCGATCTTGGAGGCGTTGCTGCGCCGCGAGAACATCGATTCGCCGAAGAAGGCGCGGCCGATGGCGACGCCGTAGAGGCCGCCGGCGAGCCGGCCGTCGATCCAGGTCTCGACGCTGTGGGCGTAGCCGAGTTGGTGCAGCCGGCGGTAGGCGGCCTGCATTTCGGCGGTGATCCAGGTGCCCGCCTGTCCCGGGCGCGGCATCGAGGCGCAGGCGGCCATCACGTCGGCGAAGGCGGTATCGAGGCGGACTTCGTAGTCGGCGTTGCGCAGCACCTTGGCGAGCGAGCGGGAGATCTTGAGCTCGTCCGGAAACAGCACCATGCGCGGGTCGGGACTCCACCAGAGGATGGGTTCGCCGGCCGAGTACCAGGGGAAGATGCCGCGCCGGTAGGCGGCGAGCAGACGCTGCGGCGAGAGATCGCCGCCGGCGGCGAGCAGGCCGTTGGGGCCGCGGGGTTCGGCGAGCGCGCGTTCGACGGGCGGGAAATCGGTTTCAGGGCCGAGCCACGGGATCATGCCGGAACGCTACCACATGATCGACGTCGAGCCGGATGCCGATCATCTCGCCGACGGCGTGGTTGTGGTGCGAGGGCACGAGCGAGAGCACGCGCGCGCCCGAGGGCAGTTGCAGCGTGTAGAGGAACTCCGCGCCGCGGAAGGCCTTGGCGACGATCCTCGCCTGCGTCGGCGCGCCGTCGTCGTGAACGATGTCGTCGGGCCGCAGGAGGATGTCGACGGTTTCGTCGCCGGCGGCGTCGGCCGGCAGGCGGCAGCCGAGGACGCCGAGCTCGATCTCGACCGTGGCCGCGCCGAGCACGCGGCCCGGCAGGAACACGCCCTGGCCGACGAAGTCGGCGACGAAGCGCGTCGCCGGCCGGTGATAGAGGTCGTAGGGCGGCGCCCACTGCTCGATGCGGCCCTCGCGCATGATGCCGACGGTATCGGCGACGGCGAAGGCCTCGTGCTGGTCGTGGGTGACGAGGATGGCCGTGGTCTGCGTGGCCTTGAGGATGTCGCGCACTTCGAGCGAGAGGCGCTCGCGCAGGTCGACGTCGAGGTTCGAGAACGGCTCGTCGAGGAGCAGCAGGCGCGGCGCGGGCGCCAGTGCGCGCGCGAGCGCGACGCGCTGCTGCTGGCCGCCCGAGAGCTCGTGCGGAAACTTCCCCTCCTTGCCGGAAAGTCCGATCAGGTCGAGCATTTCCGCGACCCGCTGGCGTGTCACGACGGCTGAGTTTCGCAGGCCGAAGGCGATGTTCTCGGCGATGGTCAGGTGCGGAAAGAGCGCGTATTCCTGGAAGACCATGCCGATCTGGCGGCGCTCGGGCGGCACCATGTGCGCGGCGCTGGCGACCGCTTCGCCCTCGATGCGGATCTCGCCGGCGTCGGGCTGTTCGAAGCCGGCGATGAGCCGCAGGGCCGTCGTCTTGCCGCAGCCCGAGGCGCCGAGCAGGCAGCCGATCTCGCCGCGGGCGAGCGAAAAGGAGAGGTCGCGGACGACGGCGTGCCGGCCGTAGGCGTGGGCGAGGCGGGCGACTTGCAGCAGGGGCGCGGTCATGGCGGGCCAGTGTCGTTGAACGGATCGTTTTCGAGAAACGTTCGCAATTATAATGCCGCGATCGTGCCCCGCCCCTCGTCCTTCCGTTTTTCTGCGTTGTCGCTCTCGTCGTTCGCGGTCGCCGTGCTCGTGGCGGTGCCGGTGCTCGCCGTCGCCGTCGCCGCCGCGTCGCCGGGAACCGGGGAGACGTGGCGTCATCTGGCCGAGACGGTGTTGCCGGAAACGATCGTCAATTCGGTCTGGCTGTGCGTGATCGTCGGGCTGCTCGTGGCGAGCATGGGCACGGTCTCGGCCTGGCTCGTGGCCATGTTCGATTTTCCGGGGCGGCGGATCTTCGAATGGGCGCTGCTCCTGCCGATGGCCATGCCGGCCTACGTGCTCGCCTACACCTACACGGATCTCCTCCAGTTCGTCGGCCCGGTGCAGACCTGGCTGCGCGAGAGCTTCGGCTGGCGGCGCGGCGACTACTGGTTCCCCGAGATCAGGAGCCTCGGCGGCGCCGCGGCGATGCTCGGCTTCGTGCTCTACCCTTACGTCTATCTGCTTGCGCGCACGGCCTTCCTCGAGCGCGCGCAGGGCATGATCGAGGCCGCCCGCGTCCTCGGCGCCGGGCCGTGGACGATCTTCTTCCGCGTCTCGGTGCCGCTCGCGCGGCCGGCGATCGCCGCCGGCGTCGCCCTGGCGCTGATGGAGACGCTCGCCGATTACGGCACCGTCGCCTATTTCGCCGTGACGACGTTCACCACGGGCATCTACCGCGCCTGGTTCTCGCTCGGCGACCGCACCGCCGCGGCCCAGCTCGCCGTCTGCCTGCTCGGCTTCGTCCTCCTGCTCGTCGCGCTCGAGCGCGCAAGCCGCGGGGGTGCGCGCTACCACGACACCAGCCTGCGCCGCGCACGCATGCGTCCGCGGCTGCACGGGCCGAAGGCGCTCCTGGCCGCCTTCGCCTGTTCGATGCCCATCCTCGTCGGCTTCCTCATGCCCGCCTTCTTGCTGCTGCGCCTCGGCCTGGGCGTGGCGGAGGTGGAGGAAGCGGATGCCGGCGGGCGCTTCCTGAAACTCGCCGGCAACAGCCTGACCGTGGCGGCGCTCGCCGCCTTCCTCGCCGCGATGCTCGCCGTGCTGCTCGCCTACGGGGCGCGGCTTGCGCGCCGGCCGCTGCCGGCGCTGCTTTCGCGGGGCGCGAACCGCCTCGTCGGCCTCGGCTACGCGGTGCCCGGCTCGGTGATCGCCGTGGGCGTGCTGATCCCGGTGACGCGGCTCGACCAGGGGCTGGCGGCGCTCGTACAGGAGCTTTCGGGAAACCATCCCGGACTTCTCCTGACCGGTGGCATCGCGGCGCTGCTCTATGCCTACCTCGCGCGCTTCCTCTCGATCGCGCTCCAGAGCGTCGAAGCGGGCCTGTCCAAGATCACCCCGGCGATGGATGCCGCGGCGCGCAGCCTCGGCTGCGGCGAGACCGAGACGCTGCGCCGCGTCCATCTGCCGCTATTGCGCGGCAGCGTGCTCACGGCCGCGCTGCTGGTGTTCGTCGATGTCATGAAGGAACTGCCGGCGACGCTGGTCATGCGGCCCTTCAACTTCGACACGCTGGCGACGCAGACCTTCACGCTCGCCGCCGACGAACGGCTCGCCGAAGCCTCGCTGCCGGCACTGGCGATCGTCGCCGTCGGCCTGCTGCCGATCTTCGTGCTTGCGCGGCAAATCGGCCTCGGGCGGGCGACCACGGCCTGCTGAGCGCCGCTTCCTGCGTCTTCCACGAAACTCAGCCGTCGTAACACGCCGGCGGGGGCCGCCGGCTCAGGCCTTTCTGCGTGCGGCGAAGCCGAGCAGTCCGAGGCCGGAGAGCATCAACGCCCACGTGCCCGGCTCGGGGACGGGTGCGGCGAGATGCCCGATGTAAAAGCCGTTGTCATCCCAGGTGAGCGTCGACCCGGGCCGGCCGGGGATGCTCCAGGTGAACTCGGAATCATTCCAGATGGCGCAGCCGGGCGTCAGACATTCGAAGAACCGGATTCCGGACAGCATGCTTCCTTCGCTGAAGGAAGGATCGACCAGAAAATTCACGTGGCCGTTGAGGTACGCATAACCGCCGATGACGAGTTTGTCGTAGAGGAATCCGCCCGCTCCGTCCGGCATGATCTCGAGATTGAGCGCGCCGCCCGGTTGCAGTTCGAAATTGCCCAGGACGGTCATGGTGCCAGGGCTGTTGCCGGGATCAAAGAACGCATTGCCCGGGCCTCCACCGACGAACAGGTCGCCGTTGATGAGGCCGGCACCGGAAAGCGTGCCGCCGCGGATCGAGAGCGCGCCACCGACGTTCTGCACGGTTCCGTTTACCACCAGCGAGCCGGCGTCGTTGGTGAACGACGCGACCTGCGCGAGCTGGCCCGTGTCGACCACGAAGGTGCCAGAGTTGCTCACGGTGAGCCGCTCGCCGGCGCTGCCGGGCCTGAGGTTGCCCGTGAAGCTGCCGCCGGCCGCGTTCGTGAGCGTGCCGCCTCCGGTGACCGCGCCCGTTCCGGTGGAGAAGACGCCCCGGTTGATCAGCGCGCTCGAGACGCGCATGCCGGTGCCACCGGACATGACGTAGGACGCTTCGGTCTCGTTTATGAGTTTCGCGCTGCCGGAAAAATACAGCATGCCGGCACCCATCTGATTGACGGTGCCGTGGTTGATCACGTCCATGCCCCGCGTATCGAAGCTGCTGGCGCGGATGGTGAAGGCATCGGTGGCGTTCGGCAGGCTCAGTTCTGTGGTGCCGTGCAGATCGAGTCTCGTGCCGGGATGCTGGGCGTAACTGTGATTGATGTAGCCGCCGGCGGAGAGGAGGGAGTCGGTGGCTGACAGGATCACCGCGCGGCCCGCCCAGTCTTCGCTGATCCTCAACTGGCTGGGGCTGCCGGTGGGGCTGGTGCCGCCCATGCACAGCTGGATCAGGTCCATCGTCACATCGGCGGCATAGGTGCCAGAAGCGGGCACGTTCAAGGTGCTTCCGCCGAAGATCGATGTCTCGCACACGGCATGGGCCGGCTGGGCGACGAAACCGAACGCCGGCACGGTCAGTACGGTGCAGATTTTCCAGAATCGCGAGGTCATCATCGTCTCCTCCGTGGGGTGGGGAGGAGTCTAGGATCCGTGCCGCGATGCCCTCAATGATGCAAATGCATCAGGCGGCAGGCGGCTCAATCGCGATAGTGCACCAGCGCGGCGAGCTGGGCCTTGTTGCGCACCCCCAGGCGACGGCAGGCGCTGGACAAGTGGTTGCGCACCGTGGCCGGGGAAAGATCGAGCAGGCGCGCGATGTCCTTGTGGCTGAGCCCCTGCGCCGTGTGGCGGGCGATCTCGCGCTCGCGTTGTGTGAGGCTGTCGACCGGAATGCGGGGACGCACTTGCAGCAGCAGGAGGTCGTGCAGCGGAGCCGTCTTGACGACGATCCATTCGAAGGCGATGCGCAGGGATTCGCCGCGGGACACCGCCTCGGCGAGGGCTGCCGGCAGTTGCGGGCCGCACCACTGCGGCCACTCCTCGCGCAGCAGCAGGGTAAAACGGTTTTCCGCAACGTGGAGAATGCCGGCGCGATCCGCCGCGGCGGTGCTCCATGCCCCGATGGAAGGCGGCGACGCGGCGCCGGCCAGGCGGGCGAGACGGTTGCGCGTGTGCGCCTCGATCAGGTGCGGAAAAGCCGCCTGCATGAAGCGCCGCTCCTCCTCGACGAACGGGCGGTCGCGCTCTGCGCGCCAGAGGGCGATGTCGTTGAGCAGCCCGGACAGCGGATCGACGTCGCAGGTGTTGAGGATGTGCTCGATGCGGTAACGGTCGATGTAATCGGAAAATACCACCGGGACGTTCTTGCGGGCGTCCGCCACGACCGGCACGCCGGGCTGCTGTAGCGATGCGGCGAACACCGTGTCGTGATGCGCGATGGGCGCGTAATCGACCATCAGCTGCGCCGGCTGGCGATGCAGCCGATGGGTATGGACCACCGGCGCCCCCTCGGGTGTTGCGTGCCCCGACGCCCACAGCGCCGAATCGAAGGGGATGTGCGCTTTCAGCGTCTCCAGCGCCCAGTCCACGAAGGCTTCGAAAGGCTGTTCCGAAGCGCCGCGGTGCAACGCCAGAATGAAGGCGCTCAGGCGCCCGAGCTGATCGCTATCCGTCACATGCCCCCCGACCCGGAACGATGACGCCAGTATAGCTGTGCCGGATCTACGAAACTCAGCCGTCGTAACACGCCGGCGGGAAAGCGTTTTCACCACGAAGGACGCAGAGTGCGCGGAGGATAAGCGGCATTCACCACCAAGACCACGAAGGGCACCAAGAACACCGCGAAGGGAAGAGCATGGTGGTTCCCCCTCGTCCTCCCCCAATTCCTCTGCGCTCTCTGCGTCCTCTGCGGTGAATGATTTTCCGCGAGAAAGGGCCGGGGGAGGCGGGACGGCACGCGCCGAAAGGCGCGAATCGCAACGCGGGTGGATCGGAGTGCCCCGTAAGGTGCCCGAGCGAAGCGAGGCAAGCGGGCTCCTCCCCCGCGAGGGGGAGGCCGGGAGGGGGTTGGGCCGGAGTCCCGGCGAAGGGCCGCCCCGAGCCGGGACGGCACGCGCCGAAAGGCGCGAATCGCAACGCGGGTGGATCGGAGCGCCCCGTAAGGCGCCCGAGCGAAGCGAGGCAAGCGGGCTCCTCCCCCGCGAGGGGGAGGCCTGGAGGGGGTTTGGCCGGAGTCCCGGCGAAGAGCCGCCCCGAGCCGGTACGGCACGCGCCGCACGGCGCGAATCGCCACGCGGGGGGATCGGAGCGCCCCCTACGGCTGGCGCTTATAACCGACTGACCCTGCCGACTAACCACCCGTTG
>CAZGYD010000018.1:0-2327 GCA_964530115.1 uncultured Rhodocyclaceae bacterium | reverse complement strand
CCGCACCGTCGAATATTTCCGCATCCCGCGCTCGGTGCTCACCATCTGCCTCGGCAAGAGCACCTATGCGCGCTGCGGCATCATCGTCAATGTCACGCCCTTCGAACCCGAATGGGAAGGCTACGTGACGCTCGAATTCTCCAACACCACGCCGCTGCCGGCGAAGATCTATGCCGGCGAGGGCTGCGCGCAGGTGATCTTCTTCGAATCCGGCGAGATCTGCGAAACCTCCTACCGCGACCGCGGCGGGAAATACCAGGGGCAGGTCGGCGTCACGCTTCCCAAGATCTGACGCCTAGCGCACACCCGCATTCTCATCTCGACGACCCGCTCCCGGCTGCTCGGGGCGGGTCTTTGCTTTTCAGGAGCGAATCCAGATGCGTTTCCATTTTCCGGTCATCATCATCGACGAAGATTTCCGTTCGGAGAATGCCTCGGGGCTGGGCATCCGCGTGCTCGCGGAAGCGATCGAAAAAGAAGGGCTCGACGTGCTCGGCGTCACCAGTTACGGCGACCTGGCCTCCTTCGCCCAGCAGCAGAGCCGCGCTTCGGCCTTCATCCTTTCGATCGACGACGAGGAGCTCGCCAACGAAGCGGAAAAGACCATCGCCGAGCTGCGCACCTTCGTCAGCGAGATTCGCTTTCGCAATGCCGAGATTCCGATCTTCCTGCACGGCGAGACGCGCACCAGCCGCCACATCCCGAACGACGTGCTCAGGGAGCTGCACGGCTTCATCCACATGTACGAGGACACACCCGAATTCATCGCCCGCTATGTGGTGCGCGAGGCGCGGGCCTACCTCGACTCGCTGCCGCCGCCGTTCTTCCGCGCGCTGACGCACTACGCGGCCGACGGTTCCTACTCCTGGCACTGCCCGGGCCACTCGGGTGGTGTCGCCTTCCTGAAGTCGCCGGTCGGCCAGATGTTCCACCAGTTCTTCGGCGAGAACATGCTGCGCGCCGACGTCTGCAACGCGGTGGAGGAGCTCGGCCAGCTGCTCGACCACACTGGTCCGGTGGCGGCCTCGGAACGCAACGCCGCGCGCATCTTCAACGCCGACCATCTCTATTTCGTCACCAACGGCACCTCGACCTCGAACAAGATCGTCTGGCATTCGACCGTCGCGCCAGGCGACGTCGTGATCGTCGACCGCAACTGCCACAAGTCGGTCCTCCATGCGATCATCATGACGGGGGCGATTCCCGTGTTCCTGATGCCGACGCGCAACAACTACGGCATCATCGGGCCGATCCCGAAGAGCGAGTTCGAATGGAAAAACATCCAGAAGAAGATCGCCGCCCACCCGTTCGCCTCGCAGGTGAAAGGCAAGCCGCGCGTGCTGACGATCACCCAGAGCACCTACGACGGCATCCTCTACAACGTCGAGGAAATCAAGGAAATGCTCGACGGCCACATCGACACGCTGCACTTCGACGAAGCCTGGCTGCCGCACGCCGCGTTCCACGAGTTCTACGGCGACTATCACGCCATCGGCGCCGGACGGCCGCGTTGCAAGGAGTCGATGGTGTTCTCGACGCAATCGACGCACAAGCTGCTCGCCGGCCTCTCGCAGGCCTCACAGATCCTGGTCCAGGACGCCGAGAACCAGAAGCTCGACCGCGACGTGTTCAACGAAGCCTATCTGATGCACACCTCGACCTCGCCGCAATACGCGATCATCGCCTCCTGCGACGTCGCCGCGGCGATGATGGAGGAACCCGGCGGCACCGCGCTGGTCGAGGAATCGATCAAGGAGGCGCTCGACTTCCGCCGTGCGATGCGCAAGGTGGACAAGGAGTTCGGCAGCGACTGGTGGTTCCAGGTATGGGGGCCGAAGGATCTGTCCGAGGAGGGCATCGAGGAACGCGAGGCCTGGATGCTCAAGCCCGGCGAGCGCTGGCACGGCTTCGGCAAGCTGGCCCGCGGCTTCAACCTGCTCGACCCGATCAAGGCCACGGTCATTACCCCGGGGCTCGACGTGGATGGCGATTTCGCCGACTGGGGCATCCCCGCGGCGATCGTCACCAAATATCTCGCCGAGCATGGCGTGATCGTCGAAAAATGCGGCCTGTATTCGTTCTTCATCATGTTCACGATCGGCATCACCAAGGGGCGCTGGAACACCATGGTGACCGAACTGCAGCAGTTCAAGGACGACTACGACAAGAACCAGCCGCTGTGGAAGGTGCTGCCCGAGTTCGTCGCCAAATATCCGCGCTACGAGCGCATCGGCCTCAAGGAGCTGTGCGCGCAGATCCACGGCGTCTACAAGGCCAACGACATCGCCCGCCTGACCACCGAGATGTATCTGTCCGACATGGTGCCG
>CAZGYD010000017.1:0-1044 GCA_964530115.1 uncultured Rhodocyclaceae bacterium | reverse complement strand
CAGGCCATTGATGGCTTCGAGGAAGCCGTTGGTCTGGCGCGTCCGGGTCCAGGCGACGATGCCGTCGAGGTGAGTGCGGATCATCTTCGCCACCTCCTTCATGGGTTCGACCTTCGAGCGCATCACATTGGTGGCCCATTGCGTGAGCATGTCGCGCACGACATTGATCTGCTTGCGCTCCAGAATTTCGCGCGATTGCTCCTTGTAGCGCCAGGCGCGAGCCGCGCGCTTGGTGGTCACGTGTGTGATGCGCGCATCCAGATCGGCGCGGGCCGCCGGGGTGAGCGTTCCGCGATCCCGCAAGAGTTTCCAGCGCAAGCCCTTGAGACTCGGATCGGTCTTCTGCTCGATGCGTCGCGTCTTGTCGACAGCGGTGCTGGCATGGGCGATGACATGGAACTTGTCGAAGGTGATCCGGGCATTGGGCAGATGCTTGGTGACGCCCTTGATGAAGGCGGGCGACATGTCGATGGAAATGGATTCGACGGCCTTCGGATCACCGCCGTGGGCGGTGAAGTCGGCGGCGAAGGCCTTGATCGTGTCGGCGTCGCGCCCCTCGGTGACGAACAGCACCCGCCGCTGGTCGGCATCGGCCACCAGGGTGATGTAGTCGTGTCCGCAGGCCTTGGATGTTTCGTCGGCCGCCAGCCGTTTGACCTCGGAGAAGTCGGCCTGCTCCAGCCCCAGTTCGACGTAACGCTTGCAGATCGCGACGACCTGATGCCAGGACAAGCCCACCAGTCGGGACACCGCCGCGAAGGTCATTTCCCGGCACATCGCCATGATCAGCGCATAGAAGAGCAGCGTAAAGCCAGCAAGCCTTCCGGACCAGGCGGGTTCGAACGTCCGAATGCCACCATCGGGCACGCGAACACGCGGCACCCGACCCTGCAAGTGGAAATAGTACTTAAAGGCGTTCAGATGCTGGTTGATGTTTGGACCGTGGTTCAGAACCGTATACTGCACCTCCGACCCTTGAACCACCAAACGTGCGCGAGGGGCACACACGTGTGTACATACCACCGGTACCTTCTCGACGGACGA
>CAZGYD010000016.1:0-5055 GCA_964530115.1 uncultured Rhodocyclaceae bacterium | reverse complement strand
CGAACGTACGGACTCACGGTACTCGTCGGGCAGGGGCGGGTGGGGGCGGAGGAAAAAGAGTGCCAGACACGGAGGCCGGGCCGGGGTTCGGCCGCACACTCGCGCGAGATGAGAGGGACGTCGGGGCCCGGTTCGCGAAGGGCCGCGAGCGCGCGCTCGAGGAAGCGCTAGGCGCGGCCATATGGGGTGTACGTCTGGCGGACGAGTGCGAGTTTCACAGCCGATCTCCGGAAAACCGTGGGAGCGGCGGCGCCATCCCGCACGCGGCCGCTGCGGCCCCGCCATGGGGCGGGGCCCCCTCCGCTGCGTGCGGTCGTCCGCCATACGGCGTGTAGGTTTGCCGGACGAGTGCGAGTTTCACAGGAGCTCGTCGCAGGCTGCCAGCACGCGTTCAACCGGCAACGTCGTCAGGCACTCGCTGACCTTGCCGCCGCCGCAGCCGTCGAGTCCGCAGGGGCGGCAGGTGAAGCGGTTGTCGGCGACGATGCGGTGCGACACCTGCCACGGCCCCCATTCGAGATCGCCGGAGGGGCCGAAGAGGGCGACGACGGGCGTGCCCATCGCGGCGGCGATGTGCATGGGCGCCGAATCGACGCCGACGAAGAGCCGGGCACGGGCCGTCAGGGCCGCGAGTTCCTTGAGCGAGAGACGGCCGGAGAGGTCGACGAGGCTTGCGCGCGCGGCGGCGCGTACCTGCGCGACCAGGGCGAGTTCGCGCTCCTCGGGCGCGGCGGTGAGCACGACGGCCAGCCCGCGCGAGGCCAGGGCGTCGGCGAGCGCGCCAACCTTCTGCGCCGGCCAGCACTTGAAAAACCAGCGCGAAGCCGGGTGCAGATGGACGAAGCCGCGTTCCGTGAGCCCATGCTCGTCCGTCAGGCTGTTGACGCGGGCTTCCGCCGCCGCGCCGGGCACGAGCATGAGCCGCCGGTCGTCTCCGGGTTGCAGCCCGATGCGGCGCAGGGCGTCGAGGTTGGATTCGACCGTGTGCCGGCGCGGATGTCCGGCCCGCGGGTAGAAATGGCTGAAACTGCCGCGCCAGAACGCCCCCTCCTGCCTTGGGGCCACCGACCAGCGGGGGCGCAGGGCGCGGACGAGCCAGGCGCCACGCCTGTGTTCGGTCAAGTGCACCACGAGGTCGTAGCAGCGGCTGCGTAATGTCGACAAGAGCCGCCATTCGGCGGCGGCCTGCGCGCCGAGCCCGGCGTTCTTCCAGGCGCGATCGATCGAGTGGATGAGCGCGATCGCCGGGTGGCCTTCGAGCATGGGCGCGGTGTCGCGATAGATGAGCGCGTCGATCTCGCAACCCGGAGCGGCTTGTTTCAGCGCCGAAAACACCGGTGTCGCGAGCAGCACGTCGCCGTGATGGCGCAGTTTGATCACCAGGGCGCGGCGCAGCTCGGCGAAGGGAATGGCGTCGGGGACCATGAATGCCGCCTATTATCGCGCGTGCCGGCGGGCACCGCAGTCGCATCGCCCGCAACGTCGGCCTGCCGTACGAAAATGTCGAATCAGGCAGCTATGGCGGACGTTCTATGCCACTATTGACGCAGCAGAATCCGGTCGCGCCCGGGCAGTGGATCTAGTTGCCGTGAAAACAATGCGTTATATGTCTCGTGGAGTCTGGCACGGCATTTGTATCAGGGATGACGGAAGCCGCCGTTGGCCGAATGTGTTGACTCCCCCCGACTCGACAATTCTTCCGGCCACCGGTCGCTCCCGCGGTTCCCCGAGGCATGGGCGGAAGTGTTTGCCAGGGGAAGAGCGGCGGGAAACGGGACGAACTCCTTCCTCCTTCGCCCCGTTACCGGCAGGTAGTCGAAACTATCGGCGGCGGCTTCTTCTTTTTTCCCCCTGTTCCGAATCACTCCAGGGCCATCGGGCCGATGGCCTCAAGCCGCATTGCCCACCTCGGACGGTCTATGGAATGCGAGGGGTGGCGATCGGCGGGCAGGGTGTCCCGCTTAAGGCGATCGGTCGCGGGAATCCGCGACGATCCCGCGAGCTCGGGGGCGGCCATGATGCCGGCTCCGATCGCGGGTGCCGGCCGCCGGCCCCCGATCACTCGGCCCTGAGCGCCTCCACGGGGTCGAGCCGCGCCGCCCGTTGCGCGGGCAAGACGCCGGCGGCCAGGCCGATCGTCACCGAGACGAGTTCCGCGAGCACGACGAAGGACCACGGAGTCCTGACCGGCAGCGCGGGAAAGAGGAAGTGGGCGCCTTGCGCGATGCCGATGCCGAGCGCGAGGCCGAAGAACCCGCCGATCGCCGCCAGCACGACCGCCTCGCCGAGAAACAGGCCCAGGATCGTGCGTCCTGGGGCGCCCAGCGCCTTGAGCAGCCCGATCTCGTTCGTGCGCTCGGCGACGGCGATGGTCATGATCGTGACGATGCCGACGCCGCCGACCAGCAGCGAAATGCCACCGAGCGCGCCCACCGCCGCGGTAAGGATGCCGAGGATGCGCGAGAGCGTGCGCAGCATGTCCTCCTGCGTCGTCACCGTGAAATCCTCGCGGCCGTGGCGGGCCTTCAGCGTCTGCTTGATCGCGCCGGCGATCTGCGCGGCGGCGGCGCCCTCCTCGTAGGCGATCTGGATCTCCATCAGGCCCTCGCGGTTGTAGAGCTCCATCGCCCGGGCCACGGGAATGTAAGCCGTGTCGTCGAGATCGATGCCGAGGAACTGGCCCTTGGCTTCGAGCACGCCGATCACGCGGAATTGCAGCGAGCCGATGCGCAGCCGGGCGCCGAGCGCGCTTTCCGTGCCGAACAGTTCGTTCTTGAGCTTCGCGCCGAGTACCACGAAGCCGCGCGCCGATTCGTCGTCGTCGGCCGGCAGGAACTGGCCGCTCTTCACGCGCAGCGTGAACACCTGGGACATCGCCGGGCCGACACCATAGACCGTCGTGCGCCGCAGGCGGCCATTCGCTCCGACCTCGGAATTGCCCCAGATCACCGGCGAGACCGCGCGGATCCCGGGCAGGCGATCGAGCGCACGCGCGTCGTCGAGCGTCAAAGGCCGCACCGATGTCGGGAAGCCGGAGGGCGGCGCGCCGCCGGTTTTCGTCCTGCCCGGCGAGATGCTGATGACGTTGGTGCCGAACTGGGTGAATTCGGCGAGCACGAACTGATGGATACCCGCCCCGATCGAGGTGAGCAGGATCACCGCGGCGATACCGACGGCGATGCCAAGGAGCGTCAGAAAGCTGCGCAGGCGATGCGCGACGATCGCGCGCATGGCGAAGCGGAGAGCGTCGGCGGCAATCATCGGCGGGACAGTGCCTGCACGGGATCGAGCCGGGCTGCGCGCCTGGCGGGCATGACACCGAACAGGATGCCGGTGGCCAGCGCGGTGGAGAGCCCGGCGAGCACGGCCCAGGCCGGCGGCCACGCGGGGAAGGTCGGGTAGAGCTGCCGGATGAGCGCCGCGCCCGCCTGGCCGAGGCCGTAGCCGGCCACGGCGCCGGCCGTGGACAGCAGCGCCGCCTCGGCGAGGAAGGCGTTGCGGATGCCGGCGGCGGTCGCGCCGAGCGCCTTGAGCACGCCGATTTCGGGGGTGCGCTGGGCCACGGCGACGAGCATCACGTTCATGACCAGGATGCCGGCGACCGCGAGGCTGATCGAGGCGATGCCGGCGACGCCCAGCGTGAGCGCGCCGAGCAGCCGGTCGAAGGTGGAGAGCACGGCGTCTTGCGTGATGACGGTCACGTCCTCTTCCCCGTCGTGGCGTTCGGCGATCCGCTTGAGCACTTGCCCCTTCGCCGGCTCGACCGATTCGCGGTTCTTCGTCTCGACGAGGATGCGAAAGAGCGTGTTGCTGTTGAACATTGCCTGGGCGAGCGCCACGGGCACGATGGCGATCTCGTCGCTGTTCATGCCGATGCCGGTGCCGGAAGGCGCGAGCACGCCAATGACGCGGAAACGGCGGTCGCCGATGCGCACCAGCCGGCCGACCGCCGGCTCGCTGCCGAAGAGGTCGGCGCGCACCTTGGCGCCCAGCACGACGAACGGCGAACCACGGCCCCAGTCCTCTTCCGGCAGCGGCCGTCCCTGGGCGATGGAGAGCCGGCGGATGCGGAAGAACTCGGCGGTGCTGCCGGCGAGCATCACCTCGCGCAGCCGGCCGCCGGCGCTGATCTCGGAAGTGCCGACGATCAGCGGCGCCACTTGGGCCACGGCCGGCAGCCGCACGAGCGAGGCGGCATCGTCGACGGTCAGATCACGCGGCGTGCCGGTGATGGCGTTGGCCGGACTGAAACCGCCGGTCTGCGAGCGTCCGGGCAGGACGATGACGAGATTGCTGCCCAGCGCCGAGAACTCGTTGATCACATAGCGGCGCGCGCCGTCGCCCAGAGCCGTCAGCGTCACCACGGCAGCGACGCCGATGGCCATGGCGAGGATGGAGAGCGCCGTTCGCAGGGGGTAGCCGGCCGCGGCGGCGAGCGCGAAGCGCAGCGTGTCGGCGGCCCTCATCCGTCTCCGACCTTGTGGCCGTCCTGCATCAGGACCCGGCGCCGGGCGCGCGCGCCGAGCACCGCGTCGTGGGTGACGACGATCAGCGTGACGCCGCCGGCATTGAGTCGTTCGAGGAGATCCATCACGTCCTCGCCGGTCGCCCGGTCGAGATTGCCCGTCGGCTCGTCGGCGAGGATCACGGCCGGACGCATGATCGTCGCGCGGGCGATCGCCACGCGCTGCCGCTGGCCGCCGGAAAGCTGGTCGGGGCGATGGTGTGCGCGGTCGGCGAGTCCCACGGCGGCCAGCGCCTCCGCCACGCGCGCCCGCCGCTCCGCCGCCGGAACGCCGGCGAGCATCAGCGGCAGGGCGACGTTTTCGGCCGCGGTGAGCCACGGCACGAGATTGATGCTCTGGAACACGAAGCCGATCCGCTCGCTGCGGATGCGTGCCTGCTCGTCGGCCGTGAGCGATGTCACGTCAAGCCCCTCGAGCCGGTAGGTGCCGGCATTGGGCCGGTCGAGGAGGCCGAGCGGGGTGAGCAGGGTCGACTTGCCCGGGACCGCAGGGCCCATGACCGCGTGGGATTTGCCGGCCACGACCGAGA
>CAZGYD010000015.1:0-1063 GCA_964530115.1 uncultured Rhodocyclaceae bacterium | reverse complement strand
AACGTTGCGCAGGAAACCTTGGGCTTTCGGCGAACGAGCTTTTCACTCGTTTTATCGCTACTCATGTCAGCATTCGCACTTCCGATACCTCCAGCAGGGTTCCCACCCCACCTTCACAGGCCTACGGAACGCTCCCCTACCATTCAGGAATCAGAGGTCAGGAATCAGGGATCAGCCAGACCCTCTTGCTTTGTCAAGGTTCTTGCTCAGTCCCTGCAGCATCTTGGCGATTTGCTCATACTCATCGCGCCAATGCTTCCATCGCTCTTCATCAATATAGTTCAAATCAAGACAGTACCGACTCCAGACACGCATCTCGTCTGCAGAGCCTATACTCATCAGCACGAAGCGCTTGAATTCAGCTCGCGACTGACTGCGCTTGCCATATCCTTCCGCCAGGTTTGCACAGATACTTTTGCTGGCGCGCCGGATCTGGTCGGCCAACCCATACTGCTCAACCTGTGGGAATTTCAGACTTGCCGCATGAACTTCCAGGGAAATCCTGTAAGCCCGCCTGAATACCTCCAAGTCTTCAAACTTGTCAGCCTTCATACTGATTCCTGATTCCTGAACTCTGATTCCTGAATCCGCAGCTTCGGTTATTGGCTTGAGCCCCGTTACATCTTCCGCGCAGGACGACTCGACCAGTGAGCTATTACGCTTTCTTTAAAGGGTGGCTGCTTCTAAGCCAACCTCCTGGCTGTCTATGCCTTCCCACCTCGTTTACCACTTAGCCAATCATTGGGGACCTTAGCTGGCGGTCTGGGTTGTTTCCCTCTCGACACCGGACGTTAGCACCCGGTGTCTGTGTCCCACACATCGCGTGGCGGGATTCGGAGTTTGCGATGGCGAGGGAGATCTCAATGACCCCGCCAACACCTACAGTGCTCTACCCCGCGCAGTGTCCCTATGGGGCGCTACCTAAATAGCTTTCGGGGGGGCCCAGCTATGCACAGATTTGTTTAGCCTTTCAGCCCTCTCCCCAGGTCAGCCGATCCGTTTTCAACAGTAGTGGGTTCGGACCGACAGTGAGTGTTACCCCACCCTCATCCCGGCCATGGGT
>CAZGYD010000014.1:0-2086 GCA_964530115.1 uncultured Rhodocyclaceae bacterium | reverse complement strand
CTCCGGCCTGACGACACTGATCCCCCCTACGAGAGAAAGTGTCCAGATTAATCCGCCGTCGATTGGGTGTGGCGGCCCAAACGAGATAGTCAAAGACAACATCACCGAGGGACAGCGCACACCATACGCGGAGACGCTGGCGTGCCACTCTTCCGTCGGAATGCCGAATCTGGCACGCTTCCGCGTCAATGCCTCCGTCCGGACCCGCGGGGCTGGATCCGTGTTTCGTACCATTCCGACCAAGGTGCTGACGCTCGATCAGCTCAATGCGCCGAAGATCTTCAAGGAGATCTGCCACCAGCCGCGTGGCATCGTCCTGGTGACCGGCCCGACCGGCTCCGGCAAGTCGACGACGCTCGCGGCGATGATCGACGAGATCAACGAGAACGAATACGCGCACATCCTGACCATCGAGGATCCGATCGAGTTCGTGCACGAATCGAAGAAGTGCCTGATCAACCAGCGCGAGGTCGGGCCGCACACACTGTCGTTCGCCAACGCGCTCAGATCGGCGCTGCGCGAGGACCCGGACGTGATCCTGGTCGGCGAGATGCGCGATCTCGAGACCATCCGCCTCGCGCTCACCGCCGCCGAGACCGGCCACCTGGTCTTCGGCACGCTGCACACCTCGTCGGCGGCCAAGACCATCGACCGCATCGTCGACGTTTTCCCGGCGGCCGAGAAGGAGATGGTCCGCTCGATGCTTTCCGAATCGCTGCGCGCCGTGATTTCCCAGACACTGCTGAAGACCAAGGACGGCACGGGCCGCGTCGCCGCCCACGAGATCATGATCGGCACGCCGGCGATCCGCAACCTCATCCGCGAGAACAAAGTCGCGCAGATGTACTCGGCGATCCAGACCGGTCAGGCGCTGGGCATGCAGACGCTCGACCAGTGCCTCCAGGATCTCGTGCGCCGCAACATCGTCTCGGCGGCGGAAGCCCGCAGCCGCGCGGCGAACAAGGACCTGTTCCCCGGCTGAGCGGTGACGCTCAAGCTGCGCGGGCCGGCGACCGTTAACGCACTTTTGCCGCCACGAGCCGAATCATGGAACGCGACGAAGGCCTGAAATTCCTGTACCAGCTTCTGACCATGATGGTTCAGAAGAAGGGCTCCGACCTGTTCATCACCGCCGGCTTTCCGCCGGCGATCAAGATCGACGGCCGCGTCATGCCGGCCACCACCCAGCCGCTGACGCCGCAGCACACGCTGGAGCTGACCCGGGCGATCATGAACGACAGGCAGGCCGCCGAGTTCGAGGCGAAGAAGGAATGCAACTTCGCCATCAACCCCTCGGGCATCGGCCGCTTCCGCTGCAACGCCTTCGTCCAGCAGGGCCGGGTCGGTCTCGTGCTGCGAACCATCAACACCAAGATTCCGACCTTCGAAGAATTCAAGCTGCCGCCGGTGCTCCAGGACATCGCCATGACCAAGCGCGGCCTGGTGCTCTTCGTCGGCGGCACCGGCTCGGGCAAGTCGACCTCGCTCGCAGCGATGATCGGCTACCGCAACGAGCACAGCCACGGCCACATCATCACCATCGAGGACCCGATCGAGTTCGTGCACGAGCACAGGAACTGCATCGTCACCCAGCGCGAGGTCGGTGTCGACACCGACGACTGGGAAACGGCGCTCAAGAACACGCTGCGCCAGGCGCCGGACGTGATCATGATCGGCGAGATCCGCGACCGCGCAACCATGGAGCACGCCATCGCCTTCTCCGAGACCGGCCACCTGTGCATGGGCTCGCTGCACGCCAACTCGACCAACCAGGCGCTCGACCGCATCATCAACTTCTTTCCCGAGGAGCGGCGCGCACAGTTGCTGATGGACTTGTCGCTGAACCTGCGCTCGCTGATCTCGCAGCGGCTCATCCCGCTGCAGGACGGCAAGGGCCGCATCGCGGCGGTGGAGATTCTGCTCAACACGCCGCTGATCGCGGACTTGATCTTCAAGGGTGAAGTCTCCGAGATCAAGGAGATCATGAAGAAGAGCCGCAACCTCGGCATGCAGACCTTCGACCAGGCGCTGTTCGACCTCTACGAGGCCGAGAAGATCAGCTACGAAGACGCGCTGCGCCATGCCG
>CAZGYD010000013.1:0-17035 GCA_964530115.1 uncultured Rhodocyclaceae bacterium | reverse complement strand
GCCATGACCGTTACCTATCCATCTGATCCACAACACGTTTGTCTAATGGTATCCATTAGAACCGACCTCGCCCCAGCGCCGAGGCGAAGGCTCACAGCTTGCCTCAAATTCACGAAAAATGGCTAATGGACAATCTGGGTTCATTGTTTTCTCCCTCTGACGAGCAACCAGACACCGGCGACGATCATCGGCGCCGAGAGCCATTGCCCCATGCTGACGATATAGGAATGGCCGAAGATGCCGGCGTCCGGCTCGCGGAAATATTCCCCGAGCCAGCGGGCGATGCCGTAACCGAGGAGAAACAGGCCGGAGACGGCGCCCCGCGGCCGCTGTTTCGCCGAGTACCACCAGAGCACGACGAAGAGCAGCAGCCCTTCGCCCGCTGCCTGGTAGAGCTGCGATGGGTGGCGCGGCAGCGAGTCGACGTGCGGGAATACCATCGCCAACGGAAACTCAGCCGTGGTAACACGCCCCCAGAGCTCGCCGTTGATGAAGTTGCCGATGCGCCCGAGCCCCAGCCCGATCGGCACCAGCGGGGCGATGAAGTCGGTGACCTGAAAGAAGGATTTGCCGTGCCGGCGCCCCCAGAGCCACATGGCGACGAGTACTCCGAGGAAGCCGCCATGGAAGCTCATGCCGCCCTTCCAGACGGCGACGATCTCCAGCGGATGCGCGAGATAGTAGCCAGGCTCGTAGAAGAGCACCTGGCCGAGCCGGCCGCCGATGACGACACCGAGCACGCCGTAGAAGAGCAGATCGTCGAGCGCCTGCGGTGCGATGCCGTGCCAGGGCTGCGTCCGTGCGCGTTGCCGGCCCAAGAGCAGGAAGGCGACGAAGCCCGCGAGGTACATGAGCCCGTACCAGCGCACGGCAAGCGGGCCGAGCTGGAAGGCGACGGGGTCGAACTGCGGATGGACCAGCATGGAAGGCGGCGCGATGGCTTGGGCTAGAATCGGATTCTAGCCCGTGACCTTTGCCGATCCGCGTCAGGAGAACCCGATGCCCCAGTACCGTTCCCGCACCTCGACCCACGGCCGCAACATGGCCGGCGCCCGCGCGCTCTGGCGCGCGACCGGCATGAAGGACGGTGACTTCGACAAGCCGAGCATCGCCGTCGTCAATTCCTTCACCCAGTTCGTGCCGGGGCATGTGCATCTGAAGGATCTCGGCCAGCTCGTCGCGCGCCAGATCGAGGCGGCGGGCGGCGTCGCCAAGGAATTCAATACCATCGCCATCGACGACGGCATCGCCATGGGCCACGGCGGCATGCTCTACAGCCTGCCCTCGCGCGACCTGATCGCCGACTCGGTCGAATACATGGTCAATGCCCATTGCGCCGACGCCATGGTCTGCATCACCAACTGCGACAAGATCACGCCGGGCATGCTCATGGCGACGATGCGCCTCGACATCCCGACGGTGTTCGTCTCGGGCGGGCCGATGGAAGCCGGCAAGGTGCGCTGGCACGGCGAGGCGCGCAAGGTGGATCTCATCGACGCGATGATCGAGGCGGCCGATCCGAAGAACAGCGACCGCGAGGTCGCGGCGATGGAGCGCTCGGCCTGCCCCACCTGCGGCTCGTGCTCGGGGATGTTCACGGCGAATTCGATGAACTGCCTCTCGGAGGCGCTCGGCCTCGCGCTGCCCGGCAACGGCACGCTGGTGGCCACGCACGCCGACCGCGAGAAGCTCTTCGTCAAGGCCGGCCGGCTCATCGTCGAGTTGGCGAAGCGTTACTACGAAGGCGACGACGCCTCGGTGCTGCCGCGCTCGATCGCCACCTTCGAGGCGTTCGAAAACGCGATGAGCCTCGACATCGCCATGGGCGGTTCGACCAACACCGTGCTGCACCTGCTCGCCATCGCCCAGGAAGGCGGCGTGCCGTTTACCATGGCCGACATCGACCGGCTCTCGCGCAAGGTGCCGAACCTCTGCAAGGTCGCGCCCTCGACGCAGAAGTACCACATGGAAGACGTGCATCGCGCCGGCGGCATCATGGCCATCCTCGGCGAGCTCGACCGTGCCGGCCTCATCCACCGCGACGTGCCGACCGTGCTCTACCCGACGATGGGCGAGCAGATCGAGCTGTGCGACGTGCGCCGAAATGCCGACAGGCGCGTCCACGAGTTCTACCGCGCCGCGCCGGGCGGGGTACCGACGCAGGTCGCCTTCTCGCAGGACCGCCGCTATCCCTCGCTCGATCTCGACCGGGAGGCCGGCTGCATCCGCGACTTGGAGCACGCCTACTCGAAGGACGGCGGGCTCGCCGTGCTCTTCGGCAACCTCGCCGAGAAGGGCTGCATCGTCAAGACCGCGGGCGTCGACGAGTCCATCCTCAAGTTCTCGGGACGGGCGCGGGTCTGCGAATCGCAGGAAGAGGCGGTGGAAAAGATTCTCGGCGGGCATATCCAGCCGGGCGACGTCGTGGTCATCCGCTACGAGGGGCCGAGGGGTGGTCCCGGCATGCAGGAGATGCTCTACCCGACCTCGTATCTCAAATCGATGGGCTTGGGCAAGGCGTGCGCGCTCTTGACCGACGGCCGCTTCTCGGGCGGCACCTCGGGGCTGTCGATCGGCCACGTCTCGCCCGAGGCGGCCGCGGGCGGGGCGATCGCGCTCGTCGAGGAAGGCGACACGATCGAGATCGACATCCCCAACCGGCGCATCCATCTCGCCGTCGAAGGCCCGGTCCTGGCGGCACGCCGAAAGGCGATGGAGGCGAAGGGCGAGGCGGCGTGGAAGCCGGCTTCGCGCCAGCGCCGGGTCTCGGCGGCGCTGCGCGCCTACGCGGCGATGGCCACCTCGGCCGACACCGGTGCCGTCCGCGACGTGGGCAGGATCGCGCCGTGAGCGAGTTCCAGCGGCTCTACTCGGGCCGGCTCTGGTCGATCATGTCCTGGGACCAGCTCACGGCCTTCTGGGGCCGCGTCGGCGGCGAGGGCTGGTATCTCTACGCGGTTGGCGAAGAGGTGCCGACGACGCCGGCGCCCGCCGAAATCACGGCCGAGTTCGTCAAGCGGGTCGACGCGCTCCTGCGCGACGATCACCGCCACGACTACTGCGCGATCGTCTATGCCGACGATCTCGACGCGCCTTCCTTCATCAAGATCTACGACCCGAACAACCTCGGCGTCTCCTGCGGCTTCTCGACGAACCCGCCGCTGCCGGGCTGGATCATGAGCAAGGTCCCGCCCGAGGACCTCGAGCCCGAACGCAAGGCGCCCGAGGGCCGGCGCCGCTGGTGGCGGGCGCTGTTCCAGTAGCCGCAGCCGCGCCGCGGGTCCCGTTTTCGCTCCTGGCACGGTTCCGCGTGGCGACGAGGCCGCTGCCGGCGTATTACGGCGGCTGACCAGCCCGGCGGGCGCAGGACGCCGCGCAACGGCGGTCCCGAGCGAAGCGAGGGATGGGGCGAAGCCCCACAGTTTCGGGCCAGCGCGTCGCCGGCGGGTGCGGCGACGCGTCAGCCGGCGAAGTCGCGCACGGCGGCGAGGATTTCCGCCCGGGTGTTCATCACGAACGGGCCGTGACGCGCGATCGGCTCGCGCAGCGGCCGGCCGGCGACGAACAGCGCCCGCGCCGGCGCTCCGGCCGACAGGCGGACGCCCTCCCCGTCGTTGCCGAGGATCGCCATCTGCCGCTCGCGCACCGCTTCGCCGTCGATTTCGACATCGCCGCGATAGACGACCACGAACGCATGGTGTGCCGGCGGCAGAGGCTGTTCGAAGCGACCACCTGCAGGCAGCTGCAGGTCGAGATAGATCGGCGCGGTGACGGGCCGGGTCACGGCGCCCCGCGACGACCCGCTTTCGCCAGCGACGATGCGGACCCGGACGCCCTCGGGCGTGGTGAATTCCGGGATGTCGCCCGACTGGTAATTGCGATACCAGGGCGCGGTCATCTTGCCGGCAGCCGGCAGGTTGAGCCAGAGCTGGAAGCCTTCCATCCTGCCGTTTTCTTGTTCCGGCATTTCCGAATGGACGATGCCGCGACCGGCGACCATCCACTGGATGCCGCCGTTCTCCAGCACCCCCTCGTGGCCGGCACTGTCCCGATGACGCATGCGGCCCGTGATCATGTAGGTCACCGTTTCGAAGCCGCGGTGAGGGTGGTCAGGGAAACCGGCCAGGTAATCGCGCGGGTCGTCGCTGGCGAAGCCGTCGAGCAGCAGGAAGGGGTCGAGCCGGTGCTGGAGGTTTTCGGCGAAATAGCGCGTGATCCGCACCCCCGCGCCGTCGGTCACCGGCGTGCCGGTGACGATTCGTTCCACGCTGCGCGCTTTCATGGCATCGCTCCTGTGAATGTCCCCGTTGCGGACGGGGCATAATGTCGACTAAATTGCTAGGACATTATAGGCCGGGAACCGACGATGCCCAACCGACTCGCAAGCGAAACTTCGCCCTATCTCCTTCAGCACGCCGAAAACCCCGTCGACTGGCGCCCATGGGGAGAGGAGGCGCTCGCGCTTGCGCGCGAGCGCGGCAAACCGATCCTGCTCTCGATCGGCTATTCGGCCTGTCACTGGTGCCACGTGATGGCGCACGAGTGCTTCGAGGACCCCGAGGTCGCGGCGGTGATGAACGCGCTCTTCGTCAACATCAAGGTCGACCGCGAGGAGCGTCCCGACCTCGACCAGATCTATCAGACCGCGCACCAGCTGCTCACCGGACGAGCCGGCGGCTGGCCGCTGACGATGTTCCTGACGCCGGACGGCACGCCGTTCTGGGGCGGCACCTACTTTCCGAAGACGCCGCGGCACGGGCTGCCGTCTTTTCCGGATCTCTGCCGACGTGTGGCCGCCCTCTTCGCCGAGCGGCCGGAGGCCATCGCCGAACAGAACCGCGCGCTGCTCGGCATGCTCGCCGACACCCTGCCCAGGTCTTCCACCAAACTCAGCCACGGTAACACGCCGATCAAGGCGCACCGCGACCGCTTGCTGCGCGATTTCGATTCGCGATACGGCGGCTTCGGCGGCGCGCCCAAGTTCCCCCAGGCGACCGATCTCGCCTTCCTGCTCCGGTATGCGGCGGCCCACGACGACGGCCGCGCGCGCGAGGCGGCGCTCTCCACGCTCGTGCGCATGGCCGAGGGCGGCATCTTCGACCAGCTCGGCGGCGGTTTCTTCCGCTACAGCGTCGACGAGCGCTGGGAGATCCCGCACTTCGAGAAGATGCTCTACGACAATGCCCAACTGCTCGGTCTCTACGCCGACGCCTGGGCCGCCTCCGGCGAGCCGTGCTTCGCCCGCGTCGCCGAGGGCGTCGTCGGCTGGCTGCTACGTGAGATGCAGTTGCCGGATGGCGGCTTCGCCTCCTCGCTCGATGCCGATTCCGGGGGTGGCGAAGGCGGCTTCTACCTGTGGGACCGCGACGAAGTGCGGAACCTGCTGAGCCCGGAGGAATGGCGGGTGGCAAGCCGCTGCTGGGGCCTCGAGGGGCCACCCAATTTCGAGAACCGGCACTGGCACCTGCGTGTCACCGGGACGGTCGGTCGTGATGGCGAAGCCGCGCTCGAATCCGCGCGTGCCCGGTTGTTCGTGCAGCGCGAAGCGCGCCAGCGGCCCAGCCGCGACGACAAGATGCTGACGGCCTGGAACGCCCTCGTGATCGAGGCGCTCGCTCGTGCCGCGCGCATCTTCGGGCGCCCCGACTGGCTCGCCGCCGCACGGACGGCGCTCGCCTCCCTGCGGGCGACGATGTGGCGCGACGGGCGGCTGCTGGCCACGGCGCGCAACGGCCGTGCGCAACTGCCCGCGTACCTCGACGATCACGCCTTCCTGCTCGCGGCGCTGATCGAACTCTCGGCCGAGCAGGCGGACGCTTCCGATCTCGACTGGGCGCGCGCGCTCGCCGACCGGCTGGTCGACGATTTCGAGGACAAGGAGGCCGGCGGCTTCTACTTCACCGCGCACGACCACGAGGCGTTGATCCACCGGCCCAAGCCGGCTCACGACCACAGCCTGCCCGCGGGCAACGCCCTCGCAGCGCTCGCCCTGCTGCGCCTCGGCCGTCGGCTCGGCGAGCGCCGCTATCTCGCCGCCGCAGAACGCACGCTCCAACTCTTCACGCCAACGATTGCCCACGGCGGGGGCGCTTCGATGCTCATGGCGCGGATGGAAGCGCTGTCGCCACCGGTCAACCCCTACGCCTGCACGGACGTTAGTTGCCCTGTGCCTGCCCGGGTTTTGCAAGCACGCTGAATTCCGTTAGACTTACGCGGATTTTTTGCCCCAGACCAACAACTTCACCTTGAGGACCCCCGAATGAACAAACTGTTTGCCGCCACCTTGTTCGCCGCCACCGCGGCGCTCGCCACCAACGCCATGGCCAACGCCGACCTCGCGAAGAAGAGCGGCTGCCTGGCCTGCCACGCCACGGACAAGAAGCTCGTCGGCCCCTCCTACCAGGACATCGCCAAGAAGTACGCCGGCCAGAAGGACGCCGAAGCCATGCTGGCCGAGAAGGTCAAGAAGGGCGGCAAGGGCGTCTGGGGCCAGGTGCCGATGCCGCCGAACGCCGCGGTCAAGGACGCCGACATCCAGACCCTGGTCAAGTGGATCCTGGCCGGCGCCAAGTAATCGGGACCGACTCCCGGCAAGAAACCCGCTGCGGCGGGTTTTTTGTTGCCTTTTGGCAGTGCCGCGCGATTGACAGCCGCCGGGGCCACAAGCAGAATCGCCCGCACTTTCCGCCTATCACCACCGGAGGAGCCAAGACATGCAACTGACTTCGAAGATGCTGCCCATCGCCGTCTCCGCGGCCGTCGCCGCGCTCGCCGTCGGCGGCTGCGGCAAGAAGGAAGAGCCCAAGCCCGCTGCCCAGGCGCCCGCCGCGCCGGCAATGCTCGTCGTCAAGCTCGGCCATTCCGCGCCGCTCACCGGTCCTCAGGCCCACATCGGCAAAGACAACGAGAACGGCGCACGGATGGCGGTCGAGGACACCAATGCCGCCGGCATCAAGATCGGCGACCGGACGCTGAAGATCGAGCTCCTGGGCGAGGACGACCAGGCCGATCCCAAGCAGGGCATCCTCGTGGCGCAGAAGCTCGTCGATGCCAAGGTCAATGCCGTGATCGGCCACCTGAACTCGGGCACCACGATCCCGGCCTCCAAGATCTACCACGACGCCGGCATTCCGCAGATCTCGCCTTCGGCGACCAACCCGACCTACACGCACCAGGGCTTCAAGACCGCCTTCCGGGTGATGGCCAACGACGAACAGCAGGGCCGCGTGCTCGGCGCCTACGCCGGCAATCAGTTGAAAGCCAAGACCGTGGCCGTCATCGACGACAAGACCGCCTACGGCGAAGGCCTCGCCAACGAGTTCAAGAAGGCCGCCGCGGCCGCCGGCGTCAAGATCGTCGCCGAGGAGCACACCGACGACAAGGCCGTGGACTTCAAGGCGATCCTCACCAAGATCAAGGGCAAGAAGCCCGACCTGATCTTCTTCGGCGGCATGGACCCGCAGGCCGCGCCGATGGCCAAGCAGATGAAGGAGCTCGGCATCGCGGCCAAACTGTTGATGGGCGACGGCGGCTGCACGACCGAATTCGTCAAGAACGCCGGGGAGGCCGCCGAAGGCCACTACTGCTCGCTGCCGGGCATCCCCTACGAGAAGATGCCGGGCGGTCCCCAGTTCCTCGAGCGCTTCAAGGCCAAGTACGGCGACGTGCAGCTTTACGCGCCCTACGCCTACGATGCCGTCATGGTCGTGGTCGAGGCGATCAAGCGCGCCGGCAGCGCCGAACCGGCGAAGATCCTCGCCGAGCTGCCGAAAACCGATCATCAGGGCGTGACCACGCGCATCCAGTTCGACGAGAACGGCGACCTCAAGGACGGCGCCATCAGCCTCTACGTCGCCAAAGGCGGCAAGTGGGAAGCGCTCGAGACCATCGGTGGCGGCACACCGGCCGCCGCCGAGGCGAAGAACTGATTCTCTCCGGCCCCGACGGAAACGGCACCTTCGGGTGCCGTTTCCCTGATCCGCCGTCGTGGACATCTTCCTCCAGCAGCTCATCAACGGCCTGACGCTGGGCAGCATCTATGCGCTCGTGGCGCTCGGCTACACGATGGTCTACGGCATTCTCGGCCTGATCAATTTCGCCCATGGCGAAGTCGTGATGATCGGCGCGCTCACGTCGCTCGCCGTGATCAAGCTGCTTTCCGGCAGCGGCCTGCCGGGGCCGGTCATCGTCCTCATCGGTCTCGCCACCGCGGCGCTGGTCTGCATGACGCTGGGCTTCACGATCGAGCGCGTCGCCTACCGGCCGCTGCGCGGCGCGCCGAGGCTCGCGCCGCTGATCACCGCCATCGGCGTCTCCATCGTCCTTCAGCAGGTGGCGATGCTGATCTGGGGCCGCAGCTACCATGCCGTGCCGGCGCTGCTGCCGGCGACGCGCCATGAGATTCTCGGCGCCTCGTTCACCGAGTTGCAGGTCATCATCGTTTTCATCGCCGCGGCGACCATGGCCGGACTGATGCTGCTCGTGCACCGCACGCGGCTCGGCCGGGCGATGCGCGCGACCGCCGAGAATCCGGCCATCGCCGGCCTGATGGGCGTCGATGCCAACCGCATCATCTCGGTCACCTTCGTCATCGGCTCGGGCCTCGCCGCGCTCGCCGGCGTGCTGGTCTCGGCCAATTACGGCATCGCCCATTACGGCATGGGCTTCATCCTCGGCCTCAAGGCGTTTACGGCCGCGGTGCTCGGCGGCATCGGCAATCTCGCCGGGGCGATGGTCGGCGGCGTGCTGCTCGGCGTCATCGAGGCGCTCGGGGCCGGCTACATCGGCGATCTCACCGGCGGCGTGCTCGGTTCGCACTACCAGGACGTCTTCGCCTTCTTCGTCCTGATCATGGTGCTGATCTTCCGGCCCTCCGGGCTGATGGGAGAGAAGGTTGCCGAGCGCGCGTAACAGGCCATGGATCGGCGTTGCGCTGATCGCGGCAGCCCTGATCCTCGCACCCTTCGTCGTCGGCGCCTCGCTGGGCAACGCCTGGGTGCGCGTGCTGGATTTCGCGGCGCTCTACATCATGCTCGCGCTCGGCCTCAACATCGTGGTCGGCTTCGCCGGGCTGCTCGACCTGGGCTACATCGCCTTCTACGCGGTTGGTGCCTACCTTTACGCCTTGCTCGCCAGCCCGCACTTCGGCATCCATTGGCCGGCGTGGGCCATCCTGCCGCTGGGCGCCGCGGTGGCCGGGCTGTTCGGCGTGCTACTCGGCGCGCCGACGCTGCGCCTGCGCGGCGACTATCTGGCCATCGTCACGCTCGGCTTCGGCGAGATCATCCGCATCTTCCTCAACAACCTCAATGCGCCGGTCAACATCACCAACGGCCCGAAGGGCATCGCCCGCATCGACCCGATCACGCTCTTCGGCCAGCCGCTCTCTAAGCCGATCGAGATCTTCGGCGTCACCGTCTCCGGCGTGATGCTCTACTACTATCTGTTCGTCGCGCTGGCGCTCCTGATCGTGCTGGTCGGCGTCCGCCTGCAGGATTCGCGCATCGGCCGGGCGTGGATCGCGATCCGCGAGGACGAGTTGGCGGCCAAGGCGTGCGGCATCAACACGCGCAACGTCAAGCTGCTCGCCTTCGCCATGGGCGCGTCGTTCGGCGGCGTCGCCGGCGGGCTGTTCGCCGGCTTCCAGGAATTCGTCTCGCCCGAGAGCTTCGGGCTCATGGAATCGATCATGGTCCTGTGCATGGTCGTCCTCGGCGGCATGGGCCATATTCCGGGCGTCATCCTCGGCGGCCTGATGCTGACGGTGCTGCCCGAAGCCTTCCGCCACGGCGCCGGGCCGGCGCAGATGGCCGTGTTCGGCAAGGTGCTGCTCGACCCGGAGGCGTTGCGCATGTTGCTCTTCGGCCTCGCCCTGATCGCCGTCATGCTCTACCGTCCGGCGGGCCTGTGGCCCGAGCCGCGCCATCGCCGGGAGCTCGCGCGATGACCCCGCTCCTCGAGGCGCGCGGCATCAGCAAGCGGTTCGGCGGTGTTCAGGCACTCAAGGATATTTCCCTGACCATCGGCGCGGGCGAGATCTACGGGCTCATCGGCCCCAACGGCGCCGGCAAGACCACCTTCTTCAACGTCCTCACGGGGCTCTATCCGCGCGATGCCGGCGAGATCCGCTTCGCCGGCGAGCCGCTCGACCTCGCCAGCCCGCACGAGGTGACGCGGGCAGGCATCGCGCGCACTTTCCAGAACATCCGCCTGTTCGGCAACATGACCGCGCGCGAGAACGTCATGGTCGGCCGTCACGCACGCACCCACGCGGGCGTGGTCGGCGCGGTGCTGAAAAGCGCGAAAACGCGCGCGGAGGAGGCGGCGATCCGCCGCCGCGCCGACGAGCTCCTGCGCTATGTCGGCATCGAACATCGCGCCGACGATCTCGCGCGTAGCCTGCCCTATGGCGATCAGCGCCGGCTCGAGATCGCCCGGGCGCTGGCGACGGAACCGAAACTGCTGGCGCTCGACGAGCCGGCCGCCGGCATGAACGCGACCGAGACGGCGGCATTGAAGTCGCTGATCGAGGGGCTGCGGGATGACGGCCTGACGGTGCTCCTGATCGAGCACGACGTCGGCCTGGTGATGGACCTCTGCGACCGCGTCGCGGTGCTCGACTATGGCGAAAAGATCGCCGAGGACGTGCCGGCCGCAGTGCGCCGCGACCCGAAGGTGATCGAGGCCTACCTTGGCGGTACTGCTTGACGTCCTGAACCTCGAAGTCCGTTACGGCGGCATCGTCGCCGTCAGGGGCGTTTCTTTCGCCGTCGAGGAAGGCGAGATGGTCTGCCTGATCGGCGCCAATGGCGCCGGCAAGACGACGACGCTGAAGGCGCTGGCGCGCCTTCTGGCCTCGAGCGGGGAAATCCATTATCGCGGCGAACGGATCGACGGCCTGCCGGCGCACGCGCTGATCTCGCGCGGCCTGGCGCTCGTCCCCGAAGGGCGCGGCGTGTTCTCGCGGCTGAGTGTCGCCGAGAATCTGGCCATGGGCGCCTACCATCGCGATGATGCGGAGATCGACGGCGACCTGGAGCGTGTCTATACCCTGCTGCCGCGCCTGAAGGAAAGGCGCAACCAGCTCGCCGGCACGCTTTCCGGCGGCGAACAGCAGATGCTCGCCATCGGCCGCGCGCTGATGGGCCGGCCGCGGATGCTGCTCCTCGACGAGCCGTCGATGGGACTCGCGCCGATGATGGTGCAGAAGGTCTTCGAGGTGATCCGCGCCATCGCGGCGGATGGCGTCACCATTTTGCTGGTCGAGCAGAATGCGCGCCTTGCGCTGGAGGTCTGCCAGCGCGGCTATGTGATGGAAAGCGGCCGCATCACGCTGGCCGACTCCGCAGCGGCGCTGGCCGCCGACCCGCGCGTGCGGGCCGCCTATCTCGGCGCCTGACCTGTCCGCTCAGCTGAACTGGATCGAGTCCGCGTAGGCGAGGGATTCGACGAGGGCATGGCTGAACTTCGCCGGCCCTATGCCCAGCATGGCTGCCTTGTCCGCCAGCATGGCGGGATCTGAGCCCTCGCAGGCGAGTGCCAGGTCGAGCAGCGCGGCGTAGGCGCCCTCACGGCGCAGCAGGGCATCGGTGATCGGTTCGGGCAGGCTCATTTCCCCGAGCACGGCATCGAGGCGGGCACCCAACAGGACGTCGAGCAGCGAAAACGCGCCGGTGATGAAGAGGTTGTCGAGTTCGCTGCGGTCGACGAGCTCGCGGCCGAGAACCTCCATCAGCCGACCACGGGCGACCGCCGTCTGCATCAGGGCCGCGGCGGCCGGGTCGCGGCTTGCCGTGACCAGGAGCAGTGACAGCCACTTGTTGAGCTTGTCGTAGCCGAGGATGGTCACCGCGTGACGGAACGATTCGATCTCGCACGAAAGACCGAAGCCGGCCGAGTTGATGTAGCGCAGCAGCTTGTAGGAGAGCGTGACGTCCTGCTTGAGCGCCGCCTCGATTTCCCTGACCTCGGCGTTGCGGCGCACGAGATTGAGCACACGGACGATCTGCGCCTGGCCGGGATTGAGCTTGCTGCCCACCGGCCGGCCGCGCAGGAAGAACCAGCCGACGGCGCCCTCGTAGCCGTCCGTCGTCGCCTGGGAGAAGGCGCCGATGTCGGCCAGGCCCGTGGCCAGCGGCACCCCATGCAGGTGCGTCACCCGCGGGTGCGCCTGCGCGTCCGCGAGCAGGAAGCGGAAAGGCACGTCGGCCGGCAGCGACATGCCCGGCACATAGCCGTCGAGGCACAGCGGCACACCATCGGCGACGAGCGCGCGGATGAATTCGAGCGCTTCGGGCTGCGCCAGCGCCGCCGCGGGAATCTCGATCAGGATGTTCTCGGGTGCCTCCCAGGCGAGCAGGCCGGCGTCGGGCACGAGACCGGCAAGGCTGATGAAGACGCTGTGCGCCTTCGGCCAGACGTCCTGCACCTGGTTCAGCGCCTCGGCCGCCTCGGCGTTCGAATCGGCATGGACGATCAGGCGTGCCGCGGTGATCGCCTTGTGGCGGTTCAGGACCGGCTCGCGGCGGATCAGGGGCGGCTTCACTTTCTTTGCTCCGTTTTCGCGGCGTAGGAAAAGACGTCGGCGAAGAACTCCTCGTCCGGCAGGCCGCGGGCGGTGAAATCGCGCTTGGCCGCCTCGACCATCACCGGCGCGCCGCAGACATAGGCCTGATGGCCGGAGAGGTCGGCGAAGTCCTCGAGCACGGCCAGATGCACGAGCCCCGTGCGCCCGGTCCAGGCATCGGCATCGGTGGGTTCGGAGAGCACGGGGACGTAGCTGATGTTCGCGTGTTCGGCGGCCCAGCGCTGCGGCAGCTCGGGCAGGTAAAGACCGGCGCGGTCCTTCGCGCCCCAGTAAAGGGTGATCGGCCGGGTGAGCTTCTTGTGGATGGCATGCTCGATCAGCGCCTTGATCGGCGCGAAGCCGGTGCCGCCGGCGACCATGATCATCGGCTTGTCGGAGTCCTCGCGCAGATGGAAGGTGCCGAAGGGCCCCTCGAAACGGAGGATGTCCTTCACCTTCATGGTCGTAAACACCTGGTCGGTGAAGCTGCCGCCGGGCACGCGACGCAGGTGGAGTTCGAGTACCTCGTCCTCGTGCGGCGCGTTGGCCATCGAGAAGGCGCGCCGCTTGCCGTCCGCGAGCAGGAACTCGATGTATTGCCCGGCGACGAACTGGAGGCGTTCGTTGGTCGGCAGCCGAAGCTTCATGAGCATGACATCGTCGGCGAGCTTCCTCAGTTCCTGGACGCGGCAGGGCATCGTCCGCACGAGGATGTCGTTTTCGCCGCTGACCTCGCGCACTTCGAGAACGAGGTCCGACAGCGGTGTCGCGCAGCAGGTGAGCACATGGCCGGCATCCCGTTCGACGAGCGGCAGGGCGTGCTCCTGGGCCTTGCCGTGATCGACGCGCCCCTGGACGATCTTCGCCTTGCAGGTGCCGCAGGCGCCGTCCCGGCAGCCGTAGGGGATCGTCAGTCCGGCGTCGAGTGCGGCTTCGAGGATCGTGCTGCCGGCTTCCGCGGCGAAGCGGTGGCCGCTCGGCTTCAGGGTGACTTGGTAGGCCATGCGATAATCGTCCGGTGAGAAGATTGCTTGTCGTTGGTTGTGGCGATGTCGTGCGCCGTGTGCTGCCCGAGCTGTTGCGCCGCTGGCGCGTCTATGCGCTGGTGCGCGAACGCGACGGCAACCTGGCCTCCCTCGGCGTGACCCAGATCGTCGGCGACTTGGACCAGCCAGCGACGCTCCGGCGCCTGCGCGGCATCGCCGACGCCGTGATCCACAGCGCGCCGCCGCCCGACCGGGGCGATGCCGACCCGCGCACGCAGCGGCTCGTCGCCGCGCTGCGACGCGGCAGTCTACCACGCCGACTCGTCTACATCAGCACCAGCGGCGTCTATGGAAACTGCCACGGCGAGCGGGTTTCCGAGACGCGCCCGCCCCGCCCGCAAACGGCGCGCGGGCGCCGGCGGCTGTCGGCCGAGCAGACGCTACGCCGCTTTGGCGCACAATCGGGCTGCCGGGTCTCCATCCTGCGCGCGCCGGGCATCTACGCCGCCGACCGGCTGCCGCTCGAGCGCTTGCGAAAGGGTCTGCCGTTGCTCACCGCCGAAGAGGACTCCTGGACCAACCACATCCACGCCGAAGACCTCGGCCGCGTCTGCGTCGCGGCACTCGCCCGCGGCCGTGCCAACCGGATCTACAACGCCAACGACGATTCGGATCTGCCGATGGCGGAATGGTTCGGCAAGCTTGCCGCCGCCTTCGGCCTGCCGCTGCCGCCACGGGTCAGCCGCGCCGAGGCGCAGAGGCTTTTGCCGCCGGTGCAGCTTTCCTTCATGAACGAATCCCGCCGGCTCGACAACACGCGTCTGAAGCGCGAGCTCGGCTTTCGCTTTCGCCATCCCACCGTCGATGACGGTATTGCCGACGCCAAGGGGAAACTCGCATGCTCTGGGTGAAGTCCTTCCACATCTTTTTCGTCGTCAGCTGGTTCGCGGGGCTGTTCTACCTGCCGCGCATCTTCGTCAATCTCGCCATGCTGCCCGCTGCCGAGAGCGCGGAGCGTAACCGGCTGCTCCTGATGGCGCGCAAGCTCTACAGGTTCGTGACGCCGATCGGGCTTTTGGCGGTCGTCCTCGGCCTCTGGCTCTGGTTCGGCTTCGGCTTCACCGGCGGCTGGCTGCACGTGAAGACGCTCCTCGTCGCCTTCCTGCTCGGCTATCACTTCTATTGCGGCCGGCTGCTCCGCGACTTCGAGGCCGGCCGGAATTGCCGCTCGCACGTCTGGTTCCGCGTCTTCAACGAGATGCCGGTGCTCTTCCTGCTTGCCATCGTCATCCTCGCGGTGGTGAAGCCGTTTTGAGCCTCGAGCGTTTCTTCGCCCCCTGCCCTCGTGGACTCGAGGAACTCCTCGTCGCCGAGGTGACGGCCGCCGGCGGTACCGAACCCGAGGCAGTGCCCGGCGGTGTCGGTTTTTCCGGCGATCTGGCCGCCTGCTACCGGCTCAATCTCGAATCGCGCATCGCCACGCGGGTGCTGTGGCGTCTTACCGCGGCTGAGTTTCGCAACGAGGACGATCTCTACCGGTTCGCGCATGGCGTCGACTGGCCGCGCCATTTCGACGTCGGGCGCACGATCCGCATCTACGTCACCGCGCAGCGCGCGCCGGTGAGGAGCGTCGAGTTCGTCACCCTGCGCGTCAAGGATGCCGTCTGCGACCGCTTCCGGGACGCGACCGGAAGGCGGCCGAGCGTCGATACGAAATCGCCGGACGTGCGCATCCACCTGTTCCTTTCCGGCCAGCGGGCGACGCTTTATCTCGACACCTCGGGCGAGCCGCTCTGGAACCGCGGCCACAAGGCGGCCAAGTTCGGCGCGCCGCTCAAGGAGAATCTCGCTGCCGGCATCCTGCGTCTTTGCGGCTGGCGACCCGGCGTGCCGCTGCTCGATCCGATGTGCGGCTCGGGCACCTTCCTCATCGAGGCGGCGCAGATGAGTCTCGGCATCGCGCCGGGGCTGTCGCGCGCGCCGGGCGGCTTCGGCTTCGAGCGCCTGCGCGGCTTCGACGCCGATCTTTGGCGCGCGCTGCGAAACTTTGGGGCTTCGCCCCATCCCTCGCTGCGCTCGGGACCGCCACTGCGTGGCGTCCTGCGCCCTCCGGGCTGGTCAGCCGCGGTGGCACGCCGCACGGCGGAGACGCTGCCGATCTGGGGTTCGGACGTTTCCGCCGACGCGGTGGCGCGCACGCGGCAAAACCTCGCCCATGCCGGACTCGACGGCCTGGTGACGCTGGAGCAGGCGGACATCCTCGAGCGCGCCGCGCCCGCGCCGGCCGGCATCCTCGTGGCCAATCCGCCCTATGGCCAGCGGCTCTCCGAAGCCGACGAACTGGCCGGCTTCTACCCGAAGCTCGGCACGGCGCTCAAGCGCCATTTCGCCGGCTGGGACTGCTGGTTCCTCTCCGCCGACACGCGGCTACCCAAGCTCGTCGGCCTCAAGCCGATGCGAAAGATTCCGCTCTTCAACGGCCCGCTCGAATGCCGGCTCTACGGCTTCCGCATGGTGAGCGGCAGCAACCGGTGATCCAGTGTTCGGGACGGCACGCGCCGGAGGCGCAAGCCGCGGTGAGGGCTGATCGAAGAGCCCCGTGACAGGCGGCGCGCAGCGCCGCCCGCAAGCTTCTCCCCGCGAGGGGAGGCTGGGAGGGGCGGGCCGGCCCCATCAAACGATGTCGAGGTGCTTGATTCCGGAAGTGAGGTCGCGATCCTTCGCTTCCTTGCCGTGCAGCTTGATCTGCAGGCGCAGGTCGTTGACCGAATCGGCGTTGCGCAGCGCGTCCTCGTAGCTGATCTCGCCCGCCTCGTAGAGGTCGAACAAGGACTGGTCGAAGGTCTGCATGCCGAGTTCCCGCGAGCGTTTCATGACTTCCTTGATCTCGGCGATCTCGCCCTTGAAGATCAGGTCGGAGATCAACGGCGAGTTGAGCATGATCTCCATCGCGGCAATGCGGCCCTTGCTGTCGCGCTTCGGGATCAGCCGCTGGGAGACGAAGGCGCGGACGTTGAGCGAGAGGTCCATGAGCAGCTGCGGCCGCCGCTCTTCGGGGAAGAAGTTGATGATGCGGTCGAGCGCCTGGTTGGCCGAGTTGGCATGCAGCGTGGCCATGCACAGGTGGCCGGTCTCGGAGAAGGCGATCGCGTGCTCCATGGTCTCGCGGTCGCGGATTTCGCCCATCAGGATCACGTCGGGCGCCTGGCGCAAGGTGTTCTTCAGCGCGGCTTCCCAGCTGTCAGTGTCGAGGCCGAGTTCGCGCTGGGTGATGACGCAGTTCTTGTGCGCATGGACGAATTCGACCGGGTCTTCCACCGTCACGATGTGGCCGTAGGAGTTCTCGTTGCGCCAGTCGATCATGGCCGCCAGCGTGGTCGACTTGCCCGAGCCGGTGGCGCCCACCAGGATGCACAGGCCGCGCTTGGTCATGGCCACGTCCTTGAGCACCTGCGGCATGCCCAGGCCGTCGATGGTGGGCAGG
>CAZGYD010000012.1:0-23956 GCA_964530115.1 uncultured Rhodocyclaceae bacterium | reverse complement strand
GCTGCACCGCGACACGCGGCATCTGTCTGCAGGACGGCTTGCGGAGAGATGCGGACTCGCCGGCGCGCGTCGCGTCGACGGAGCTGTCGGTGGTGCCGGGGCCTGACTTGATAATCACGGGCAGGGTCAGCTGGCCGCCTGACGGCCACTCCTGGAGCAGCGTGATGCCGTCGGTTTCCGGCTACCAGAGGTCGAGCAGCACCAGGTCGGGCCGCGCGGCGTCGCGCGCCGCGCGGGCCGCCGCCGCGTTCTCGGCGGTGCGCACGTCGTGTCCCTCGTCGGTGAGGATCTCCGAGAGGAGCTCTCGGATACCGACCTCGTCATCGACCACCAGTATCTGCGCCATGCCGGGATTATGCCGCTACCGCGTGCGGCCGTGGCCTGGGCCTGCTTTCATTCATCCGGCCAGCTCACGCGTCGGTCATGCCGACGCGCGCGCAGAAGGCCGCGAGCGGCTCCGGCCGCGCCAGGAGATAGCCCTGATAGAGATCGCAGCCGCGCTGTTTGAGCCAGTCTTGCTGCAACGGGGTTTCGATGCCCTCGGCCACCACTTCGAAGCCGAGGCGGCCGGCGATGAGCAGGATCACCGCCGTGAGCGTCGCGTCGCTGTCGTCCTGTGGCAGGCCGGCGACGAAGATCCGGTCGATCTTGATCTCGTCGAGCGGCAGGCGCTTGAGATAGGAAAGCGATGAGTAACCGGTGCCGAAATCATCGAGCGACAGGCGGACGCCGATGGCCTTGAGCTCGGACAGCCGCGCCACGGCGCCCGCCATGTCGGCGATCAGCAGGCTTTCGGTGATCTCGATCGTCAGCCGAGCGGGCGTGGCGCCACTATTGGCGAGGATCTCGCGCACCCGCTCGACGAAATCGGGGCGATTGAGCTGGCGCGCGCTGACATTGACCGAAATGCGCAGATCATGGCCGGCGCGTTCGAGACGGGCCAGCAACCGTGCCATTTCGCGTAGCGTCCAGTCACCGAGCAGGTCGATGAGCCCCGTCTCCTCGGCCAGGGGGATGAAGGCCGTGGGCGGAATGGCGCCGCGCTCGGGATGCGTCCAGCGCAACAGCGCCTCGGCGCCGACGACACGGCCGTCGGCCGCATATTGCGCCTGGAGATGGATATCGATCTGGCCGGCCTGGATGGCATGGCGCAGCGCGTTTTCCAGCGCCAGGCGCTCCTCGACGGCGTGTTGCATCGCCGGCTCGAAGAAGCGGACGGCGTTGCGGCCGCTCTCCTTGGCACTGAACATCGCCGTGTCGGCTTGACTGAGCAAGGTTTCGCAATCGGCGCCTTCGGCATCGGGGAAAATCGCGATGCCGACGCTGGCGCCGATGTGGCAGCTGCCGGCCGCGCCGAGGTCGCACGGACGCGCGAGCACGGAACACAACTTGTCGGCGATCCGCTGGGCGATGGCCGCGGCCTGCGCGCGATCATCCGCGAGCGCGGGCAGGACGACGACGAACTCGTCGCCGCCCAGGCGCGCGACCGTGTCGGATTCACGCAGGCTGTGGCGCAGCCGAGCGGCCGTTTCGCACAACAACGTGTCTCCGGCGGCGTGGCCGCGTGCGTCGTTGATCTGCTTGAAGCGGTCGAGATCGACGTAGAGCAGGGCACCGTGCTTGCCGATGCGCCGCGCCTCGGCGATCTCGTGCGCGAGCCGGTCGGCCAGCAGGCGGCGGTTGGGCAGATTGGTCAGCGGATCATAGTAGGCGAGGCGCGCGATCTCTTCCTGCGCCGCGCGCCGCTCGGTGATGTCGAGATGCGTGCCGGTGATCCGCAAGGGCCGGCCGTCGGCATCGCGTTCCGTGACCGCACCGCGGGTGAGGATCCAGCGCCAGCCGCCATCCTTGGCACGTACGCGGATCTCCGCCTCGTAAGACACGCTGTGACCGCGCAGATGATCATTCATGGCTTTACGGGCGGCCGGCAGATCGTCGGGGTGGATCATCGCCCGCCACTCCTCGACCGTGCGCGGCGCCTCTTCGGGCGTAAACCCAAGCATGCTCGCCCAGCGCGCATCGGTGACGAGCACTCCGGTCGTCAGATCGCGGTCCCAGAGGCCGAGGTCGGCACCCTTGAGGGCGAGCGCGAGGCGCTGGCGTTGGGCGTCGAGATCGGCGCGCAGCCGATAGGATTCCGAAACGTCGCGGAACACCATGACCACGCCGAGGAGTTCTCCCGTCGCCGTGCGCACCGGCGCCGCACTGTCGGAGATGTGCAGCCGCCGGCCGTCCCGGGCGACCAGGACCGTGTGGTTGGCCAGCCCCACCACCCGTCCCGTCTCGAGGACGCGGCCGACGGGGATCTCGGCCGGCCGGCCGGTCAGCGCGTTTTCGATATGCAGCACTTCGCCGATGCCGCGTCCCCGCGCCTCCTCGTCCTTCCAGGCGGTGAGCGCCTCGGCGACCGGATTGAGGTAGGTCACGCGCATGGCCTTGTCGGTGGCGATCAGGCCGTCGCCGATCGATTCGAGAATCGCGGCGACTTCGCTGCGGCTTGCGGAAAGCTCGGCGATCTTCGCTTCGATGCTCTCCGCCATGCGGTTGAAATCGTCGGCGAGTCTGCCGATCTCGTCGACGCCGGCCTCGGCGATGCGGGCACCGTAATGGCCGGCCGCCACTTCGTGGGCCGTCGCTGCCACCGCGCGCAGGCGCTGCACCAGCGCCCGCGACCAGTGTCCGAAGGCGACGAAAGCGAACGCGGCCGAGACCAGAATGCCAAAGCCGAGCGCCATCCCCAGGCGCTTGAGAAGCTCGGCATGCGCGGAGGTGGAAAAGACGATGCGCGCCTCGCCGAGCCGCAGATCCCCCTGTGTCAGGGGAACGACGGCCCTGTCGCCGCCGGTTTGGACACCCTCGGGCACGGCGACGATCACGGTGCCGCTCGCCGAGGCGATCTCGATGGCATCGATCGCCTCGCTCTTGAGCAGCTCATCGGCGATCTCGCGGACGGTTGCATAGTCGCGCTCGATCATCGGGCCGTTCACCGCCGCCGTCAGCAGGGGTCGCAATGCGGCTTCCTGGCGGCGCTGGCTTTCTTCGTCGGCTGCCAGCCACAGAGGGGCGACGAGCGAGACCAGCAGCAGGAATGACAGGCTGCCTGCCACGGCCGCCGAGAGCAGCAGCTTGCGGCCGATCGGCTGAGCCTCGTACCAGGCACGCAGACTCATTCTTCGGCCTGCTGGCGATAGAGCTCGACGACGAGCGGGTCGAGCGCCGCCATCTCGCGCGCCGAAACCGGCCGCAGCCCCTGATGGCCCAGCGCATCGAGGAAAACCTGGCCGGCCGGGGTCTTCGCGAATTCGAGCAGCGCCCGTGAGAGCGCCGGCGCCTGGGTCGCAAGGCGCGGCGCGGCATGGTAGATGACGGCGGACAAGCCGGTCGGCAGCCGCTGGAGTTCGCGCACTTGCGCAGCGAGTGCCGCATCCACCTGTTTGAGCGTCGTCCTCGAGATGATCGCGGCGGCGGCCTCACCGGCGAGGAGCCGGTGCAGGGAATTGGCATGCGAACCGGTGACGATGACGCGCAGATCGCGCCCGGGGACGAATCCCCGTTCGCGCAGGTGATGCAGGCCGATCACCGAGAGGGCCGCCGTGCGGTCGGTGACGGCGATGACCTTGCCTTTGAGATCGGCCAGCCGGGCGATGCCATCCCTGACCGACACCGCGAGGAGCGGCTCGAGCGGCGCCACGGTGCGCGCGAGCGGCCGGTGACCGAGTTCGCGCTCGGCGATGCGCGCGAGGATCATGGAATCGGCGACGATGTCGTATTCGCCGGCGCGCATGCGGCGCAGGTGCTCGCCGTAATTCGGCGCGCTGGCGAAATCGACCTCCTTGCCGAGGACGCCGGAAAACACGGGCACCAGCGACGCATAGAGCTCGGCAAGCCGTCGCGCGGGCAGATAGGGAACGACGGCGAAGACCGGCCGGCCCGGCGGGCCAGCGCCGAGGGCGCCGCGCGACGGCAAGCCGAGCGCGAAGCCGAGCGCTCCGGCAGCGCCGAGAAACTTTCGCCGTCCGATCTGTCGGTTCTGGATCGTCATGAGCGCTGCCCGGTGGTCATCGGCACAGAAGCCAGCGGCAATTGTATCGACACGACCGCGCCACCCCCATCGCGGTTGGCGAGCCGCAGTTCGCCCTTGTGCTCGTCGACGATCTTCTTGACGATCGCGAGCCCCAGCCCGGTGCCCTTGGCCTTGGTGGTCACATAGGGCTCGCAGGCCCGGTTGAGGATCTGGGCGCTGAAGCCGGGCCCGTTGTCGCTGACCACGAGCGTCACGCGGCGTTCGCCGCCGCGGGTGGCGACGACGATTTCCGGCGCCGCCGGCGCCGGCGGATGCTCCTGGAGCGCCTCGCGGGCATTCTTGATCAGATTGTGCAGCACCTGGCGCAGCTGGCTGCCATCTGCGAGCACCGGCGGCGCGGCCGGATCGAGCTCGGCGCGGATCGTCCCGGCATCGGTCTCGTAGAGCTGCAGGGTCTCGCGCACCAGGGCGTTGAGATCGAGCGCGGCGAGGGTCGGCGGCGGCGTGCGCGCGTAGTCGCGGAAGTCGTTCACCATCTGCTTCAGCGCCTCGACCTGGCCGACGATGGTGCCGATGGAGCGCTTGAGCATTTCACGCCCCGCCTCGTCGAGCCGCTCCTTGAGCTTGAGTTCGAGGCGCTCGGCGGAGAGCTGGATCGGTGTGAGCGGGTTCTTGATTTCGTGCGCGAGCCGCCGCGCCACCTCGCCCCAGGCGATCGAACGCTGTGCCGAGATCAGCTGGCTGATGTCGTCGAAAACGATCACATAGCCGCCGCCGACGGCCTCGGGCAGCGTCGAGCCGCGAACCAGCAGCGTCTGGGGCACGCCGTCGGGCGTTTCGAATTCGATCTGACGCTGCCATTCCGGCCCGCGGTCGCGAAAGCCCTCGAGAATGGCCTCGGCCAGCGGCCGATGGCGCGGCCAGGCGTCGAGCGGCAGGTCGCCGAGGACGGTCAGGTCGTCCCTGAGGATGGTGGCCGCGCCGCGGTTGGCGGCATGCAGCCGGAATTCGGTGTCGAAGGCCATGACGCCGGCGGAGAGGTTGGCGAGCACGCTCTCGAGATAGGCCTGGTGCCGCTCTGCCTCGCTGCGCGCCTCGTCGAGCTGGCGGGTCATGTCGGAGAACGACTGGGTGAGCACCCCGAGCTCGTCGTGCTGCTTGAGCGCCGCGCGTGGCGTGAAGTCGCCGGCGGCGACGGCCTGGGTGCCCTCGGCGAGGATCAGGAGCGGCCGCGCCAGCCGCTCGGCGAGCAGGAAGGCAAGCGCCACGGCGGCGAACAGGGCGACCAGCAGCGTGAAGGTGAGCGTCAGCGTGTAGATGCGCTTGAGGCCGTCACGGCCGAGCTGGAGCTGCTGGTATTCGCGGTAGGCCGATTCGACCGACTCGAGGCTCTTGCCCACCGCGGCCGGCACCGGCTGGACGACCTGCAGCACACGCGGCTCGACGCCGGCAAGGAAACCGCTCACCGGCACCAGCACGCGCTGGCTCATGCCGGTCGCTGCTTCGCCCTCGATGAAGGCGATGCCCTTGCCGGAGCGCGCCTGGCGAAGCTGCGCCACTTGCGGCAGCGGCGGCAGCAGAGTGCCGACGTCGGCGCTGCTGTGCACGATCACCTGACCGGTCGTGGTCATCAACGTCGCGCTGCGCACGCCGGCCTGGTCGCGCAGCCGGTCGAGCCGCGTCGGGCTTGGCGAGGCGACGTCGGAGAGCGCGAGCGCCATCTGCTGCGCCTTGGCCATCAGTTCCGCCTGCTGGGCGTCGAGCACGTTGCGGGCGAGATGGAGTCCGCCCTCGAGCGCACTCTCGACACGAGCGTTGAACCACGAGTCGATGCTCCTCACGGCGAACTGCATCGACACGCCATAGAGCAGCGCGCCCGGCAATAAAGCCATCATCGCCAGCATGACGACGAGGCGGTACTTGAGCCGCGAGCCGAAGACCCGGGCGCGGTACTCGTGCCAGAGCCGCCAGAGCTGGACCGACACCAGCATCAGCAGCGCCACCGCGGCCATGGCGTTCACGCCGAGAAGCAGCGGATAGTGGCGTGCGAACATCTGCGTGTCGGCGCTCGCCGTGGCGAGCAGGAAGAGCAGGATGGCGCCGAAGGCGCCGAGCAGGGAGAGGGCGATGTTCACCGCGCGGCCACCGGTTCCGGCGTGTATTGCCAGCGCAGCACCTTCGACTCCACCTGCCAGTCGCGGTTGGCGATGGCATCGACCTGCAGCGGCTTCGGCAGCTGGCTCTTGTCGAGCGTCAGGCGCAGCTCGACGTCATAGCGTTCGCCGAGCCGCAGCGCGCCGCGCTCGGCGACCGGCAGCGCGGCGATCCGGCCCATCGCCCGCAGCGCCTCGTCGAAGGTCTCGAAGCCCCGGTGCAGGCCGCCCGTCGAGAGCCGGTACTGCCGCGTCAGCGCGTTGTAGGAGACCCGGTAGCGGATCACGCGCTCGACCACCCGTTCGTCGAACCAGTACCAGCGCGGCCGCGAGAGCGTGAGTTCCAGGTTGAAGGAGAGCGTCACGCCGCGGGTCACGGCCTCCTCGAGCCGCGGGCCGAGATCGAGGGCAAACTCGGCGGACAGCAGGTAGCCGTCCTCTCCGGCCGTGAGCTGGCTGCGCACCGGCTCGATGGTGCCCGCTTGCACCTGCACGACCCACGCGGCAGCGATGAATACGAGCAGACGCAAGAGCGACTCAGCGCCTTTTCTCCAGCAGCGCGTAGAAAAAGCCATCGTGATCGGCATCAGGCAGCAGTTGCCACTCGGTATGGTCTCCATGCGTCGGCAGCCGCTGCGCATCCTCGTGGCGGGCGACGAACGCCACCACCTGGCGGCCGTTTTCCTCCGGAAACAACGAGCAGGTGGCGTACAGCATTTTGCCACCGGGTGCCAGCACCGGCCATAAAGCATCGAGGATCTGCGCCTGGGTCGTTGCGAAACTTGCAACATCGCCGTCCCGGCGCAGCCATTTGATGTCGGGATGCCGGCGGACGACGCCCGAGGCCGAGCACGGCACGTCGGCGAGGATGCGCTCGAACGGCCGGCCGTCCCACCAGCCGGCGACGTCGCGGCAGTCGGCGACCTTCACTTCGGCCGCGAGACCGAGCCTGTCGAGGTTATCGCGGATGCGCGCCGCGCGCGCCGCATCCCGATCCAGCGCCAGCAGGTCGACATCGGCGAGTTCGAGCAGGTGCGCCGTCTTGCCGCCGGGCGCCGCGCAGGCGTCGAGCACGCGCATGCCCGCGCGGGCGTCGAGGAGCGGCGCGGCCTGCTGGGCGCCCCAGTCCTGCACCGAGACCAGGCCCGCGGCGAAGCCGGGCAGGCGGTCGACCGGCACGGGGCGGTCGAGGCGAAGCGCGGCTTCGTCGAGCGGCGTCGCGCCGATGCCCTCGGCATCGAGCGTCGCGCGAAACTCAGCCGTCGTAACACGCCGGCGATTGACGCGCAGCGTCATCGGCGCCCGGCCGTTGCCGGCATCGGCGATGTCCTGCCAGCGGTCGGGATAAGCGGCGCGCAGCCGCGCGAGCCACCAGCGCGGGTGCCGCCAGCGGGCGGCTTCGTTTTCGCCGGCCGCCGCGAGCAGCGCCTCGCGCCGGCGGAGGAAATGCCTCAGCACGGCATTGACGAGCGCACGATAGCGTCCGCCCGCGATCGAGCCCGCCGCGGTGACCGCCTGATCGACCGTCGTGTGCGCATCCTCGGGGCGCGTCTCGAGACGGTCGACGGCGACGAGCAGCAGCGCGCGGACGTTTTCGTCCTTGAGCGGCCGCTCGATCAGGCGGGCCAGGAAGAAGTCGCCGCGGCCGAAACTCCGCAGCGCGTTGCTGGCGAGATCGAGCACGGCCGGCCGCTCGGCAGACGGCAGGGCGAGCGCCGCCAGGGCGGCCTCGAGGTTGCGTCCGCCGATGACGGCGGCCACCGCACGCGCGGCGGCATGAAGGGAGAAAGCCAGCGAGCCGGCAGCGGGCCGGGTCATGACACGATGATCGAAACGGGACAATGGTTCCAACGGTTCAGCCCGGCCACCCGTATCGCCGGCGCCGGACCGAGTCTAGCATCGTAGAATGGACCGCCCGGCGCGATGTCCGCGCCGGCGCCCGACGCCCAATGCGCCCACATCCGCTCTGGCTTTCCGCCGCTTTCTTCCTTTTGCTCCCGATACCAGCGTCGGGCGAGACCGTCGCGCCGTCCCGCATCGTCCTCGAGCACGACGGCCGCATGACCACCTTCCGGGCCGCCGGCAGCCTCGAGCCGACGCGCAAGACCGGCTGCATACCGCTCGAGCGCGCCGACAACATGCTGACGCCGCCCGACCTCTACCTGGCCGCGCGCGATTGCGTCGAGCGCGACAGATACGACGAGGCCGCGGCACTCTTCGCGCTGGCCAACCTGTATAGCCGCTTCGATGCCGAGCGGGTCAGCGACCGCAGCGCCGCGCAGGCGAAATCCGTCCTGGTGATGGACACGTTCGCCGCCCTGCCCAAGGACAAGCGCGTGCGCCTCAACGAGGCGATCGCCGGCTACGCGGCGAATCCGGACCGGCGGCGCCAGCTCTGCCAGGAAGTGCAGCGGATCGGCATGCCTGCCTACCGGCCGGACTACATGATCCTCCACGGCATCCAGGCCTTCTCTCCGCGGCCCGACGCAGCGCCGCTCAAGCGCGACTTCGACGGCCCCGCCTTCTGGAAGCACTTGTTGCCTCTCTATCTCCATTGCCCGAAATGAGACACGCGCTTTTCGCCATGCTCCTGCTCGCCCTCGCGCTGCCGCCCGGCCTGCCGGCGGCCGAGGAGGCCGCGGTCGCGCACCAGATCGTCGGCAAGTGGCGCTACATGCATGCCGACGGCTGCGTCGAGGAATGGCACTTCCGCCCCGACGGCAGCCTGCTCGCCCGGAGCGGCCGGCACGAAGCTGCCGCAAGCTACAGCGTCTCGCGGCGGCAGAACGTCCAAGGCTTCTACGAGCTCCAGGTGCAGCCGCACGTCCAGGGCGACGGACCGCGCTGCGCCGGCAGCCCGCTGCCGGCCGGCGCGGAGCCCTACGTTCTCTTCGCCATCTTCCACCGGACCCAGCCGATCCAGCTGCTCTGCGCGACGCCGGGCCTGGAAAAATGCCTGGGGCCGCTGCGCCGCGTCTACGAGGAGCGGGCGCCCATCCAATGACTCGTCTCTGGCGCGTCCAGGACACGGCGCAGACGAGCAACGAAGCATCGGCGAGCCGCAGCGGAGTTCTCTATTGGCTTTGGGCGGGAATCTCGAACCGCTCCCCCGGTGCGACGGCGAAGCCCGAGAGAAACTCAGCCGCGGTAAGACGCCGGCCGCCCGGCTTCTGCAGGCGGGTGACCCGCAGCACGCCCTCGCCGGTAGCGATGACGATGCCGCCGGCATCGGCGGCGAGCACCGTTCCCGGCATGCCGCCGCCACTCTCCGCCGTGGCCTGCCAGAGCTTCAGGGGCGTCCCGCGCAGGACCGCCGTCGTGCCGGGCTGCGGATCGAAGGCGCGGATGCGCCGGGCGAGTTCCCCGGCGGGATGGCGGAAGTCGAGCACCGCTTCGGCCTTGTCGATCTTGCTCGCGTAGGTGACGCCCTCGGCGGGCTGGGGCTCCGGCTCGAGCTCGCCCAGCCGGCGCAGCGCCTCGACGATCAGCCGCGCGCCAAGCGCCGCGAGCCTGTCGTGCAGGGTGCCGGCCGTGTCGTCCGGGAGGATGGGCAGGCGTTCGCGCAGCAACATCGGCCCGGTATCGAGGCCGGCGTCCATCTTCATGATGGTGATGCCGGTTTCACGGTCGCCGGCTTCGATGGCGCGCTGGATGGGCGCCGCGCCGCGCCAGCGCGGCAGCAGCGAGGCATGGATGTTCAGGCAGCCGGCCGCCGGAATGTCGAGGACCGCCTGCGGCAGGATGAGCCCGTAGGCCGCGACGACCATGACATCGGGCGCGGCCGCGGCGATCGGCGCGTGGGTGGCCGGATCCTTGAGCCGCTCGGGCTGATATACCGGCAGGCCGCGCTCGAGCGCGAACTGCTTCACCGGCCCCGGCTGGAGCCGCTGGCCGCGGCCGGACGGCCGGTCAGGCTGGGTGAGCACGAGGGGGACCGCGAAGCCCGCCTCGACGATCGCCGCGAGCGCGAGGCGCGCGAACTCCGGGGTGCCGGCGAAACAGACTTTCACGCCGTGATCCGCGCCCTCTTGGCCAGCTTGGCCTTGATGCGGTTCTGCTTGAGTGTCGACAGGTATTCGACGAAGACCTTGCCCTGCAGATGATCCATCTCGTGCTGGATGCAGACGGCGAGGAGCCCTTCGGCCTCGAGCTCGAACGGCTGGCCGTCGAGGCCCAGCGCCCGGACGCGGACCTTCTGCGCGCGCCGGACCGTCTCGTAGATGCCCGGTACGGAGAGGCAGCCCTCTTCGCTTTCGCACTCGCCCTCGCGCGCGAGGATCTCCGGGTTGATGAAGACCCTGAGTTGCGACTTGTCCTCGGAGACGTCGATGACGATCACCTGGACATGGACATTGACCTGCGTGGCCGCGAGGCCGATGCCTGGCGCCTCGTACATGGTCTCGGCCATGTCGGCGGCGAGCTTGCGGATGGCGTCGTCGACCACGGCCACGGGCTTCGCCTTCGTGTGCAGACGGGGGTCGGGATAGCGCAAAATGGGCAATAAAGCCATAAACAGGCTGCTGATAGGAACGCTGGCTAAAGATTTCGCCGGCAGAATCGATAACGGTGCACCCTATCTGTCGGCGCCCTTCAAGGATTCAGCCCATGCGACGCATTATATCTGCGCTGGTTCTCTGCATTTCAACGACGGCGGTCCTCGCCCAGGACGGGCGGCCGATCGAGCTCGCGCCCGACGCGCCCGACCGCCACATCGTCGTCAAGGGCGACACGCTCTGGGGCATCTCGTCGAAGTTCCTCAAGGATCCTTACCGCTGGCCGGAAATCTGGCGGCTCAACGACGAGCAGATCCGCAACCCGCACCGTATCTATCCGGGCCAGGTGGTGATCCTCGACCGCAGCGGCGCGGACCCGCAGCTCAGGCTCGGCCGGCTCGTCAAGGCCGAACCGCAGATCTATTCCGAAGACAACAAGGATGCGATCCCGGCGATCCCCTATGGCGCCATCGAGCCTTTCCTCTCCCAGCCGCTGGTGATCGAGCGGGCATCGATCGATTCGCCCGCGCGCATCGTCGCCACCGAGGAAAACCGCGTCAATGTCGGCGCCGGCGGCAAGATCTACGCCAAGGGCATCGCCAAGCCGGCCGCGCCGCTCTGGCAGATCTACCGCCCCGGCCGCCCGCTCCAGGACCCCGACAGCGGCGAACTGCTCGGCTATGAGGCGATCTACCTCGGCGACGCCCGGCCGGCGGGACCGGTCGTCGAGTGCGAGGCCACACCGCTCGACATCGTCCGCTCCAAGCTCGAGATCGGCCGCGGCGACAGCCTGATGCCCGCGACGACGCCCGACATCGAAAGCTATGTGCCGCGCGCGCCCAAGGGGCAGATCCGCGGCCGCGTGATCGGCATCTACGGCGGCGTCGGCGAGGCCGGCAAGTATTCGATCGTCAGCATCTCGCGCGGCACCAAGGACGGCATCGAGAAAGGGCACGTCCTCGCCATCTCACGGACCGGCGCCACGGTCACCAACCGCTTCGACGACGGCAAGCCGGAATCGATCCGCCTGCCCGACGAACGTTACGGTCTGCTGTTCGTCTTCCGGACCTTCGAGCGCGTCTCCTACGCGCTGGTCATGGAGACCTCGCGGCCGGTCTATCCGGGCGACACGGTGCAGACGCCCTGAAGCCCGGGCCGGCGGTGAATGGCGAAGCGGCGCTCGCTGGCTGGCTGCGCCTGACGCTGATCCCCGGCGTCGGCGGCGAGTCGCAGCGCCGACTGCTCGAGGCCTTCGGCCTGCCCGACGCGGTGTTTTCCGCCGGCCATGCGGCGCTGCGCGCCATCGTCGGCCCGGCGCTCGCCGAGCGGCTCCTCGGTCACGACTGCCGGCGCGAGGTCGAGGCGGCGCTCGAATGGACGGCACAGCCCGGCAATCACCTGGTCAGCCTCGGCGATGACGACTATCCGAAGGCCCTGTTCGACACGCCGGATCCGCCGGTGCTGCTCTACGTCAAGGGGCGGACCGAACTCCTGAACCGGCCAGCATTGGCCATCGTCGGCAGCCGCAACGCCACCCCGCAGGGCGTGGCCACGGCCGAGGACTTCGCCCGCCACCTGTCGGCCGCGGGGCTGACGATCACGAGCGGGCTGGCACTGGGCATCGACGCGGCCGCCCACCGCGGCGGTCTCGCCGGCCCCGGCTCGACGGTCGCCGTGATCGGCACCGGCGCCGACCGCATCTATCCCTCGGCCAACGAGGCGCTCGCCCGGCGAATCGCCGAGGAAGGCGCCATCGTCAGCGAGTTCCCGCTCGGCACGCCGGCGCTCGCCGCCAACTTCCCGCGCCGCAACCGGATCATCGCCGGCATGAGCCGCGGCTGCCTGGTCGTCGAGGCCGCCGAGCGGAGCGGCTCGCTGATCACGGCCCGTCTGGCCGCCGAGGCGGGCCGCGAGGTCTTCGCGATTCCCGGCTCGATCCACTCGCCGCTCTCCCGGGGCTGCCACAAGCTGATCCGGCAGGGCGCCAAACTGGTCGAGCGCACCGAAGACATCCTCGAGGAGCTGCGCTGGGAGGCCGCGGTGGCCCCGCCCCCAGCGGCGGAAACGCCGCCGGACGCGCCGGCCGACGCCCGGCTCCTCGAAGCGATGGGATTCGATCCGTGCAGCCTGGATGTCCTCGTCGAACGGACCGGCTTGACCGCCGACCGTGTCCTTGCGATGCTGCTGCCCCTGGAGCTGGACGGCCACGTGGCCCAACTGCCGGGCGGCCGGTACCAGCGCGTTCGCAGGCATACGGCCTGAGATCATGCAACCCGTTGTCCATGTTCGACGTTCTTCTCTACGTATTCGAAAACTATCTGCCGGACGGCCGTCCCGGTCCGGCGGCGCTCGCCCGCAAGCTCACTGCCGTCGGCTTCGACCGGGAGGCGATCACCCGGGCCCTGCGCTGGCTCGAGGGGCTCGACGGCGCCGGCGGCACCGGCTTCCTCACGCAGCCGCACCCGCAGGCACAACGGCTGTTCGACGATGAGGAACTCGCACGCATTCCGCCCGACTGCCGCGGGCTGCTCGCCTTCCTCGAACAGGCCGGCGCGATCGATCCGCTGACGCGGGAGCTGATCATCGATCGCGCCATGGCGGTCGACTCCCCGGGCGATTCGGGCCTGCCGCTCGATCAGTTCAAGGTCATCGTGCTCATGGCGATGTGGCGGCGGCAGCTTCCCTTCGACCATCTGGTCTTCGAAGACTTCCTCGAAGACGACGACGAACGCGGCCGTCTGCCCATGCATTGACGGCCTGCCCTCGGCATGGGTGCTTTCATTCGCCGATCCCGTAGCGCTATGATCGGTGCGGGTACCCCGCGCATGTCCGGCACATCGACGCTGACTTAAAGGGAGGTCGCCATGGCAGTCCGTATCGTCGCTCGTCGTCACCATCACCGCCACGGCCCGGCCCGCACCGCGCTGGCGCTCTTCTTCGCCGCCGTCGTCGCGCCGGCGGCCGCTCAGGTGGCACCGATCAAACCGGGTCTGTGGGAAGTGAAGATGCGCCAGGAAGAGGCGGGGCGCGAACAGGCCGGGCTCGCTGAGGAACTGAAGAAGATGCCGCCGGCCGAGCGCAAGCAGTTCGAGGCGATGATGCGCAAGCAAGGCGTCGATATCGGCGGCGGCGGCACGACGATGAAGGTCTGTTACACGCGCGAGATGCTGGATGCCGATCAGTGGCGCGACGTCGCCCGCGACGTCTGCAAGACCGAATACCTGAGCCGTTCGTCGAGCCGCTGGACCTGGCGCATGACCTGCAGCGCGCCGGAACCCTCGGTCTCGGACGGCGAAGCCGTGTTCCCCAACGCCGAGTCCTACCGCATGAAGGTCGTGACGCGCAAGACGGGCGCAGCCGGCAAGTCCGGCGAGTCGAAGATCGAAATGGAGGCCCGCTGGCTCGGCGCCGATTGCGGCCAGATCAAGCCGTTCGTGGTCCCGGGCAAGGGCAAATGACCACTGCCAAAGGGGGCTGTCGCGCCTAGGCTGACGCCTGCGGCCACACGATTCCCGCCCGACACGGCCGCCGGTGCTGACTTGCCAGCGCCCGCGGCCGGCGCTTATGATGCCGCGCTCGTTCGCGCCATCCCGCCATGTCGAAGCAACTGATCATCGCCGAAAAGCCCTCCGTCGCCCAGGACATTGCCCGGGCGCTCGGCGGCTTCACGCGCCACGGCGACTATTTCGAGAGCGACGACTACGTGCTCTCCTCGGCGATCGGCCATCTGCTCGAACTCGCGGTGCCCGAGGAATACGAGGTCAAGCGCGGCAAATGGACCTTCAGCCACCTGCCGGTGATCCCGCCGCGATTCACGCTCAACCCGATCGACAAGACCGCCGAGCGGCTCAAGCTGCTGGTGCGGTTGATGAAGCGCAAGGACGTCACCGGCCTGATCAACGCCTGCGACGCGGGCCGCGAGGGCGAACTGATCTTCCGCTACCTGGTCCAGCACGCCTTCGGCGACAAGGGTGGCAAGCCGATCGCCCGGCTGTGGCTGCAATCGATGACGCCGGCGGCGATCCGCGACGGTTTCGCCCATCTGCGCAGCGACCGGGAAATGCGCCCGCTGGCGGATGCCGCCCGTTGCCGCTCGGAAGCCGATTGGCTGATCGGCATCAACGGTACCCGGGCGATGACCGCCTTCAATTCCCAGGAGGGCGGTTTCTACAAGACCACCGTCGGCCGCGTGCAGACGCCGACGCTCGCCATCCTCGTCGAGCGCGAAAGCCGCATCCGTGCCCATCAGCCGCGCGACTACTGGGAGGTCGAGGCCGAGTTCCAGTGTCTCGCGGGTTCCTACCGCGGCCGCTGGTTCGACGAAAAGTTCAGGAAGTCCGACGACGAGCACGCCCGGGCCGAACGGCTCTGGGATGAGAAGAAGGCCGAGGCGATCCGCAGGAAGTGCCTCGGCCGGCACGGCGAGGTCACCGAGGAGAGCAAGCCCAAGACCGAGCTCTCGCCGCTCCTGTTCGATCTGACCTCGCTGCAGCGCGAGGCCAACGGCCGCTTCGGCTTTTCGGCGAGGAACACGCTCGCCATCGCCCAGGCGCTCTACGAGAAGCACAAGGTGCTCACCTACCCGCGGACCGACTCGCGTCATCTGCCTGAGGATTACCTCGGTACCGTGAAGGAGACGCTGAAGAGCCTCGCCGGCACGCCCTACGAGGCTTTCGCGGCCGAGATCACGAGAAACGGCTGGGTGCATCCGAACAAGCGCATCTTCAACGACGCCAAGGTCAGCGACCACTTCGCGATCATCCCGACCGGCGCCCAGGCGCGGCACCTGACCGAGCCCGAGCAGAAGATCTACGACCTGGTCACGCGGCGCTTCCTGGCGATCTTCTATCCGGCCTCCGAGTACAACGTCACGACGCGCATCACCCGCGTCGAGAACGAGGCATTCAAGACCGAGGGCAAGGTGCTGGTCACGCCCGGCTGGCTCGCCGTCTACGGCAAGGAGGCGCAGACGGACGAGGAAAACCCGACCCTGCCGCCGCTGGAAAAGAAGGAGCGCGTCTGGGCGAAAGACGTCGAGGTCCGGCAGAAGCAGACGCAGCCACCGGCCCGGTTCACCGAAGCGACGCTGCTCACGGCGATGGAAGGCGCCGGCAAGCTGGTCGAGGACGAGGAGCTGCGCGAGGCGATGGCCGAGCGCGGCCTGGGCACGCCGGCGACGCGCGCGGCGATCATCGAGGGCCTGATCGCCGAAGAGTACGTCCATCGCAACGGCCGCGAGCTGCAGCCGACGGCTAAGGCCTTCTCACTGCTCTTCGCGCTCGAGAAGCTCGGCATCGACGAGATCCGCTCGCCCGAGCTGACCGGCCTCTGGGAATGGAAGCTCAAAGAAATGGAGCACGGCCGGCTCGCCCGCGACGAGTTCATGAAGCACATCGTCGAGCAGACGCGCGAGATGGTCGAACGGATCAAGAAGGGCGAGTTGCCCGAAGGCACCTTCGGCACGCTGAAGACGCCCTGCCCGCGCTGCGGCGGCGAGCTGCGCGAGACCTACAAGCGCTTCGAGTGCACGCAGTGCGACTACAAGCTCTGGAAGGTGGTCGCCGGCCGGCAATGGGAGCCCGAGGAGATCGAGCAGTTGCTGCGCGAGCGCTCGATCGGCCCGCTCCAGGGCTTCCGCAGCAAGATGGGCCGCGCCTTCGCCGCGATCGTCCGGCTCAACGACGAACACATGCCCGAGTTCGACTTCGGCAGCAGCGAGGACAGCGAGGCCGAGGAGGTGGACTTTTCCGGGCAGGAGCCGCTCGGGCCCTGTCCCAAGTGCCATGCCCGGGTGTTCGAGCACGGCATGGCCTATGTCTGCGAAAAGTCCGTGGGGCCGGCCCGCTCGTGCGATTTCCGTTCCGGCAAGATCATCCTCCAGCAGGAGATCAGCCGCGCCGAGATGACCCGCCTGCTCGAAGCCGGCAGGACCCACCTGCTCAAGGGCTTCGTCTCCAACCGGACACGCAAGAAGTTCTCGGCCTACCTCGTGCGCGGCGCCGACGGCAAGGTCGGTTTCGAATTCGAGTCCCGGGCGCCAAAGGCGGCGGCACCGTCTGCCGCCGCCGGGGAGGCCGGCGGGGAGGCCGCCACGAAACTCAGCCGTGGTAACACGCCAGCCGCGGCGAAGAAAGCTGCGAAACCGGCCGCTGCCCGGCCCGCTGCGGCAAAGACCAGCGCGGCGAAACCCGCCACCGCGAAACGCACGGCCAGGAAGGCGTAGACTCGGGAGCGTCTTCGTCACGCCGGGTCTCTCCCGCCTTCACCGTGCGCGCCTCCCGTTCCGAAAACGAACCCCACCTCGCGGTCAGGGCCATCCGCGAAGAGGTCGTCATGAGCACGGCCACGGTGGCGATGGTGGCCGGCACGGTGATCTATCTCGGCAACATCGGCCGCAACCTCGTCCTCGGCAACCCGCTCGGGGTCTGGCACACGCTGATCTTCGCCGCCGGCGCCGGCATCTATCTGGCCCGCCGGCGCATCGGCGCCGAGCTGATGGCCTGGCTGATGCTGATCGCGCTCTATCTCGCCAGCCTCGGCGGCCTCATCCTCTACGGCATCTTTTCCAACGCGGGCTACCTGATGATGGCGGTCTGTTTCCTCGCCGCCTCGTTCTTCGGCATCCGCGGCGGCATCGTCGCGGCCCTGCTCTGCGTCGCCACCGTCGCCCTGGTCGGCTTCATGATCCTCGGCGGCCAGCTGCCAATGATCTTCAATCCGGTCGCCTATTACCACAACGCCTTCAGCTGGGTCGCCGCGGTGATGACCTTCGCCGCCATGGCCAGCCTGGTGCTGGTCCAGGCCGGCCGGATGCAGCAGCGCATGGTCGAGCTCGTGCTGCGCCAGCACCATCAGGCGCATCACGACGCGCTCACCGGCCTGCCCAATCGGGCGGCGCTGGAAAGCCGGCTGGAACAGGCGATCGCCCGGGCCCGCCGCGACGGCGGCAGCCTCGCCGTGCTCTTCCTCGATCTCGATCATTTCAAGCGCATCAACGATTCCCTCGGCCACCAGGTCGGTGACGGCCTGCTCGTCGAGGTGGCGCGGCGGCTCCAGCTGACGGTGCGCGCCTCGGACACGGTCGCCCGCCTGGGCGGCGACGAGTTCGTCGTCATCCTGACAGACCTGTCGTCGGCGAGCGATGCGTCCACCATCGCCTGGAAGATCATCGACACTTTGGCGTCCACCTACCTGATCGAAGGCCACGAGGTCGACTCGGCCGCCTCGGTGGGCATCAGCCTCTTCCCCCAGGACGGCGAGGACGTCGGCGCGCTGATGAAGGCCGCCGACACGGCGATGTACCACGCCAAGGCCCACGGTCGCGGCACGTTCCGCTATTACGCGCCGGAGATGAACCAGGCCGCGCTCGAGCGGCTCAACGTCGCCCGCCATCTGCGCGATGCGATCCGGCTGGAACAGTTCGTCATGCACTATCAGCCCCAGATCGACATGGTCGGACGCATCACCGGCGTCGAGGCCCTGATCCGTTGGCGGCGCGCCGACGGCGACATCCATCTTCCCGGCGAGTTCATCGAGATCGCCGAAGATTCGCATCTCATCCACGAGATCGGCGAATGGATGCTGGAGAACGTCTGTCGTCAGTTCGCCGCCTGGCGCGCGACCGGTACCCCCGTGCCGCGCGTCGCAGTCAATCTCTCGGCGCGCCAGCTGCGCGATGCCGGACTGGCCAAGCGCATCGCCCGCCTGTTGCAATACCATGGCATCCCGGCACGCATGATCGAGATCGAGGTGACCGAAAGCGCCGCGATGGATCATCCCGAAAATGCCGCGCTCCTGCTTGGCGAGCTCGACGCGCTCGGCATCCGCCTGGCGATCGACGATTTCGGCACCGGCTATTCGTCGCTGTCGCACCTCAGGCGCCTGCCGATCGGCGCGCTGAAGATCGACCGCTCGTTCATCCGCGACATCACCGACGACGCCAACGACCTCGCCATCGCCCGCGGCACCATCGCGCTGGCGCACACCCTCGGTCTGCGCGTGGTCGCGGAAGGCGTGGAAACCGAGGCGCAGCGCGAACTGCTGCGCGCGAGCGGCTGCGACGAAATCCAGGGTTTCCTCGTCGCCGAGCCGATGCCCGCCGACCGGCTCACGACATTCGTCGTCGATTACGGCGCGCGCCGCTGAGTCGCTGCTTTCAGCGGGCCGCGATCTTCGCGGCGATCTCCGCGCACTGGTCGATGTGGCGGCGGGCGATGCGCGTGAGCGTAAACCAGGCGATCGCGGCCGCGATCGCCTGGCCGATCACCGGTGCGAAGCGCGTCGCTTCCATGACGCCGAGCCGCGGTCCAGCGCGGCGCAGGAGTGCGAGAAAGCCCTGCGAGGTGGCGATGCGCGTCGAGACGAAGCCGCCGGCCGCCGTGACGAGCTTGTAGGCGAGCGCCTTGCGCGAAGGCGAGAGGGATTCGATCTGAGCCTCGGTCAGGCCGAAGCGGCGGTTAATCTCGGCGAGCAGCGCAAGCAGCACGGCGACGTCGGTGACGAGATCCACGCCGGGCACGGGAAGGAAAGAGGCCATCGCCGAGAGCGCGGCCCGCCGGCGCGTCATCGCCAGGCACGCGGCGCGGATCTCGGCGATCGTTTCGCCATGGGTGAAGGAAAGGCCGGAATCGATGGCGACGGCAGAGCTCATGGCAACTCCTTCAGCAAGGGCGCGACGCCGGGCTTCGACCGCTCTGGCGCGCGCGTGTTCCCCGACCGGCCTCGAAACTCAGCCGTCGCAGGACGCCGGCGCTGCCGGAACGAACCGGAGCGCCGGGCATCCCGGCCCGGCAGGCCGTCACTTGGCGACGCTGAACTTCTGACTGTTGGCCGAAGCGCCGTTCAGGAAGATTTCGACCTGGTAGTCACCCACCGGCCAGCCGTCCGGCTTGCTGATGTGGAACTCGGTGGTCGCCGGACCGGCGGCGTCGATCTCCTGGACGAGTTCGCTCACCGGGACGCTCTTGTCGCCCTTGTGATAGGTCCAGACGGCCTTGAGCGCGGCCTTGCCCGTGCCCGTCGTTTCGACGACGGCATGGATCGTGTCGCCGGGGGCGAACGTCGTCGCCGGCGCGGTCGCCTTCTTCTCGGCATCGACCGCCTTGCTCAGCGTGACCTTGGCGACGGCCACGGGCATCACCGCGGGGGCCGCCGGTGCGGGCGGCGGGGCGACGGAGGCCGGCGGCGGAGGCGGCGGCGCTTCCTTCTTGCCGCAACCGGCGAGCGCAAGGGCAAGCGCGGCGAGTGCCGCGAGCGGCATACGGGTATTCATCATCGTCTCTCCTTTCCTGTCAGAGCGGGATCTTGATCTGCTGGCCCGGGTAGATCTTGTCCGGGTTCTTGATCACGTCGGCATTGGCTTCGAAGATCTTCTTCCAGGCGTTGGCATTGCCATACTCGCGCTTGGCGATCTTCGACAGGGTGTCACCTGCGACGATGGTGTACATCTTGTACGTCGCGGTGGGCGTGGCGCCCGCGGTCGAGGCGCCGCCGACGACATTCGAGAAATCGGGCATGTCGTCGCCCGGCGTGCTGCCCATGCTCATGTTCCATCCTCCTGTGCAGGTTGGCCGGACGGGTACGGCAGTCCAGGCTGTCCGGCATCGCTTGGCGCTGTCACTATAAGGCCGGCTTGCGCTGCAGCCGGTTTCGGCGTGACAGATGTTTGCATTGTCCGGCCGGTATGCTGCCGGCTCGTGACACAGGCAGCGCCACGGGCAACGTTATACTGGCCGGGCCGCTATTGCCACGCGACACTGTGTCGCACGCGAAAGGAATGGACATGGGCGTGATCTGGACCATCGTGCTCGGCTTCGTCATCGGCGTCGTCGCCAAGCTGTTGCACCCGGGCAAGGAGAACATGGGTTTCCTGATGACGGTGGCGCTCGGCATCGCCGGCTCGTTCGTCGCCGGCGTCGTCGGCCAGTTCCTCGGCTGGTATCAGGCCGGCGAGGGGGCCGGGTTCATCGCCTCGGTCATCGCCGCCATCGTCATCCTGGTCATCTACGGCAAGCTCAAGGGTGGCGGTACGCCGAAGCCGTAGGAGCGCATGGACATCGTCCAGTCGGTCGCGCTGGCCGGCGGACTCGCCTGGGCCAGCGGCATGCGGCTCTACGCCGTGCTGTTTACCGCCGGCATGCTCGGCCGTTACGGCTATCTCGAACTGCCACAGACCTTGCAGGTCCTCGAACACCCGCTGGTGCTCGGCATCGCCGGCGTCCTGCTCCTGATCGAATTCCTCGCCGACAAGATCCCGGCCGTAGACAGCGCCTGGGATGCGATCCAGACCTTCATCCGCATTCCGGCCGGCGCGCTGCTCGCGGCGCTGGCGATGGGCGACCACGACCCGGCACTGATGGTCGCGGCCGGCCTGCTCGGCGGCACGCTGACGGCGGGCACGCACGCGGCCAAGGCGGGAAGCCGGGCACTGATCAACACTTCGCCCGAGCCGGTGTCGAACGTCACGGCATCGTTGGGGGAAGAGGCGCTGGTGGCATCCGGGCTGATGGCCGCCATCCACTATCCGGTGCTTTTCCTCGCGCTGCTCGGCGCCTTCGTCCTTCTGCTCGTCTGGCTGCTGCCCAAGGTCTTCCGGGGCGTGCGGCTCGTCATCGGCAGGATCGCCGGCGGCAGGCCCTCCGCCGGCGCTTGAGCCTCCGGCCGCTCAGTGGCCTTCCACGCAGATCTCGCGCCGCGCCACGGCGAGCGCAGTACGGACGACCAGCACCCCGATGACCAGCGTGAGAATGGCGAGGAAGACCGTGGCCAGTCCCGAGTAGAAGGCCAGGCCGGTCTCCTTGGCCATGATCAGCGTGGCGATGGTGATCGCCGCGAGCGGGAAGGAATAGGCCCACCACGAGAGGAAGAACTTGAGCCGCAGGAAAAATTTCGCCTGCACGAACACCAGCAGCGTGAAAAAGAGCGCGATGCCGTAGAGGATGCGGCCGAAGGCATCGAGCCCGCCGACCAGGTTGTACCAGGAGATGAAACCGACCGCCGGCGGCGCGATGAAGATGAACAGCGTCGGCATGAAGCGCTCGGGCAGGCTGCCGTGGAAGATCAGCCGGTAGAAGATGATCGCCGTCAGCACCGGCCAGAAGAACAGCCCGAGGCCGAAGAAGAACCATGAAATCTCGGGCGAGGCGTGGTGCACGCCGGCGATCGGCACCAGGATGTTGCCGACCACCGGAATGAACCAGGCCGGATTGAGATGGGCGATCTCGTACTTGGTGTGATGGATCCACGAGGACATCACGTAGAGCGTGGCCGCCAGGTGCGCCGCCGAGCCGACCGCCCAGAGCCAGAACGAAAGGCACGGCGCATCGCGCAGGAAGGCGATCGAGAGCAGGATCAGCGCGATCGAGATCGTCGGCATGAAGGCGACCTTGACCGGGTGATTGACCTCGCCGATGACGTCGCGACGATGGACAGCCAGCTTGGCGAGGTAGATCGCCGCCAATGCGACGAACAACGCCGCGCTGATGGCACGCAGGATCGGGCTCGGCGCGAAGCCGAGCTCCAAGACGTGTTCGGCGCGGCTCCAGGCGATGGTGAAGCCGGCCATGCCCATCACCGAGGCGAACCACGCCACCGGAAAGTTCTTCAGGCGCGAGGCGCCCGTGCTCGCTGTCTCGCTCATGATGACTCCTGCGGGGTCGGGGGTGTGCCCAGTTCTCAGGACTTGTTGCGCAAGCCCTTGACCCAGGCTTCCATCGCTTCGTTGGCCGGCTTCATCGGCGCCTCCATGAAGCTGACGACGAACTTGTCGCCCATGTCGGCGACGCCGATCGAGCGCGGCCGCACGGCGAGGACCTGCGGGTTGGGCAGGGCGATGCCGAAACAGAAGATGACATCGACGGCGGCCTTGATCCCGGGGTTGATCTCGCCCTGGATGCGCTGCGTATGCGCATAGTGGTCGAAGACGCCGATGAAGTGAACCTTGGGATTGGCGGCGATCTTGTCCTTCAGGTAGGCGACGACGTCATCGACGGTCTTGCACGTCGTCTCGGCCTTGTCGATCTCGGCGATGAAGACGGGATACTTTTCCTGTAGCAGGGTCTGTTTCATGGTTTCACTCTCTCTTCCGGAAATGGTTGGGGTCGAGCTCGAATATAAGCCCGTCCTAATATAACAAGAATCGTGCCTGAGGATCGTGACATGACCGCTGGCATGGCTTTTGAATGATTGTCGACAGGAAGCGGCCGACCGCGGATGGCGGAGCGGTGCCGGCCGAAGCGCCCCCGACCACGGCCGGCGCGTCCGCGCGCCTCCCCCGGCCAGGCCGCTTCCGCCGGAAACCAGGAGGATCGACGTGCGCATCGCGGTCAGCAGCCAGAATTTTCGTGAGGTCACCGGCCACGCCGGACAGGCGCGGCGCTTCATCGTCTACGACGTGGATGCCACGGCCCGGGTCACCGAAGCCGGCCGCCTCGACCTGCCGGCGGACATGGCCATGCACGGCTTCGACGGCCCGCGGCCGCATCCGCTCGACGGCATGGACGTCCTGATCACCGCCGGCGCTGGCGAAGGCTTCATCGATGGTCTGGCCCGGCGCGGCGTCCGTGTGCTGACGACGTCGGAGAAGGACCCGGAGACCGCCGTCCATGCCTTTCTCGCGGGCTGCCTGAAGGCGCCCAGGCAGCACGGGCCCCGGCCTCCGAGCGGGGGAGAGGGCTGCGGCTGACGCGACCGGCAGGCCGGCCTCTGCCATCATGAGCGGCAGCGTCCGTCATTTCTGGCGGTAAGTCGCACACGGAAAACGCCGATCCTGGCGGACAAATCCGTCGCGATCGGACGGAGTGCGACGACCGAGAGACGATGGGGCGTCAGGCAAGGGGGCAAACACCGCACAATGCAAGCCGGGGATCGCGCAGCCGGTTCTCGAGGCGCCCCCGACGCCTTGTCGAAACTCAGCCGTCGTAACACGCCAGCCATGTCAGGCGACACCGTAAATTGACCCCCCAGCGACACGAGGAATTAACCCCCCTCGTTCGCAAGGAGGCCATTGTTGGAAACGAAGCACATTGAGGTGAATCCTGCACGCCGTCTGGTTTGCGGAGTGCGGGAGATGTTGGAGCCGGAGGCAGTCACGACGATCGTTCGGTTGGGGCGGTCAGGGTGGGGCGCGAAGCGGATCGCGAGAACGCTGGGCATCGCGCGCAACACGGTGCGGCGGTATCTGAATGCGGGCGGGCCAGTGCCGTACCGGCAGCCGCAGCGCGACAGCATGCTGGGCGGTCATGAGGCATGGCTGCGGGAGCGTTTCCTGCAGCACCGGGGCAACTGCG
>CAZGYD010000011.1:0-8178 GCA_964530115.1 uncultured Rhodocyclaceae bacterium | reverse complement strand
ACTCTTTTTCGCCGCGCTCTCAGGCCTTGGCATCTCACTCTGGCGGCTGGTTTGATCCCCCGTCTTCTTTACCTTGTTTATTCGTGACGGGGCGATAGAATGCTGGCCCTCGCCCTCGTAGCTCAGTGGATAGAGCGACCGCCTCCTAAGCGGTAGGTCGCAGGTTCGATTCCTGCCTTGGGCGCCATGCCATTTCAGCGCCCTTTTCCAGCGCCTTTTTTCAGCGCCCTCTGGCGAAATTCCGAAGGACGTTGATGATGCGCTCTGCGGCGTGCCCGTCGCCGTAGGGCGAAACCCCGCGCGCCATCGCCGCATAGGCCGCCGGATCGTCCAGGAGCCGCTGGGTCTCGGTGACGATCGGTTCGAAATTCGGGCCGACCAGTTTCACGACGCCCTCGGCCACGGCTTCGGGACGTTCCGTTTCGTCGCGCAGGACCAATACCGGTTTGCCCAGGGCCGGGGCTTCCTCCTGCACGCCGCCCGAGTCGGTCAGGATGAGATAAGCCCGCTTCATCGCCGCGACGAAGGGCGCGTAGTCCAGCGGCTCGCAGAGCTTGAAATTGGCAAGTCCCGCAAGCAGCGCGTGGGCCACGTCCTTGATGTTCGGGTTCGGGTGGACCGGATAGAGGAACTGCACGTCGGGATTGCGTTCGGCGAGCGTCCGTAGCGCCCGGCAGACGTTGCGGAAAGGTTCGCCGAAATTCTCCCGGCGGTGCGAGGTGACCAGCACGAGCCGCTTGCGGGCGTCGAGTTCGACACCTGGATCGCTGACCCGCTCGGCGGTCATCAGCAGCGCGTCGATGACGGTGTTGCCGGTGACGACGATGGCCGAATCGGGCGTGCCTTCGCGCAGCAGGTTCTGCCTTGAGCCGTCGGTCGGCGCGAAGTGCCAGCGCGACAGCCGCCCGGCGATCACCCGGTTCGCCTCCTCGGGAAAGGGATTGTCGAGGTCCCAGGTGCGCAGGCCGGCCTCGACGTGGCCGACCGGGATGCGGTTGTAGAAGCAGGCGAGCGCCACGGTCATGACCGTCGTCGTGTCGCCCTGGACGAGGACGACGTCGGGCCGCTCCGACTGGAGGACGTCGTCGAGGTCGAGCAGCAGGCGCGCGGTCAGCGTGCTGAGCGCCTGGTTCGGCCGCATGATGTCGAGGTCGATGTCCGGGACGATGGCAAAGAAGTTCAGCACCTGGTCGAGCATGTGCCGGTGCTGCGCTGTGGCCAGCACCCGCACCTCCGCCCAGGGTTCCTTCTTGAGGCCGAGGATGACCGGCGCCATCTTGATCGCTTCGGGCCGCGTACCGACGACGCAGAGTATCCTCATTCGGCGAACCTCATCGGTGGTCTGGGCGCGTCGGTGTCGGGCATGGCATTCCGCGACGCGGCCTCTTCACTTCACGCGGGTCAGGTGCGGACGCCCGCCGGCGTGTTGCGACGGCTGAGTTTCGAGATCGCCGGATTCATCGGCCGCCGCGGGCTGCTCCTCGTCGGCGCGCACGACCTCGAAGGCCATGCCGTGGCCGTTTTCCCGCGCGTAGATGGCCGCCACGGCATCCATCGGCACGACCACGGGAAAGGCCACGCCGCCGAAGCGCGCCTGGAAGGTGATCTCCTCGTTGCCGATCTGCAACTGGTTCGCCGCTTCCGGGCTGATGTTGAGGACGATCTGGCCGTCCTTGACGTATTCGCGCGGCACCCGCGTGCGGGTGTCGACGGCCACGGTGACGTAGGGCGTCAGCCCCTGATCGACGCACCAGTCGAAAATGGCGCGCACGAGATAGGGCTTGGTCGAAATCATGGCAGCAAGGACGAGACGATGCGCCGGCCGCGATCAGCGGCGCATCACCTTTTCCGAGGGCGTCAGCGCGTCGATGAAGCCCTGCCGCGAGAAGATCCGCTCGGCATACTTCATCAGCGGCGCCGCGCTCTTCGGCAGCTCGATGCCGTAATGGTCGAGCCGCCAGAGCAGCGGCGCCAAGGCCACGTCGAGCATGGAGAAGTCCTCCCCGAGCATGTGCTTCTGCTTGGCGAACAGGGGCGCCAGCTCGGTCAGCCGGTCGCGCACGTGGGCGCGCGCCTTTTCGGCGGACTTGAGGTTCTTTTCCAGCGCATCGATGTGGCTGAACAGCTCGTGTTCCATGGTGAACAGGAGCTGTCGCGCGCGGGCACGCGTCTGCGGATCGGGCGGCATCAGCTGCGGATGGGGAAACCGCTCGTCGATGTACTCGTTGATGATGTTGGCCTCGTAGAGCACGAGGTCGCGGTCGACCAGCACCGGTACGCGGTTGTAGGGGTTGATGACGGCGATGTCCTCCGGCTTGTTGTAGAGGTCGACGTCGATCACCTGGAAATCCATCTGCTTTTCGTACAGCACGATCCGGCAACGGTGGCTGAACGGGCAGGTGGTACCCGAGTACAGGTTCATCATGGCACTCGTACCCCACGAATAATCGGCATCGCGCACCACCTTGCGGACCAGTGGCGCGCTCACTTCACGATGCCCCATATGCAGCATTCTCGTCTCGATTGGTTAATGGATGTCCTTCCAGTACTCGCGTTTGAGCGCGTAGGAAAGCACGAACAGGATCGCCAGGGCGATCAGCACGACGACGCCCAGGTCCTTGCGGAACTCCGCGACCGGCTCGCCCATGTACTTGAGGAAGCCGACCAGGTCCGCGACCATGGCGTCGTATTCTTCGGGCGTCATCCTGCCCGGGCTCGCCAGCCTCAGGCGATGGTCTTCGCCCATCACCTGCTCGCCCTGGAGTTCCCAGAAGACGTGCGGCATGCCGACGTTCTCGAAGACGAGGTTGTTCCAGCCGGTAGGCCGGCTCTCGTCACGGTAGAACGTGCGCAGGTAGGTGTAGAGCCAGTCTGCGCCCGAGCCGGATTCCGAGGCGCGGGCACGGGCGATGACGGTCAGGTCGGGCGGTGCGGCACCGAACCAGACCTTGGACTCCTCCGGCCGCATGGCGACGCGCATTAGCTCGCCGACCTTGTCGGCCGTGAACATGAGGTTGGCCTTGATCTGCTCGTCGGTGAGGCCGATGTCCTTCAGGCGGTTGTAGCGCATGTAGGACGCCGAGTGGCAGTTCAGGCAATAGTTGACGAAGACCTTGGCGCCGTTCTGCAGGGCCGCGTTGTCACGCGACCGGTCGGGCGCCTTGTCCAGATGCAGTTCCGGGCCGGAAGCGATCGCCAGCGCCGGGAGCATGAGCAATGTGGCGAGCAGCTTCTTCATTTGTCGGTCACCCTCTCCGGTTCGGGCTTGCACTTGTCGAGCTTCGACCAGACCGGCATGGTCAGGAAGAAGGCGAAGTAGATGAAGGTGCAGATCTGCGACACCAGCGTGCGGCCCGGCGTCGGCGCGAGCACGCCGAGGTAGCCGAGGATGAAGAAGCAGACGACCCAGACGGCCAGGAAGGTCTTGAAGATCGGCCCGCGGTAGCGGATCGACTTGACCGGGCTCTTGTCCAGCCAGGGCAGGAAGGCGAAGATGATCACGCCCGCGGCCATCGCGACGACGCCCCAGAACTTGGCGTCGATGCCGAACAGCGGATAGGTCACCGCCCGCAGCAGCGAATAGAACGGCGTGAAGTACCAGACCGGCGCGATGTGCGGCGGCGTCTTGAGCGGATCGGCGGGGATGAAGTTGTTGTATTCGAGGAAGTAGCCGCCGCCTTCCGGCATGAAGAAGACCACCACGGCGAACACGAACAGGAAGGCGACGACGCCGACGATGTCCTTGACCGTGTAGTACGGGTGGAACGGGATGCCGTCGAGCGGCCGGCCCTGCTCGTCCTTCTTCTTCTTGATCTCGATGCCGTCCGGGTTGTTCGAGCCGACCTCGTGCAGCGCGACCAGATGGACCACGACGAGGAGCGGCAGGACCAGCACCGGCAGCAGGTAGTGGAGCGAGAAGAAGCGGTTCAGCGTCGCGTCGCCGATCACGTAGTCGCCGCGCAGCCAGACCGCCAGATCGGGGCCGACGAAGGGGATCGCGGAGAAGAGGTTCACGATCACCTGCGCACCCCAGTAGGACATCTGGCCCCAGGGCAGCAGATAGCCGAGGAAGGCCGTCGCCATCAGGACCAGGAAGATCACCACGCCGACCAGCCAGACCAGTTCGCGCGGCTTGCGGTAGGAGCCATAGAGCATGCCGCGAAACATGTGCAGATAGACGACGATGAAGAAGGCCGAGGCACCGGTCGAATGCATGTAGCGGATCAGCCAGCCCCAGGGCACGTCGCGCATGATGTAATCGACGCTGGAGAACGCGACCGGCACGCCCGAGGCGTTGAGCGAGGCGTCCGGCTTGTAGTGCATGACCAGGAAGACGCCGGTGACGATCTGGATGACCAGAACGAGGAGCGCCAGCGAGCCGAAGAAGTACCAGAAGTTGAAGTTCTTCGGCGCGTAGTACTCGGAGAGGTGCTGCCGCCACATCGCCGTGGCCGGGAAGCGGGCATCGACCCATTCGAGCAGGTTGCCGAGGCGGGTGCCGTCGGACTTGTACTTTTCGAGATTCGCCGCACCCATCGCTTAAGCCCCCTTGGTGTCTTCGCCGATGAGGATCTTGGCGTCGCTCAGGTAGCGATGCGGCGGGATCTCGAGGTTGTCGGGCGCCGGCTTGTTCTTGTAGACGCGGCCGGCCAGATCGAAGGTCGATCCGTGGCACGGGCAGAGGAAGCCGCCGGGCCAGTCGGGCTCGATGCCGGATTCGGCGCCGGTCTTGAACTTTTCGGTCGGCGAGCAGCCGAGATGGGTGCAGATGCCGACCGCCACCAGATATTCGGGCTTGATCGAGCGGTGCGGGTTCTTGCAGTAGTCGGGCTGCATCGGCTTGCTGGAGTTCGGGTCGACCAGCTTGTCGTCGAGCTTGGTCAGCCCTTCGAGCATCTCCGGCGTGCGGCGGATGATCCAGACGGGCTTGCCGCGCCACTCGACGGTCATCATTTCACCGGGGGCGAGCTTGCTGATGTCGGCCTCGACCGGCGCACCGGCCGACTTGGCGCGCTCGGAGGGCATCCAGCTCGCCACGAACGGTATCGCCGCGGCGACGCCGGCGACCCCGCCCGCGGTCGCCGTGGCGACCAGCAGACGTCGACGCCCGCAATCGACTTTTTCTTCACAACTCATAGGGTTATTCCTGTCTCTGGGTGGGGTTGGGTTAATGTTGTGTAGTCGGTCGATTGTACAGGAGTCGCCCGACCGATTGAAGCCCGCATGAGCCGGTGCTAATGGAAGCCCCGCACCGGAATGGTGCGGAGTCGTATCAGGGCACCTCGAAAACCGTCGCGAGCGGGCGGAGGGCAAGGCGCATGGAGCGCAGCGACCGAGACATATCATGTAGATAGGCGAGGGAGCGAGCACCGCGCAGCGCAGCCATCCGGTCGCGCAGCAGGTTATTCCAGGTGCCCATCAATAGTCCCGGCGCTCGATCAATGCCTGGGCGACCGTCGCCGCGTCCGAGTACTCGAGTTCGCCGCCGACCGGGAGCCCGCGGGCGATGCGGCTGACCTTGAGCCCGCGGGCATGGAGCATCTCGGCGAGGTAATGGGCCGTTGCTTCACCTTCGTTGGTGAAATTGGTGGCAAGGACCACTTCCCTGACCACGCCGTCCGTCGCCCGCGCGAGCAGCCGGTCGAAGCCCAGTTCCTTCGGGCCGATGCCATCGAGCGGGGACAGCCGCCCCATCAGGACGTAGTAGAGCCCGTTGTAGGCGTGCGTCTGCTCCATCGTGTTGAGATCGACGGGCATTTCGACGACGCAGAGCAGCGACGGGTCGCGTTTGGGCGACAGGCAGCGCTCGCAGATCTCGTCCTCGGTGAAGGTGTTGCAGCGCGCGCAGCGACGCAGCGTCTTCAGTGCATGGTCGAGGGCCGCCGACAGGCGCGCCGCACCGCGCGGATCGCGCTGGAGGAGGTGATAGGCCATGCGCTGGGCCGATTTCGGCCCGACGCCCGGCAGGCAGCGCAGCGACTCGATCAGTTCGTCGAGGCTCGACGGCGCACTCACGTCAGAACGGCAGCTTCATTCCGGGAGGCAGGTTGAGGCCCGCCGTGAAACCGGCCATCTTTTCCTGGACCGTCTGCTCGACACGCCGGTTGGCGTCGTTGACCGCGGCCGCGACCAGATCTTCGAGCATCTCCCGGTCGTCCATCACCGAGGGATCGATGACGACACGCCTGACGTCGTGCTTGCAGGTCATGACGATCTTGACCATGCCGGCGCCGGCCTGTCCTTCGACCTCGAGATTGTTGAGCTCCTCCTGCGCCTTCAGCATGTTCTGCTGCATCTGCTGGGCCTGCTTCATGAGGTTGGCCATGCCGCCCTTGTTGAACATCGTCGGTCTCCTATACGGGTTTGATCGTCGATTCGTCGATGCTGGCATCGAAGAGGTTCATCACGTCCTGGACGAAGGGGTCGCCCTCGATGGCGGCGACCGCCTTTTCCTGCCGCTCGCGCTTCTCGTTGCGGCTGCGCTCGGCGGGCGTGATGCCCTCGGGCTCGCCGAGCACGATCTCGAGCCTCACCGGCCTGCCGAGCAACGCCTGGAGTTCCGCCTGGAGCTTTTCCTGCGGCGCCTTGGTGTTGAGCAGCGACTTGTGGGCGGGCGGCAGGCGCAGGGTCGCCTGCGCCTCGGTGATGGCGACCAGTTCGCAGTGCTGGGCGAGCTGCCGCGGCAAGCCCGAAAGCGGCATGCGCGCGACGAGTTCGTGCCAGTCCGTCCCCGGTGCCGGTGGCGACGGCATCTTTTCGAAACTCCGCCGTGGTGACACGCCAGCCGCGGGTTCGCTCCGGCCAAGGGTCGCAGCGGCGGCCGGCCGGGGCGCGGCCGGGGCGGCGGCCCTGCCCCGCGCGGGCACGTTGTCGGGCCGGAAGGCGTGAAGACGCAAAAGCGTCATCGTGAAGCCGGCGTGCTCGTCCGGCGCCAGGCCGAGGTCGTCGCGGCCGTGAATGGCGATCTGGTAGCACAGTTGCAGGAACTCGGGATCGAAGGCTTCGGCGTAGGGCGCGAGGCGGGCCCGCTCGGCGTCGTCGGCGAGCGCCTGCGGCGCGAACTGGACGAGCGCGATCCGGTGAAAGTGCGTCGCCAGCTCCTGGAGCGCCGACTCGAACGAGAGGCTGCGCTCGTCCATCGCCTCGGCGACCGCGAGCATGGCCTGCACGTCGCCCGCCTTCAGACCGTCGAGGATGGCGAACAGGTAATCGTCGCCGACGGTGCCGAGCATGTCGCGCACGCCGGCCTCCTCGACCTTGCCGGCGCCGTGGGCGATGGCCTGATCGAGCAGCGACAGCGCGTCGCGCATGCTGCCCGCCGCGGCCTTGGCGAGGTGGCGCAGCGCCGCCGGCTCGAAGGGCACGCCCTCCTCGGTGAGCACATGGGCGAGGTGGCCGACGATGTGGCCCGGCGGCATCTGCTTGAGGTTGAACTGCAGACAGCGCGAGAGCACCGTGACCGGGATCTTCTGCGGGTCGGTGGTCGCGAGGATGAACTTGACGTGCTCGGGCGGCTCCTCGAGCGTCTTCAGCATCGAGTTGAAGGCGCTCTTCGAGAGCATGTGCACCTCGTCAATGAGATACACCTTGTAGCGGCCCGCTGTCGGCGCATAGCGCGCGTTCTCGATGATCTCGCGCATGTGATCGACGCCGGTGTTCGAAGCGGCGTCGAGTTCGATGAGATCCGGAAACCGCCCGGCGTCGATCTCCGTGCAGGCGGCGCACGCGCCGCAGGGGGTCGCCGTGACGCCGGTTTCGCAGTTGAGCGTCTTGGCGAGGATGCGCGCGATCGTGGTCTTGCCGATGCCCCGGGTGCCGGTGAGCAGGTAGGCCTGATGCAGACGGCCCGTCTCGAGTGCGTGGGTGAGGGCACGCACGACGTGCTCCTGGCCGAGCAGCTCGGAGAAGTTCCGCGGGCGGTACTTGCGGGCGAGGGCGAGAGAGGCGCTCACGGATCGCGGGGAGGGCGGCGGAACCACGAGGCCAGCCTAAAAATGGAAATGGTGAGCCGGTACCCCGGCACTGCTTCCATCGCTATGGCATCTTGGCTCCGCACCTGACCAGGCTCCAGATTTCAACATGAGGGGCGACCCACCAACGGCGGTCCCCCAGGAACAGGCCACGGGCTCGCCGGGTCGGCGGAATTCTGATTCGCGAGTGAAACGCTTGGCACCGGGG
>CAZGYD010000010.1:0-12166 GCA_964530115.1 uncultured Rhodocyclaceae bacterium | reverse complement strand
CGCGAAGAACCGCATCACCCGCACGAGCAGCCAGATCCCCGTCCAGGCCGCCGCCTGAGAGCCTGTGGAAAATTCTGCTGCGCTTGCCAATACTTTGTTGCTCGCTCGCTCAAGGCTGCGCCTATCTGCATGATATGTCTTGCCTTTCGCTCGCTCGCGCCGCGTCTTGGCGGCGCTCGCGACGAATTTTTTCGCAGGCTCTGAGCCGCCCCTCCGGCCCGCCGCCCGGCGCTTATCGCGGCGGCGGCGCCCGGTCGATCCCCCTGACCAGCATCCCCGGGCCGACGCCGCGGCCCCGGAACCAGCCGGCATTCATCTCCAGCGCGAAACGCGCCGGCTTCGCCGCGCAGTGATTGTCCTCGGTCTGCGGCTTCATTTCCTCGATGTTGAGGATGCGCCCTTCCGCGTCGAGGAAGGCCACCGAGAGCGGCAGCAGCGTGTTCTTCATCCACATGCAGTGACGGGCGTCGTGGTCGAAGACGAAGAGCATGCCGCGCTGCGTCGGCATCGCGGTGCGCATCATCAGGCCGCGCATGCGCGTCTCCTGGGTGTGGGCCACCTCGGCCTCGATGCGGTGGATGCCCGCCGAAAGTTCGATGAGCGGCAGGCTCTGGGCGAAACTCAGCCGTGGTAACACGCCGGCGAGCAGGACGATCAGCAGGCGCATCATGGCGGGCTCCTCAGAGGAAACGGTCGAGCAGCCGGCGGCTATGGCGGTCGAGCGCGCCAATGTCGCGGATCAGGAAGTGGATGCCGTTGCTGTCGGCGATGAGCAGCGCGCTGCGGCCGAGGCGGCGGATGTCCTCTTCGCCCTTCAGCACCATCGCGGTTTCGCCGCGGTCCGTGTCCACGTCCCAGGTGCTCGGCGTGGCGAAGCTGGAGACGCGCCGGATGCGGCGGATCTCCGGCATAAATTCGCGGCCCGCGAGTTCCTCCTCGATCAGGGCGCGCGCATCGGACGCCAAGTCGGCAAGCCGGTCGACCCAGACGAGCTCGTGACCGTCACCGCCGACGAGGGCAACGCCCTCCTCCGGCGCCGAAAGCGGGAAGGCGCGCACCGGGACGACGTTCTCGAAAGTCATGCCGTCGGCACGTGAGAGCACCAGGCGGCCGAAGGCGTTGCGTGTCAGGCGGAAATCATTCGCCGGCATGGATTTTCTCCCCGCCCTGGAGGGCGATCGCGGGCTCCAGCGGCTCGGTATCGACGTTGCGCGCCTGGGCCTGATAGAGCCGCCAGTAGTGGCCCTCGCGGGCCATCAGCTCGTCGTGCGTGCCGGTCTCGACGACCACGCCGCGGTCCATGACCACGAGGCGGTCGGCCTTGCGCAGCGTCGACAGCCGGTGGGCGATGGCAATCGTCGTGCGGCCGCGCACGAGGTTGTCGAGCGCCTTCTGGATCTCCTTCTCCGTCTCGGTGTCGACCGAGGAGGTCGCCTCGTCGAGGATCAGAATCTTCGGGTCGATGAGCAGCGCGCGGGCGATCGAGATGCGCTGGCGCTCGCCGCCCGAGAGCCCCTGGCCGCGCTCGCCGACCAGCGAATCGTAGCCGTGCGGCAGACGGAGGATGAACTCGTGGGCGTGCGCCGCTCGGGCGGCAGCGATGATCTCCTCGCGCGTCGCATCCGGCTTGCCGTAGGCAATGTTCTCGGCGATCGTGCCGAAAAAGAGGAAAGGCTCCTGGAGCACGAGGCCGATGTGGCGCCGGTACTCGGCGACCGGCACCGAGCGGATGTCGACGCCGTCGATGCGGATCGAGCCCTCGGCCACGTCGTAAAAGCGGCAGATCAGATTCACCATGGTGCTCTTGCCCGAGCCGCTGTGGCCGACCAGGCCGATCATCTCGCCGGGCCGGATGTCGAGATCGACGCCGCGGATCACCGAGCGGTTGCCGTAGCGGAAGGTGGCGCCGCGCACCTCGATGCGGCCCTCGACGCGGCCGAGATGCACGGGATTGGCGGGCTCGGGCACGCTGGAGACGTGGTCGAGGATGTCGAAGATGCGCTTGGCGCCGGCCGCGGCCTTCTGCGTCGCCGAGACGATGCGGCTCATCGAATCGAGCCGGGTGTAGAAGCGGCCGATGTACGCGAGGAAGGCCGTGAGCACGCCGACCGTGATCTCGTCGCGCGAAACCTGCCAGATGCCGAAGGCCCAGACGACGAGAAGGCCGACCTCCGTGAGCAGGGTGACCGTCGGCGAAAACAGCGACCAGGTCCGGTTGAGGCGGTCGTTGAGCGCCAGGTTGTGCATGTTCGCCTCGCGGAAGCGCTCCGCCTCGCGCTTCTCCTGCGCGAAGGCCTTGACCACGCGGATGCCCGGAATCACGTCGGCGAGCACGTTGGTCACCTCGGCCCAGACGCGGTCCACCTTCTCGAAGCCGGTGCGCAGCTTCTCGCGGACGACATGGATCAGCCAGGCGATCACCGGCAGCGGCAGGAGCGTCACCAGCGCAAGCCACGGGTTGATCGAAAAGAGGATCACCGAGGTCATCGCGATCATCAGCACGTCGGTGGCGAAGTCGAGCAGGTGCAGCGAGAGGAAGACGTTGAGCCGGTCGGTCTCCGAACCGATGCGCGCCATCAGGTCGCCGGTGCGCTTGCCGCCGAAGTACTCGAGCGAGAGACCGAGCAGGTGATTGAAGGTGGCCGTGCGCAGGTCGCGGCCGAGGCGCTCGGACACCAGCGCCAGGATGTAGGTCTTCGCCCAGCCGAGCACCCAGGCGACGAGCGCCGCGCCGAGCAGCCCGCCGAGATAGAGCGCGACCAGGCCGGTGTCGATCGGCTTGCCGTTCTGGTACGGGATCAGGATGTCGTCCATCAGCGGCATGGTCAGATACGGCGGCACCAGGGTCGCCGCCGTGGCGGCGAGCGTGAGGATGAAGCCGGCGAGCAGCTGGCCCTTGTACGGCCGGGCGAAGCGCCACAGGCGCAGCAGCGTCCAGGTCGAGGGCGGCGTGTGGATCTCGCGGGCGCAGATCGGGCATTCCTCTTCGCCCGGCGGCAGCGGCGCCTTGCAGGTGGGACAGGCGGCTTCCGTCACCGGCTCCGGCGGCCGGCCGGTCAGCCGGGTCTCGAGCTGCTGCTGGAAATGGTCGATCAGCCGATGGACGGCGATGTCTTCCGCGAGCGTGTAGCGCCAGAAGGCGAGTCGGCCCTCGCGGTCGACCAGCTCCAGCGTGCCGACGCCGCCGTGGTCACTGCTCTTGAGCGCGAGCCCGTGGCGATACTCCCACGACTGCCAGCCGGCATCGCCGCTCTCCCGGGCGAGCAGACGGCGGTCGGTGACGAGAACGATGCCGGAGGAAAAGCGGAGGTTGCGGTCCAGATCGGGCGAAGCCCAAGCGATGGGATGCTCGCCCTCCGCGAGCGCAGCTGCGACGGCATCGCGCCAGTTTTCCGGCAGCGCCGGCGGCTCCGGCGCCGAGCGAGGCTTGGCACTCACATTCATCGGCCGCAGTATAGCGTCAGGCACCGGGGGGCCTTGCCGGCCAGCGAACCCGGCGACACAAACCGTGACCATTCACGGTCCGGTAAACTAATTCCCGCCATTCGCGTTTAGCGATGACGGCACCGGTTCCGTATCCCGAAGCGGGCGCCCATCGCATCACAGCCCAATGAAAAAACTCGACATCGTCCGCATCATCCCCCTGCGCGGACCCAACATCTGGACCTATCGCCCCGCCCTCGAAGCCTGGGTCGACATCGGCGATCTCGAAGACTTTCCTTCGAACACCCTGCCCGGCTTCGTCGACCGGCTGGTCGCCTGGCTGCCCTCCCTGATCGAGCACAAGTGCAGCGTCGGCGAGCGCGGCGGCTTCATCCAGCGCCTGCGCGAGGGTACCTGGGCGGCGCACATCCTCGAACACGTGACCCTCGAGCTCCAGAACCTCGCCGGCCAGCGCACGAGCTTCGGCAAGGCCCGCAGCACCCCGGTGCGCGGCCTCTACAAGCTCGTCGTCCGCTCGCGGCAGGAGGAAGTCACGCGCTGCTGCCTCGAGCATGCGCGGCAGCTGATCCTCGCGGCGATCGAGGATCGTCCCTTCGACGTCGCCGCCGCGGTGGCCGAGGCGCGCACGCTCGCCGACCGCCTCTGCCTCGGCCCGAGCACCGCGTGCATCGTCGATGCCGCCACGGAGCGCGGCATTCCCTCGATCCGGCTCACCGACGGCAACCTCGTCCAGCTCGGCCACGGCGCGCGCAGCCGCCGCATCTGGACCGCGGAAACCGACGCCACCTCGGCGATCGCCGAGGGCATCGCCAGCGACAAGGATCTGACCAAGCGGCTCCTGTCCGCCTGCGGCGTGCCCATCCCCGAAGGCCGTGAGGTGGAAAGCCCCGAGGATGCCTGGGAAGCGGCGCAGGACATCGGCCTGCCCGTGGTCGTCAAGCCGACCGATGCCAACCACGGCCGCGGCGTGTTCACCGACCTCAATACCCGCGAGGAAGTCGAGAAGGCCTATGCCGCGGCGCTCGCGGAAGGCAGCGGCGTGATCGTCGAACGCTTCGTCCGCGGCAACGCCCATCGCCTGCTGGTCGTCGGCCGGAAGGTCGTCGCGGCGACACGCGGCAAGCCACTCGTCATCGTCGGCGACGGCCGCTCGACGGTCGCCGAACTCGTCGACAGCCAGATCAACGGCGATCCGCGCTGCGGCGTCGAGGAGGAGTTTCCGCTCGAACCGCTGATCCTCGAAAAGGAGCCGATCGCGCTGCTCGAGCTCGAACGGCGTGGCCTGACGCCCGCCTCGGTGCCGGCGGCGGGCCAGGTGGTGTTGATCAAGCGCCAGGGAGATCTCGCCTACGACGAGACCGACGAGGTGCACCCCGAGGTAGCGGCGGTGGCAACGCTCGCCGCGCGCGTCGTCGGTCTGGACATCGCCGGCATCGACCTCGTCGCCGAGGACATCTCGCGGCCGCTCGAGGAACAGCGCGGCGCGATCGTCGAGGTGAATGCCGGGCCCGGCCTGCTCATGCACCTCAAGCCTGCCGAGGGCAAGCCGCGTCCGGTCGGCGAGGCCATCGTCGATCACCTGTTCCCCAAAGGCGAAAACGGCCGCATCCCGATCGTCGCCGTCACCGGCAGCCACGGCCGGACGGCCGTGGCGAAGCTCGTCGCCGGCCTCATGCAGCTCACGGGCGTGCGTACCGGGCTCGCCTGCAGTGAGGGCGCCTTCGTCGGCCAGCGCCGCGTCGACAAGACCGACTGCGCCCACTGGGCCGCGGCCCACCGGCTGCTGATCAACCGCGCGGTCGAGGCGGCGGTCATCGAAACCGGCCCGCGCAGCATCGTCGCCGAAGGGCTCGCCTACGACCGCTGCCAGATCGCCGTGGTCACCGGCATCGATCCGACGGAGCGGATCGGGGATTTCTACATCACGACCCCCGATCAGCTCGTTACCGTCCTGCGCACGCCGGTCGATGTCGTGCTACGCGAGGGCGTCGCCGCGCTCAACGGCGAGGACGAACTCGCTGCGTCGCTCGCGCCCCTGTGCGACGGCGACGTAATCTTCTTCGGCCGCGATCCGGCGACCGCGGCGATCGCGCGGCATCTCGTCGAAGGCAAGCGCGCGGTCTTCGTGCGCGATGGCCGGGTGATCCTCGCCTGGGGCCGGGACGAGACTCCGCTGCCCGGCGTCACGGTCGCGGCGAATCAGGCGCCGGCCGACACCGCGAACATGCTCGCCGCCGTTGCGGCGGCCTGGGGCCTGGGCATCGCACCGGACATCATCGGCGCAGGCATCGAGACCTTCGGCGCCGCAGCGATCGCCTAAAGGCCAGGAATAACGGGAAGACGTCCATGGAAGTTTCGCGAATCCGGGCCCTGCGCGGCCCCAATCTCTGGAGCCGGCACACGGCCATCGAGGCCATCGTCTCCTGCGCCGAGCCGGAACGCCGGATCGGCAATCTGCCGGGCTTCGAGCAGCGGCTGCGCGCGCGCTTTCCGGAAATCGGCTTTCTCGCGCCGACCAGCCACACCGAGGACATCGCCATGGCCCATGCGCTCGAGTTCGCCGCGCTCGGCCTCCAGGCGCAGGCCGGCTGCCCGGTGACCTTCAGCCGCACGACGGCGACGATCGAGCCGGGCGTCTATCAGGTCGTCGTCGAATACAGCGAGGAGGCGGTCGGCCGTCTGGCGTTCGAGCTCGCCGAGCAACTGTGCCGCGCGGCGCTCGAGGACCGGCCGTTCGATACCGCGGCCGCCATCGCCCGCCTGCGCGAGCTCGACGAGGACGAGCGGCTCGGACCCAGCACCGGCGCCATCGTCCAGGCGGCGGTCGCGCGCGGCATTCCCTACCGCCGGCTGACTTCGGGCAGCCTCGTGCAATTCGGCTGGGGATCGAAACAGCGCCGCATCCAGGCCGCGGAGACCGACCGGAGCAGCGCGATCGCCGAATCGATCGCCCAGGACAAGGAGCTGACCAAGAAGCTGCTCGCCGCCGGCGGCGTCGCGGTGCCCAAGGGCCGGCCGGTGACGAGCGCCGAGGATGCCTGGGCCGCCGCGCAGGAGATCGGCGGCCCCGTGGTCGTCAAGCCGCAGGACGGCAACCAGGGCAAGGGCGTCGCGGTGAATCTCGAGACACGCGAACAGATCATGGCGGCTTACGCCGTCGCCGCCGAATACGGCTCGGCGGTGCTGGTCGAGCAGTACCTGCCGGGGCACGACTTCCGCATGCTCGTCGTCGGCGACCGGCTGGTCGCCGCGGCGCGCCGCGACCCGCCGCAGGTGTTCGGCGACGGCCGCCACACGGTGCGCGAGCTGGTCGACGAAGTGAACAAGGACCCGCGCCGCGGCACCGGCCACGCGACTTCGCTGACCCGCATCCGGCTCGACGACATCGCCCTGGCAACCCTGCAGAAGCAGGGGCTGACGCCCGAATCGGTGCCGGAGAAGGGCCGGCGCGTGGTCCTGCGCAACAATGCCAACCTGTCGACGGGCGGCACGGCCACCGACGTCACCGACGACGTCCATCCCGACCTCGCGGCTTCCGCAGTCGCCGCGGCACAGATGGTCGGCCTCGACGTCTGCGGCATCGACGTCGTCTGCGACAGCGTTCTGCTACCCCTCGAGGAACAGGGCGGCGGCATCGTCGAGATCAACGCCGCGCCGGGCCTGCGCATGCACCTCTCGCCCTCCTACGGCAAGGGGCGGCCGGTCGGCGAGGCGATCGTCTCGATGATGTTCGCGCCCGGCGACGATGCGCGCATCCCCATCGTCGCCGTCACCGGCACCAACGGCAAGACCACCACGGTGCGCCTGATCGCCAACATCCTCGCGCACAAGGGCCTTCGCGTCGGCATGACCAGCACCGACGGGGTCTATATCGAAGGCCGGCGCATCGACACCGGCGACTGCAGCGGCCCGAAGAGCGCGCGGAACGTGCTTGCCCATCCCGACGTCGATGCCGCCGTGCTCGAGACGGCGCGTGGCGGCGTGCTGCGCGAGGGTCTCGCCTTCGACCGCTGCGACGTCGCCGTGGTCACCAACATCGGCCTGGGCGACCATCTCGGTCTCAACTACATCAGCACCGTCGAGGATCTCGCCGTGATCAAGCGCGTGATCGTCGAAAACGTCGCCCGCGACGGCGTCGCCGTGCTCAATGCCGCCGACCCCAACGTCGCGCGCATGGCCGCGTCCTGCCCGGGCTCGGTGACCTTCTTCGCCACCGACGGCCACCATCCCGTGCTGGCCATGCACCGGGCCAAGGGCAAGTGCGTCGTCTATCGCGACGGCGATGCCATCGTCGCCGCAGAGGGCCTGCTCGAACACCGGATCGCGCTCTCGGGCATTCCGCTCACGCGCAACGGCACGATCGGCTTCCAGGTCGAGAATGCCATGGCGGCGATCGCCGCCGCCTGGGGCTTGGGCATCGACTGGCCGACCATCCATGCCGGACTGGCGAGCTTCGTCAGCGACGCGCAGACGACGCCCGGCCGCTTCAATTTCTTCGATTATCGCGGCGCGACGCTGATCGCGGACTACGGCCACAACCCGGACGCGATCCAGGCGCTGGTGCGCGCCGTGGAGTCGATTCCGGCCAAGCGCCGCGTCGTCGTCATCAGCGGCGCCGGCGACCGGCGTGACGAAGACATCCGGCAGCAGACCGAGATCCTCGGCGGCGCCTTCGACGATGTCGTCCTCTACCAGGACGCCTGCCAGCGCGGCCGCGCCGACGGCGAAGTCATCGCCCTGCTGCGCGAGGGGCTGCGCGGCGCGCAGCGCACGCGCAACATCGAAGAAATCCGCGGCGAGTTCCTCGCCATCGACACGGCACTGGCGAAGCTTTCGCCCGGCGATCTCTGCCTGATCCTCATCGACCAGGTCGAAGAAGCGCTCGCCCACATCCGCATGCGCTGCGCCGCCTGAGTGCGGCCCCGAAACTGCGGGACTCCGCTCCTCATCCCGCGCTGCGCCCCGAACCGTCGCTGCGTGGCCTCCTGCGCCCTTTGCCGCCGCACAGCCGCGTCCTCTGCCCGCTGGTGGGCGGGCTCGTGGGCAGGCCGCCAGCCGTCGCCGAAACTCAGCCGTCGTAACACGCCAGCTCGCGCCAGCGGCCGGGCGCCAGACCCTCGAGGGTCCAGTCGCCGACCGCCCAGCGGACGAGCCGCAGCGTCGGATGGCCGACCTTCGCGGTCATCCGCCTGACCTGGCGGTTCTTGCCTTCGGTGAGCACGATTTCCAGCCACGCGGTCGGGATCGCCGCACGATAGCGGATCGGCGGGTTCCGCGGCCAGAGCCCCGCGGGCTCGCCGATCCGGCGCACGCGGCAGGGCCGCGTGACGAAGTCGCCGAGATCGACACCGCGTTCGAGCCGCGCGAGCGCTTCCTCGGACGGCACCCCCTCGACCTGGGCCCAGTAGGTCTTGGGCCGCTTGTGGCGCGGATGGCTGATGCGTGCCTGCAGGCGGCCATCGTCGGTGAGCACGACCAGCCCCTCGCTGTCGGCATCGAGGCGGCCGGCCGCATGGACGCCGGGTACGGGGACGTAGTCCTTGAGCGTCGGCCGCCCGTCCGGCGAGGAAAACTGGCAGAGGACGCCATAGGGCTTGTTGAAGAGGATGATCCTCGCCATCAGCGTCGCGGCGCGCAGCCCTCGCCGAACAGCCGGCAGAAACGGAATTCTTCCGGATAGGGGAAGAAGTCCTGCACCTCGCCGCGGCGGATCGCCTCCTGGGTCGCGCGCCAGAACTCGACATCGAGCAGGTCGGCATGATGCTTCATGAACGCGGCGCGCACCTTCGGCGAGGTGAGCAGGAAGGTCTCGAATTCCTCGGGGAAGATATCGTTTCTGGCCACGGAATACCACGGCTCGCCGGACATCTCCGCCTCGAGGTCCGGCGGCGGCGGGATGCGCCGGAAGTTGCAGTCGGTCATGAACTCGATCTCGTCATAGTCATAGAAGACGACCCGGCCGAAACGGGCGACGCCGAAATTCTTCCAGAGCAGATCGCCCGGGAAGATGTTGGCAATGGCCAGTTCCCGGATGGCGTTGCCGTATTCGATCACGGCCTGTTCGAGCAGGTCGTCACGGCCGGCCTGCTCGACCCGCTCGAGATAGAGGTTGAGCGGCTCCATGCGCCGCTCGATGTACAGGTGCTTGATGACGAGATCCTCGCCGTCCTCCTCGAGCTGTGACGGCACCTCGCGCCTGAGCAGGTCGAGCAGCGCGTCGGAGAAGCGCGCCTTCGGCAGCGCGGCATCGGAAAACTCCAGCGTGTCGGCCATGCGGCCGACGCGGTCGACCAGCTTGACGATCTGGTACTTGTGCCGGACCGTCGCGTGATCGACCTCCTTGCTCGGGCCGAAGACGTCCTTGATCACCTTGAAGACGTAGGGAAACGAGGGCAGCGTGAACACCATCATGACCATGCCGCGGATGCCCGGCGCGACCTCGAAGCGGTCGGTCGAATGGTGAAGGTGATGGAAGAGGTCGCGGAAGAACATCGTCTTGCCCTGCTTGCCCAGGCCCAGCATGGTGTAGAGCTCGGAACGCGGCTTGCCCGGCATCAGTGAGGAGAGAAACTGGACATAGGCCGCCGGCACCGGCATGTCGACCATGAAATACGCGCGAGAGAGCGAGAACAGCGCGGCGATGCGCCATGGATCGAGCAGCACCGTGTCGAGATAGAGCGCGCCCCCGGCCGTGTGCAGCACCGGTACCGTGAAGGGAAACTCATCGGTGCCATTGACCACCTTGCCGATCACGTAAGCGGCCTTGTTGCGATAGAAGGCGGTGTTGAGCACCTGGATCTGCAGGTTCGGCTGGGCATCCTGCCACTCGCCCAACTGGCGCTCGACCATGCGCAGCACGTAACCGGCGTCGCGGTCGAGATCCTCGAACGGCCGCTGCCAGCCGAAGTCCTCGAAGCATTGCCGGATGGCGCTGCGCCAGCCGGTCACGCCCGGGTAGTAGCAGCGGTAGGTGGGCGGCGTCGACTCGATGAACTCCGTGGACACCGCGGGCCGGAAGAAGATGAACTCGTTGTGGAAATAGGTCCGGTGCTGGAGCCGGCAGAACACGGAATTGAAGAAGGTTTCGGCGAGCTCGGGCTGGGGATGGTCGGTGAGCAAGCCGATGTAATAGAGCTTGGCCTTGCGCCAGACGGCGTCGTCGGCACCGCCGGCCGGCAGCTCGCCGCGCAGCCGGTCCAGCGTCTCGCGCACGCGCTCGTCGTAGAAGGCGATGCGCTCGCGCACCGCCTGCTGGACGCCGCGCCAGTCGGCGCGCTCGAAGAGCCGCTTCGCCGAGGCCGAGACTTCGCGGAAGAGGCGATAGTGGCGGTCGAAGCCCTCGATCATCGTCCTGGCGATGCGGTGTGCGGCGGCTTCCTGCGTGATGTTGTCGGACATGGCGTGCGCTCGGCGGGGCGGCATTTGCGGCACGAGTATAGATTGGACGATAATTCGCGGCGAACAAAGCCAACGTGGAGAAGACAATGACCACCTCGCCCGTCACCGTTCCCGCCGGCCAGAAGATCGTCGCCGGCCAGCCGACCCCGGACAACCCGGTCATCCCCTTCATCGAGGGCGATGGCATCGGCGTCGACATCACGCCGGTGATGAAGGCCGTCGTCGATGCGGCCGTCGCCAAGGCCTACGGCGGCAGGCGGAAGATCTCATGGATGGAGGTCTACGCCGGGGAAAAGGCGACGCGCCTCTACGGCCCCGACGTCTGGCTGCCGGACGAGACGCTGGCGCTGCTCAAGGAATACTCGGTCTCGATCAAGGGCCCGATGACCACCCCGGTCGGCGGCGGCATCCGCTCGCTCAACGTCGCCCTGCGCCAGGAACTCGATCTCTACCAGTGCGTGCGGCCGGTCCGCTGGTTCAAGGGCGTGCCCTCGCCGCTCAAGGACCCCTCGAAGACCGACATGGTCATCTTCCGCGAGAACACCTATGACATCTAAGCCGGCATCGAATGCCCGGCCGAATCGGAAGGCGCACGCAAGATGATCGCCTTCCTGCAAAACGAGATGGGGGTGAAGAAGATCCGCTTCCCGGCAACGTCCGGCATCGGCGTCAAGCCGGTCTCCCGCGAGGGCACCGAGCGCCTGGTGCGCGCGGCGATCAAATACGCGATCGCCAACGACCGCAAGAGCGTGACGCTCGTGCACAAGGGCAACATCATGCAGTTCACCGCGGGCGCCTTCCGCGACTGGGGCTACGCGCTGGCGCGAAACGAGTTCGGCGCCCAGCCCATCGACGGCGGCCCCTGGTGCAGCTTCAAGAACCCGACCACCGGCCGCGAGATCGTCATCAAGGACTCGATCGCCGACGCCTTCCTGCAACAGATCCTGCTGCGCCCGGCCGACTACGACGTGATCGCCACGCTCAACCTCAACGGTGACTACATCTCCGACGCGCTCGCGGCGCAGGTCGGCGGCATCGGCATCGCCCCCGGCGCGAACATCTCCGACCAGTACGCGGTGTTCGAGGCGACCCACGGCACGGCGCCGAAGTACGCGGGCAAGGACTACGTCAATCCCGGCTCGCTGAGTCTCTCGGCGGAGATCGTACTGCGGCAGCGCGGCTGGAAGGATGCCGCGGACCTGATAATCAAGTCCATGGAAGCGGCGATCAGCCACAAGATCGTCACCTACGTCTTCGCCAGTCTCAGTGAGGGCGCCACCTGGGACTAGGGCTCGGACTTGGGCCACGCCTACACCCGGCGGTA
>CAZGYD010000009.1:0-2417 GCA_964530115.1 uncultured Rhodocyclaceae bacterium | reverse complement strand
TTCTCGAACGTGTCGTTCGCAAGCACCGCGATATTGACCGCCGTGTCTTCGTTGGTCGTAGCAGTATCATTCACGATGTCGGTCACGGAGGTGATATTGATCGTCACCGCATTCGTATCGCTCGCTGTACCGTCGCTGGTGACCACCGTGAGCGTGGCCGAGCCGTTGAAGTCCGCCGTCGGCGTATAGGTCAAGCCATTCAGGGCGCCATTGATGGCCGCGGCGGTGCCGACAATGGTCACGCTGCCGGTCCCGTTGTTCGTGATCGTCGCGCCCGTAAATGCCACCGCCGTCAGTATCCCGTTGGTAACGCTGACGGTAGTGGTCAGCGTGCCGCTATCCGCGTCGCTCACCGTGATCGCGTTTCCGTTCACGCTGCTGAACACCCGGGCCGTGTCCTCGTTGGTGGTTTGCGCTCCAGGCACCGAATTGACAGGGGGATTGTCGTTCAGGTTGTTTTCGTTGAGCGTGATGTTCGCCGCAGCAGTGTTGCCAGCGGCATCACGCGCGGTGATGCTATAGCCCCAACTGTTGGGAGTCGTCTCGAAATTGTTGGCCGCGGAAGTGGCGCCCGTAGCAGTCAGGGTGATGACGCCGGCATTGCTGATCTGGAAATAGCCGTCTGCGCTGGTCGCGGTTCCTGTGGCGGTAAAGGCAAAGCCTGTCACACCCAAGTTGTCCGTGGCCGCAACAGTAGCGACAGTAGCCCCTGCCGTCCGGTTTTCGTCGTAAGCGAAGGTCTGGGCATTCAGGGTCGGCGCAGATGTGTCGATGGTGATCGGCGCATGCGCCGCGCTGGCGGCGCTGGTGTTGCCCGCCGCGTCGGTCTGGATCGCCTTGATGTTGTTGTACGCCCCGGGAGCGAGGGTGCTCGACGTGATGGCGCCCGTCGTGGCCGTCAATGTCACGGTGCCGAGACTTTCACCTACGTCCACGACTCCGTTGCCATTGGCGTCATTGAAGAGTGTTACCGTCGCGCCGACTTCGCCACCAACCGTGAAGGTCGGGGTGGTGTCGTTGGTGATGTTGTCCGTCGGGCTCGCCCCGGTGTCCGACGCATCCTGGAGATCGAGGGTTGGGGCGAGCGCGGAAGTATCGATCGTGATCGGCGCATGCGCCGCGCTGGCGGTGCTGGTGTTGCCCGCCGCGTCGGTCTGGATGACCTTGATGTTGTTGTACACCCCGGGAGCGAGGGCGCTCGAGGTGATGGTGCCGGTCGCGGTCGCCAGCGTCGTCGAGCCCAGAATCTCGCTCGGGTCTGCCAGCCCGTTGCCGTTGAGGTCGTTGAAGAGCGTCACGACGGCGCCGGGTTCGCCGGTGATGGTGAAGATCGGCGTCGTGACGTTGGTGATGTTGTCCGTGTTGCTCACCCCGCTGTCCGAAACCGCAGCCAGATCGAGCGCGGGAACCGCGACCACGGTGTCGACCGTGATCGGGCGGCTGCCGACCGTCACGTTGCCCGCGGTATCGACCTGCCGAACTTCAATGCGTTCGGCACCCTGGCCGAAGAAGGCGATGTCGGCGCTGGTGACGGCCTTCGACCAGTTGCCGTTGGCATCGACGATGGCCGTGTTGCCGCCGGCGAGGGTGCGACCGCTGTCGAAGGTCAGCGTCACGGTGGCGCCGGGCTTGCCCTTGCCGGTGATCGTGACGCCCGCGGCGGCTTCGGTGGCGTTGATGATGTCGTCGCCAGCGACGGCATCGATCGACGCCGCGATGACGTTGGTATCGATGGTGACGGCCTGGCTCGCGGTAGCGCCGACATTCCCCGCGAGATCGTAGGGCGTCGCGGTGAAGGTCCTTTGGCCCTGGCCGATGGCCTGGACGTCCGCCGCAGTCAGTTCGTAGCTCCAGCGGTTGCCGATGGTCTCGGCGGTGCGGGTGACGGAGCCCAGCGCCAAGACGACGATCGAGCCCGTTTCGTAGGTGCCCGAGAGAAGCGAGGTCTCTTCGTTCTTGTTGATGATGTTGTCGCCGGCAATCGGCGTATCGATGGTGACCGGCCCCGGGGCGACGGTATCGACCATGAACCGCGGGTCGTTGGTGACGGCCTGATGCGCCGTCTGAAGGTTGTAGCGGTTGAGCGCGTCCTGGATCCAGATGCCGCGCGAAGGGGCGGTGTACAGGCTGTTGGCGACGACGCTGATGCCGTCGGCGTCGTTCTCGCCGGCCTGGACCTGGTAGGCGAAGACGAGCTCGGTGCCGCCGCTGCCGCGGGCGTACTGGGCCTTGACGATCTTGCCGCCGATGTCGAGGTCGATGGTCGGCACGCCCTGGACGTTGACGGCGCGGCTCACGGTGACGGTGACTTCGATGACGTCGCCGGCGTTGAGGTAGCCGTTCTGCGCGCCGACGCCGTTGGTGATTTCGACCTTCTCGACGCGCGGGGTGACGGTGTCGATGACACTGCCCCCGCC
>CAZGYD010000008.1:0-3476 GCA_964530115.1 uncultured Rhodocyclaceae bacterium | reverse complement strand
GATCGCCAATGTCGACGAGGTACGAAGCCCCGCGCGCGTCTCGCCCTGGCGGCTGCGCGTCGAGGGTCTGGATCGCCGTTTGACGAATCAGGAATGGGCGCGGGTCATCTACCACCTGTGCAAACACCGCGGCTTTCATTGGCTGAGCCGCGCCGAGGAGAAGAAGGCTGAAGGCGACAAGAAGGAAGGTGGCAAAGTCAAGCAGGGCCTGGTGGACACCCAGCGCCGCATGACAGAGAAAGGCTATCGAAGCGCCGCCGAGATGGTGCTGACCGAATTCCCGGACGCCCAGCGCAACAAAGCCGGCAATTACGACAAGTCGCTCTCCCGCGTCCTCTTAGCGGACGAACTGACCCTGTTGTTCCAATGCCAGCGTGAACTCGGCAACCCACATGCCGGCGCGGCGTTGGAGGCGAAGATCCTGGGCACCGGTGACCGGAAGAGCGGCCTCTTCTGGGAGCAGAAGCCGCCGCTGTCGGGCGAAGCGCTGCTCAAGATGCTGGGCCGCTGCACCTTCGAGCGGGAAGAGTACCGTGCGCCGAAGGCGAGCTTCACCGCCGAGCGCCACGTGTGGCTCACGCGCCTCAACAACCTGCGCGTCGTCGTCGATGGCGTCACCCGGCCGCTCACCGAGGCCGAACGGCAAATTGCCCTGCCGCTACCCTACCGGCAAGCGGGCGACTTCAAATACGAGCAGCTGCGCAAGGCGCTCGCCAAGGCGGGGCTCGCGAACTTTTCGTTTGCCGGCATCAGCGAGGACAAGGAAAGAGACGTGCTCGTCAAATTGCCCGCGTGGCAGACGCTGCGCAAGGCGATGAAAGACAAGGAGCTCGAAACCGAGTGGGAGGGGATGGCCGGGCGCGCCATCGGTGGCGACCCGGCGATGCTCGATGCCATCGCCTGGGTGCTCTCCGTCTTCAAGGACGGCGCCGAGGTCGAGGCCGAACTCGTTAAGCTGAACCTACCGGGCAGCGAGAAGATGATCGAGGCGCTCTCGGAGGTCAGTTTCGACAAATTCCATAACCTTTCACTCAAAGCGCTCAGGAAGATCGTGCCGCACATGGAGGCCGGCCTGCGCTATGACGAGGCCTGCCAGGCGGCCGGCTACCACCACAGCCAGCCGCAGGCCGGCGACGGTGAAAAGTCGCTCTACCTACCGCCGCTCTATTCCGGCCGCGACAGGGATGGCCGGATGCGCTTCAACGAAGACTTGGATGTTCCCAAAAACCCCGTCGTGCTGCGCGCGCTCAATCAGGCGCGCAAGGTGATGAACGCCTTGATCCGTGAATACGGCTCGCCCGCGGCCGTGCACATCGAGATGGCGCGCGACCTTTCGCGGCCCTTCGACGAGCGCAACAAGATCAAAAAAGAGCAGGAGGAATACCAAGCGCGGAACAAGGAGTTGCGTATCCAATTTGTCGAGGTTTTCGGGCGCGAACCGCAGGGTAACGAGTTTGAAAAATTTCGGCTCTACCGCGAGCAGCAGGGCAAGAGCGTGTATCCGACGCTGGATGAACGACAAGGCGTTTGCGCTTATTCTCTCGCACCAATCGACCTGAGTCGCTTACTCGAAGCCGGCTATGTCGAAATCGACCATGCGCTCCCATACTCCCGAAGTTTCGACGATAGCAAGAACAACAAGGTGCTCGCGCTCACCGCGGAAAACCGGAACAAGGGCAACCGCACGCCCTACGAATACCTGATGGCGACCGACCCCTCGGGCGAGCGCTGGCGCGAGTTCGCCGCCTTCGTCGAGGCGAACAAGAACTACCGTCTCGCCAAACGCCAGCGTCTTTTGCGCAAGGATTTCACGGGCAAGGCCGCCGAGGAGTTCCGCGAGCGCAACCTCAACGACACCCGCTACATCTGCCGCTTCTTCAAGAACTGGGTCGAGAATCATCTTCGGCTCGCCGAAAAAATTGGCGCTGACGGGTCGGCACTGCCCGCCGCCAGGCGCTGCGTGGTGCTGAACGGCCAGACCACCGCCTTCCTGCGCGCCCGCTGGGGATTGCTGAAAGTCCGCAGCGCGAGCGACCGCCACCACGCGCTCGACGCCGCCGTGGTCGCCGCCTGCAGCCACGGCATGATCAAGCGCCTAGCCGACCATTCGCGGCGCAAGGAACTGGAAAACCTGCGCGCGGGCTTCCCCGACCCCGAGACCGGCGAGATCCTCGATCCGGCGATGTTCCAGCGCCTCACCGAGCATTTCCCCGAGCCGTGGCCGCATTTCCGGCAGGAGCTCGAAGCGCGGCTTGCCATCGACGATGCCCAGACGCTGCGCGAGCGCCTGCAAGCCTTCGGCAGCTACCCGCCCGAGGCGCTCGCCGCCGTGCGGCCGTTGTTCGTCTCACGCGCGCCGCAGCGGCGGGGTGGCGGCGCGGCGCACAAAGACACCATCTATGCCCAACCCGAACGGTTGAAGGCCCAAGGCGGCGTGACACAACGCGTGCCGCTGGCGAGCCTGAAGCTCGCCGACCTCGACAAGCTGATCGACCCGCACCGCAACGAGAAGCTCTACGCCGCGATCCGCGCGCGGCTCGAAGCGCACGGTGGCAAGGGCGAGAAGGCCTTCCCGCCAGAAAATCCGCTCAGAAAGCCCGACCGCGACGGCAATCCGACCGGCCCCATCGTGCGCACGGTAACGGTGGTGATCGACAAGCTCTCGGGCATTCCCGTGCGCGGCGGCATCGCCAAGAACGACACCATGCTGCGCGTCGATGTCTTCCGCCACAAGAAGGACGGCAAGTTCCACCTCGTGCCGATCTATGTGCATCACGCGGCGATCTACCGGCGCACCGGCGAGCTGCCGAACCGGGCGATCGTCGCGTTCAAGGACGAGGAGGACTGGACGCCCGTCGACGAGCGGAATTTCGACTTTCTGTTTTCGGCGCACCCCAACGATTTCTTACGCGTCACCTTGAAGCAGGAAGTCCTTTCGGGCTATTTCGCCAGCTGCGACCGTTCGACCGGGAACATCGGCCTTTGGGTGCATGACCGCAACTCCGGCATCGGCAAGGATGGTTTCATCCGCACCGGCGTAAAAACCGCCTCTGCTTTCGAGAAATTCCACGTCGACGTCCTCGGCAACCTCTACCCGGCGCCGCCGGAGGTGCGCCGTGGTCTGGCGTAGCGTGATGATCTCCCGCCCGGCGCGGCTGCGGCGGGAGCATTATTCGCTCGCCATCGAGCAGGAAGAGACCGCCTTCGTGCCCTTCGAGGACATCGCGGTGATCGTGCTCAATCATCGCGAGATCACGCTCACCCACCCTGTGCTCTCGGCCTGTTCCGAATCCGGCATCGGGCTTTACGCCACCGGCCACAACCACCAGCCGGCAGGCGTCTTCCCGCCCTTCCTGCCCCACCCGCGCACCACCCGACTGATTCGGCCGCCACTCCCCCTCCGCAAACCGCCCGCCCAGCAGGCCTGGGCCGCCATCGTGCGCCGCAATATCGAGAACCAGGCCGCCTTCCTGAAG
>CAZGYD010000007.1:0-1037 GCA_964530115.1 uncultured Rhodocyclaceae bacterium | reverse complement strand
GGGGGGGTGACAGTTAGTTTATGGTAGGAGGGGTCCCGGTCCTGCAGCGGCGAGCGTATGTCGTTGACCGCCATTGCGTGTGCGTTGAGGCGCGGGCCCGAGGGATGTACGTGGTACGTCATCTCCTTCGAGCGCTCTTTGTCGCCGTGCTTGTGCTGCAACGCGATGGCCCACATGCGCCGCGCGACGCGGTCGAACACCGAGTACACGGCATCAATGCCGTTCGAGAAGAAGAACGAGAGGTTGGGCGCGAAATCGTCGACGTGCATGCCGCGCGCGAGATACGACTCGACATAGGTAAAGCCGTTGGCGAGCGTGAAGGCGAGCTGGGAGATCGGGTTCGCGCCGGCCTCGGCGATGTGGTAGCCGGAGATCGAGACCGAGTAGAAGTTCCTCACCTGGTTGTGCACGAAGAACTCCTGGATGTCGCCCATCATCTTCAGCGCGAACTCGGTACTGAAGATACAGGTGTTCTGGCCCTGGTCCTCCTTGAGGATGTCGGCCTGCACCGTGCCGCGCACCGTGGAGAGCACCCACTCGCGGATCTTCTCGGCCTCGTCCTCGGTCGGCTCCCGGCCATTGTCGCGTTTGAACTTTTCCAGCTGCTGGTCGATCGCGGTGTTGAAGAACATCGCCAGGATGATCGGTGCCGGGCCGTTGATGGTCATCGACACCGAGGTGGCCGGATCGCAGAGGTCGAAGCCGTCGTAGAGCACCTTCATGTCGTCGAGTGTGGCGATCGAGACACCCGAGTTGCCGATCTTGCCGTAGATGTCGGGCCGCAGGTCGGGATCGCAGCCGTAGAGCGTCACCGAGTCGAAGGCGGTCGACAGCCGCTTGGCCGGCATGCCCTCGGAGAGCTTTTTGAAGCGGCGGTTGGTGCGGAAGGCATCGCCCTCGCCGGCGAACATGCGCGTCGGATCCTCGTTCTCTCGTTTGAAGGCGAACACGCCGGCGGTGTAGGGGAAGGAACCCGGCACGTTCTCGCGCATCAGCCAGCGCAGGATCTCGCCGTCATCGCGGTACTTCGGCAGCAC
>CAZGYD010000006.1:0-48845 GCA_964530115.1 uncultured Rhodocyclaceae bacterium | reverse complement strand
CGCGAGACAGACGAGGTGCGGTGCCGCTCGCAGGCGGTGCGCACGCCGCCGACACACGGGCCAGTCGAGGCCGAGACCGGAAATGCTGTCAAGGAACCCGAAGATTTAACCCCCCGCCGACATCTGAAAGTCGCCCACTGGGTTAATCAACGCTCCGAAGTGATTGGGGTGGGGGCAGGGGCCTACTCCGGAAGGCCCCTGCCCACACCGCACTCACGTCGGAGAATTGATTAACCCAGGGGGTCAATTTCAGATGTCGTCAGGGGGTTAAATCTTCGTGTCGCTTGACAGTTCATCCGCTCTGGGCCGCGATTGGCCATGGAATCGGCGGCGGACTCACCGCATGAGCCCGGCATCGCCTATTGTCTTGATCGCGCCGGTGCGTCGGTGCACCGATGGTGCCGAGGGTTACGCGCGGGCAGTTTGGAAAGGAGCCTGGACATGTCGATCACGCTGCAAGACCGCTTCCGCGGCTGCCTCCTGGGCGGAGCCACCGGCGACGCGCTGGGTGCGCCCGTCGAGTTCATGGACGTCGAACAGATCCGAAGCCGTTTCGGTGCCGGCGGCATTCGCGCTTATGCGCCCGCGTACGGCAGACGCGGGGCGATCACCGACGATACCCAGATGACCCTCTTCACCGCCGAGGGTTTGCTGCGCGCCCGCGTGCGCCATGGCATGGGGGGCGTCTGGTCGGCGGCCGACATCGTCGACCACGCCTATCTGCGCTGGGCGGAAAGCTTCGGCATTCCCGTGCGGGTGGAAATCGCTTACGACGGCTGGCTCTGGTATGTCGGGGAGCTGCATGACCGTAGAGCGCCCGGCCACACCTGCATCGGTTCCCTGCGCAACAAAACCCGCCTCGGCGAGCCAGCCCGGAACACCAGCAAGGGCTGCGGCGGCGTGATGCGCATTGCCCCGGTCGGACTGTGGGCCTGGCATGAGCGGCACTCGCCCGGGGCTGCCGGGCGGACGTTCGATTTCGCGGCCGAACTGGCCGGGCTCACTCACGGCCATCCGAGCGGCCAGTGGCCGGCGGCGGTCATGGCCGTCCTGATCCTGCGCAGCCTCGAAGGGATTGCGCTCCCCGAGAGCCTTGCCGAGGCGAAGGCCATCCTGCGTGGCAAGGACAGTCACGAGGAAACGCTCGCCGCACTCGAACGGGCCGAGGCACTCGCCGCGTGTGATGACGAACCTTCGGCGGAGGTCGTCGAATCGCTCGGCGGCGGCTGGGTCGCCGAGGAGACCTTGGCCATCGCCGTCTATTGCGCGCTCGTGGCCCGGGATTTCGAGCACGGCGTCGTTCTCGCCGTCAATCACAGCGGCGATTCCGATTCGACCGGGGCCATCACGGGCAACCTGCTCGGCGCCCTGCACGGCGTGCAGGCCATCCCGCCGCGTTGGTTCGACGGACTGGAACTGCGCACGGTCATCGAGCAGGTCGCCGACGACCTGCTCGATTGTCCGGCGTGGAACATCGGAGAAAATGGCGAGACCGGCGATGAACGCATCCGGGAACGCTATCCGGGATGGTGAAGCCACGTCGGGAAAGATGAATGAACCACGGCGAGAGCTCCAGCCTGACCGATGGCCTGTATGACGAGGTGCTGACGGAGCGCGAGCGCACCGTTCTGCAAATGCTGACCTACCAGGTGGATGCGCAGCAGCACCAGCGGGGAAGCGGCAAGGATTTTCTCCAGAGACTGCACAATCACCCGAATCATCGGCTGGAACTGGCTGAACTGGGTGAAGTGTTGCAATCCAGATGCTACCTGCACGGCCAGCCGATCCCAGGTCTGGAGGACGTTCCCTTGTGCCTGCACGCGGCTTATGGCATCCGCGAAGTTCTGACGGCCGTCGGCTGGATGAGCGCAAAACGGCGAGCCCCTTTTCAAGCTGGGGTTCTCCCTCTGCCGCACAGAAAGACCGAACTGCTCTTCGTGACCCTCGACAAACACGAGGGCTATCACGAGCGCATCGCCTATCGCGATTACGCCATCAGCGCCGAGCGCTTTCATTGGCAGTCGCAGAATACGGCCGGGCCGACGACCAGCGCGGGGCGACGTTACATCGAGAGCCCGGGCAATGGCTGGAGCTTCCAGCTGTTCGTCCGCCTAGCCAAGGGCGAACCCTATCGAGCCTGCGGCCCGGTCACGCTGGAGCGCCATGAAGGCGAAAGGCCGATGACGATATATTGGAAGCTGACCGTTCCGCTTCCGCCCCGGCTGTTTCAAGCGTTCAGCATCTTGCGCGGAGAATAGAGATCAGAAACGCCTCGGGAGGCGGGCTGACGGGCGTGCCCTGGCCGCTTGGCTGAAATCGCGGAGCAGAGTGCTTCCGGAGACGGGAATTTGGCGCGCCCGAGACGATTCGAACGTCCGACCCCAGCCTTCGGAGGGCTGTACTCTATCCAACTGAGCTACGGGCGCGCGGCAGGAATGTCTGCAAGCGCGCATTCTACAGGGCCTGGCGCCGAATCGCTATAATTCCGAGTACGGCGGTCGGATTCCCGGCGCGGTTTTTTCGAGAGGTGCCCTGATGATGTTGTGGAGCGAAGATACCCATCCCTTGGTCGTTGCCAGCGTATTCGCGCTGGGCACTTCCGTCGTCCTGGCGATGGGCGCGAAGCCGAAGGCCGACGAGGAGGCGGTCAATGCGCGCATCGCCCCGGTCGCGCGGGTGGTGCTGGCGCCGGCGGCACCGAAGGTCGCTGCCGGCAATCGCAGTGGCGAGGAACTCTACAAGGCCGTCTGTAGTGCGTGCCATGAGGCCGGCGTTGCGGGTGCGCCGAAGACTGGCGATGCCGCGGCTTGGGCTCCACGGATCAAGACCGGCCTCGATGCGTTGCTCGCGACCGCGATCAAGGGCCTCAATGCCATGCCGCCCCGCGGCGGTGCCGCCGATGCGACGGACGACGAGCTTCGCCGCGCGATCGTTTTCATGACCAACAAGTCGGGCGCGAGTTTCAAGGAATAGGTCCGCAAGCCAGTTCCTTCGCGGGCGCGGCGCGGATCCATCATGGTCCGCGGGTTCTGCTGTCTTCCAGCGGTGTCGTGGGCTAGGGCCTCGAAGGCGTGGCAGGATGCGTCGTCGCCGCGAGCATCGCCCGCAGTTGGGCGAGCCGCTCCCGGCCGGCGGCCTTGTCATCGGCCGTCGTATTTCGGCCGGCATGCTTGAGATCGTCGCCCATCTCGGCGACGAAACGGGAGATCTGCCGCTCCGTCACTTCGCGACCCTGCTTCCGTTTTTCGCACCAGGTGATCGTCAGGCTCAACTGTGCCCGGGTGATGCCGACGTACATCAGCCGCCGCTCTTCCTCCAGCCGCTCGGCGTCGAGACAGTCACGGTGCGGCAGGAGGCCTTCCTCGACGCCGACCAGAAAGACGTGGCGGAACTCGAGGCCCTTGGCGGCATGCAGCGTGGCGAGCTGGACCGCGTCCTGGGCTTCCTCGCGCTTGTCGAGCATCGACAGGAGGGCCACGGTCTGGGCGAGTTCGGCGAGCGTCTTGTTTTCCTCATCACCCTTCTTGCCCAGCCAGTCGGCAAAGTCGCGCACATTCGACCAGCGGTTTTCGGCATCCCTCGGCTCGAGCGTCTCGAACAGCCAGGTCTCGTAACCGATCGCCTTCAGGAGGTCGTCGAGTACCTGGCGTGCCGGTTCGCGGCCGGCGCGGTGTTCCATGCGATTGATGAATTGTGCGAATTCGCGCAAAGCGCCGAGTGGCTTCGCTGACAGCTCGGTCTCGATGCCCGGCGCGAACACGGCGGCGAAGAGGCTCTGGTGACGCCGGCCGGCGGCCTTGCCGAGCGCCTCCAGCGTCGTGCCGCCGATGCCGCGCTTGGGCGTCGTCACGGCGCGGATGAAGGCGGGATCGTCGTCCTGGTTGGCGAGCAGCCGCAGGTAGCTCGTGATGTCCTTGATTTCGGCGCGCTCGAAGAACGACTGGCCGCCCGAGAGCACGTAAGGGATCTTGTTCGTGCGCAGTTGTTGTTCGAAGGCACGTGCTTGATGGTTGCCCCGGTAGAGCACGGCGTAGTCGGACCACTTGCCGCGATGTTCGAAACGGTGTGCCTGCAAGCGCGCTGCAAGCCACTCGGCCTCGTGCTCGTCGTTCCGGCAGGCGACGACCTGGATGGCGTCACCGTGGCCACGGTCGGACCAGAGGCGCTTATCGAAAAGCTTGGGATTGTGGCGGATCAGCGCGTTGGCCGCCGCGAGGATGCGCGTGGTCGACCGGTAGTTCTGTTCGAGCTTGATGATCTTCAGTCGGGGATACTCGTCGCGTAGCAGCCTCAGGTTGCCGATGTCGGCGCCGCGCCAGGCGTAGATCGACTGGTCGTCGTCTCCGACAGCCGTAAAGCTCGCGCGCGGGCCGGTCAGGAGCTTCATCAGCCGGTACTGGCAACGGTTGGTGTCCTGGTACTCGTCGACGAGCAGGTGCCAGATGCGGCTGCGCCAGCGTAACGCGATGTCTTCGTGCGCTTCGAATAGTTCGACCGGCAGCCGGATCAGGTCATCGAAGTCGACGGCCTGGTAGGCGCGCAGCGTGCGCTCGTAATCGGCATACACCTTTGCTGCATGGGCTTCGAGATCGTCGCCGGCGTTGCCCGCCGCTTCCTCGGGACCGACGACCGCGTTTTTCCAGAGCGAGATGCGGTTTTGGATCAGCCGGATACGCGCTTTGTCGGCGTCCTTGAGCATTTCCTGGAAGAGCTGGGCCGTGTCCGAGGCGTCGAAAATGGAGAAGCCCGGCTTCAGACCGAGGTGGCGTGCCTCCTGGCGCAGGATGCGCACGCCGAGTGCGTGAAAGGTCGAGATGGCCAGCCCCTCGGCACGTCCGCCGACGAGCTTCGCCGCGCGCTCCTTCATCTCCTTCGCGGCCTTGTTGGTGAAGGTGATCGCGGTGATCTTTTCGGGCGCGATGCCGCATTCGCCGATGAGCCAGGCGATCTTCTGCGTGATCACGCGCGTCTTGCCGCTGCCCGCACCAGCGAGCACGAGCAGCGGGCCGTCGAGGTAGCGGACGGCCTCGCGCTGGGGCGCATTGAGCGATTCAGCCATCGATGATTCCGGATCTGGGGGGTGTTGCGGACATGATCGCGAAACTCAGCCGTCGTGACACGCCAGCCGCGACCCGCATGAACGGGGTGGCACGAACGGGTTGGATGGCGGAGACCCTTCCGAGAACGAAGCGGGCGCGGATTCTACCGCGCGTCAGCCCCCGGCTGGCTCAGGCGCCGGGCCAGAAGGTCGGCGTCTTCGTTCCTTCCGTGGCCGCGGTAATAAAGCACGAGGTTGTTGATGCTGCCGGTGACCACCGGATGCGTCGGGCCGAAGGCCTTTTCCCGGATCTCCAACGCCCGCCGGTAGAGGCGTTCGGCCTCCAATGCCTTGCCGGCATTGTCACAGAGCACGGCGAGGTTGCTCATCGCCGTTGCAACTTCGGGATGTTCGGTACCGAAGACGCGTTCGGTGATCGCCAGCGCCTCGCGAAAGAACGGTTCGGCGACGTCGTACCGGCCTTGGTTCCAGTAGAGCAGGCCAAGATTGTTGAGGCTGGCGGCAACCGCCGGGTGATCGTGGCCGAAGGCCTTTTCACGGATCGTCAGCGCCTGGCGGTAGAGCGGCTCGGTGTATTCGAACCAGCCACGACTCCAGAAGAGCTGCGCGAGACTGTGGATGCCATTGACCAGTTCCGGGCTGTCCGGGCCCAACACTTTTTCCTTGACGAGGAGCGCGCGGCGGTACATGCGTTCGGCGTCGTCGAAGCGGCCTTTCGCGTCGTAGAAGGCGCCAAGCCGGTTCATGACGCTGACGACCATTTCGCTGGTGAGCCCGCTTTCCTCGGCTTGGCGAAGAACCTTCAGGCAGCGCCGCTCGGCGTCTGTTTTCGCCGCATCCAGTCCCGCGAGGCATTGCCGCGCCCGGGCATCCCAGTCGCCGGCGCCCGCATGGGCCGCCGCTGCCAGCACGAGGAGGGAGAGCGTCGTCGCAAGCCGCGTGGTCACGTCAGAGCATCGCCTTGACCGTCGCTTCGAGCGCCTCGAAGCGCACCGGGCCCCAGTGGCTCAGCACCACCTTGCCGTCCGGGTCGATCACGAACAGGCGCGGCGGGAAGAGCATGGGGCCAAAGACTTCGTTGTGGCGCGGCACGCTCATGGCCATCGGGTAGGTCAGGCCGCGGCCCTTGACGAAGTCGTCGACCTGGGCGCGATCGGTATTGACCGAGATGGCGATGACCTCCAGTCCCTTGGCCCGATAACGGTCGTAGAGTACCTGCAAGTCGGCCATCTCCTTGTGGCAGGGGGGGCACCAGGTGGCCCAGAAGGTGACGACGACGGGCCGTTTCCTCAGTGCGCCGAGATTGACGACCTTGCCGTCGAGCAGGCGGATGTCGAGCGCCGGTACCGTGTCGCCGACACCGACGCCCGCCGTTGCCGAGCCGGCCATGGCCGGCAATAAAGCAAGGAGGGCAACAAGCGCCCGCAACAGCTTCAGCATGGGGATGGACGGCGGGAATGAAAAGTGCATTTTCGGCGATGTCGGTCGCTCGTTCGATTCAAAGCGTTTATGTGCTCAGCAGCCGCCTCATTGCAATATCCCCGCCTCGTCAGCTTGCCGGTCGGCGTGGTAGCTCGAGCGCACCAGCGGCGCGCAGGCGGCACTGGTGAAGCCCATCGCTTCCGCTTCGCGCGCATACATCGCGAATACGTCGGGATGCACATAGCGCATTACCGGCAGGTGGTGCGCCGAAGGGGCGAGATATTGGCCGATGGTGAGCATCTCGACGCCGTGGGCGCGCAGGTCGCGCATCGTTTGCAGGATCTCCTCGTCGGTTTCGCCCAGGCCCACCATCAGACCCGACTTGGTCGGAATACCCGCGTGACGCGCCTTGAACGCCTCAAGCAGCCGCAGCGAATGGGCGTAGTCGGCGCCGGGTCGGGCCTGCTTGTAAAGACGCGGCACGGTTTCCAGGTTGTGGTTCATCACGTCCGGCAGATGGTCTGTGAAGGCATCGAGGGCGATTTCCAGCCGGCCGCGGAAATCGGGCACCAGCACCTCGATCTTCGTTCCCGGGGAGCATTCGCGGATCCGCGCGATGCACTCGGCGAAGTGGCCGGCGCCGCCGTCCTTGAGATCGTCGCGGTCGACACTGGTGATGACGGCGTATTTCAACTTCATTGCCGCGATGGTTTCGGCGAGTTGCCGTGGCTCGTCGGCGTCCGGCGGCAGCGGCTTGCCGTGGCCGACGTCGCAAAAGGGGCAGCGGCGGGTGCACAGGTCGCCGAGGATCATGAACGTGGCCGTGCCCTTGCCGAAGCACTCGCCGATGTTCGGGCAGGTGGCTTCCTCGCAGACCGTGTGCAGCCGGTGCTCACGCAAAATTTGTTTGATCTCGCCGAAGCGCGCCGCCGAGTTGCCCGCCTTGACGCGGATCCATGCCGGCTTTTTCAGGGGCTCGGCAGCCGGCACCACCTTGATCGGGATGCGCGCGGTCTTGGCTTCGCCTTTTTGTTTCACAGGTTCCTTTCGAGATGTTCGACCAGCCGGTCGCCGACACGGTCGATGCTGTCTTCGCCGCAAAGGTCCCGAAGCTGGGTGATCGCCAGGCCCTCGTAGCCGCAGGGGTTGATCGCCGAAAACGGCGAAAGGTCCATGGCGACGTTGAGCGACAGGCCATGGTAGCAGCAACCGTTGCGGATCCGCAGCCCCAGCGCGGCGATCTTGGCGCCGCCGACGTAGACACCCGGCGCGCCCTCGCGCCGCGCGCCCTCGATGCCGTAATCGCCGAGCAGGGCGATGACGGCCTGCTCGATCCGCCGGACGAGGTCGCGGACACCCAGGCGACGTCGCCGGAGATCGAGCAACAGGTAGCAGACGAGCTGTCCGGGACCGTGATAGGTGATCTGGCCGCCGCGATCGGTCTTGATCATCGGGATGCCGACATCGCGCAGCAGATGTTCTGGTCTTCCTGCGAGTCCGAGCGTGAACACGGGCGGGTGTTCGCACAGCCAAAGCTCGTCCGCGGTGTCGGCAGTGCGCCGGGCCGTGAAATCCTGCATCGCGCGCCAGGTCGTTTCAAACTCAGCCGTGGTAAGACGCCGGGCGATCACAGGCTAGATCACAAGACGACCCTGACGAGCGGATGGCTCGTCAGATCACGGTAGAGGGCGTCGAGCTGGGCCTGCGAGGTCGCCCGCACGGTGCAGGTGAGGGAAAGGTAATGGCCGGCCCGCGAGGCGCGCATTTCCATGGTCGCCGCATCGAAGTCCGGTGCGTGCCGCTTCACCACTTCGCAGATCGCCTGCGCGAAACCGGGCCGGGTTGCGCCCATGATCTTGATCGGAAAATCACAGGGGAATTCGATCAGCGTCTCAGCCACCGCGCATTACCTCGCGCTTGAAGTCCTGGTACCAGCCGTACATGCGCGCGAACATCGGCCCGGGCCGGCCCCGATTTTCGCCGTGCCCGACTGGCCGGCCATCAAGGGTGACGATGGGCAGCACCTCCTTGGTCGAAGAGGTCATCCACAGTTCGTCGGCCATGCGCACTTCCTCCTCGCGGATGTCGCGGATCTCGTGCGGAAGGCCATGCATCGCGGCAAGTTCGAGCACGACGTCGTAGGTGATGCCGGTGAGCATCAGGTGGTTCTTCTGAGGCGCGAGCAAGCGACCGTCCCTGACCACGAAGATGTTCGAGGCCGCGCCCTCGGTGAGGAAGCCGTCACGGAACAGCAGCGTCTCGGTGCAGCCGGCATCCACGGCCATCTGGCGCAGCAGGCAGTTGGCGAGCAGCGAGGTTGCCTTGAGATCGCAGCGCAGCCAGCGGAAATCGGCCGCGGAAATGGCGGCGACGCCCCGCTCGCGCTGCTCGGCCGGCGGCGTCACCAGCGGCTCGCTCATGATGAACACGGTTGGCGTGGTCTTTGCGGGAAAGGCGTGATTGCGTACGTCCATGGGTCCCCGCGTCACCTGGAGAAGCACCGACTGGTCGTCGCACTCGGCCATCTCGACGATGCGGCCGACCAGCCGTCTCCATTCCGTGCCGGTGTGCGGATTGGCGAGCCGGATGCCGTCCAGGCTGCGCTGGAGGCGATCCAGGTGCTCGTCGAGCCGGAATGGCCGCCGCGAATAGACGGGGACCACCTCATAAACACCGTCGCCGAACAGGAAGCCGCGGTCCATGACCGGCACCCGCGCCTGCTCGATGGGCAGGAACTCGCCGTTCAGATAGACGGTGCTCACTTGAACCACAGCATCAGCGTGTCCCAGGCTCGGCCGAACAGGCCGGCCATTGGCACGTCGTCGAGCGCCAGCAGGGGAAATTCGCCGAACGGTTTGTCGTCGAGGGAGAGCTTCAGCGTTGCGACCTGTTGGCCCCGTTGCAGCGGCGCGAGCAGCGGTTGGCGGCTGATCACCTCGGCCTTCAACCGGCTGGCAGCGCCTTTGGGCAGCGAGAGCACGAAATCGTCGAGAAAACCGGCAGCCACCGACGAGCGGCTGCCCTTGAAGACCTTTAGTTGCGACAATGGCTGGGATTTTTCATACAGACGCACGGCGTCGAAATTCTGGAAGCCGAAATTGAGCAGCCGTTGTGCCTCCTGAGCGCGCAGCGCATCGGAATCGGCGCCGAGGACCACCGAAATCAGCCGCCGCGGGCCGCGCTTTGCCGAGGCAATCAGGCAATAACCGGCAGCCGCGGTATGGCCGGTCTTGACGCCGTCGACGGCCGGATCGAGCCAGAGCAGACGGTTGCGGTTGGGCTGGGTGATGCGGTTGTAGGTGTATTCCTTCTGCGCGTAGATCGGGTAGTACTCGGGAAAATCGCGGATGACCGCGCGGGCGAGCGTGGCGAGGTCGCGTGCCGTCGAGTAGTGCTGGGGATCGGGCAGGCCGGTGGCGTTCATGAACTGCGTGTTGGCGAGACCAAGGCGTTTCGCCTCGAGGTTCATGCGCTGGGCGAAAGCCTCCTCGGAGCCGGCGACGGCCTCGGCCAGCGCGATGCAGGCATCGTTGCCCGATTGGACGATCATGCCCTGGATCAGCTCCTGCACCGTTACTGGCCGCTTCGGTTCGATGAACATGCGCGACCCGGGGGCCTTCCACGCACGTTCCGACACCGTGACCTGCTGGTCTGGCTTCAGAGAGCCTTCTCTTAGTGCCGCGAACGTCAGGTAGGCGGTCATCAGCTTGGTCAGCGATGCCGGCTCGATGCGGACATCGGCGTCCCGCTCGGCGAGTGGCTGACCGGAGGCGAAATCGATCAAGAGCCAGGCACGCGCCGCGACCGGCGGGGGCTGGACGGTCTGGGCAACGGCCGGCAGGGCTGCCAGAAGCGACAGCAGAACGAGGAAAAGACGCATCGGAACGACGGGGCGGAAGGGAAGGCGAATTATAGGTCAGCGGGTGACCAGCACCGGGCGGAAGTCGAGCAGTTCGGCGAGCCGGGCGACGACGCGGCGGGCCTCCTCGTGGTCGGCCCAGGGACCGATCTGCACGCGATGTAGGCCGCCGCTGCTTCTGACCACGAGCTTTTCGCCGAGGCTGCCGAGCTCGCGGGCCAGCCGTCCGCGCAGCACTTCGGCATTGTCGGCGCTGCCGAAGGCGCCGAGCTGGAGATAGATGCCGCGGGCCTCGCGGATTTCCGGCACCGGGCTTGGCGTCGTGTCGGCGAGGGCGATCCGCGCGATCGGATCGTCGCCGGGCGTTGCGGCGGCCGTCATCGGCGTCTCCTGGCCGGGCACGATGCTTTCCACCTCGACCATGCTGCTGCCGTCGTCGAGGTAGCCGAGCTTCCAGGCGGCAGTCCAGGACAGATCGATGATACGTCCCGCGTGGAAGGGGCCGCGATCATTGATGCGCACGACCACGGAACGGCCGTTGGCCGGGTTGGTCACCCGGGCATACGACGGAATCGGCAGTGTCGGGTGTGCCGCGGTCATCGCGTACATGTCGTAAGGCTCGCCGCTCGAGGTCTTCTGGCCATGGAAGCGGCGGCCGTACCAGCTGGCGATGCCACGCTGCCGGAAGGGTGTCACGCTGGTCATCGGCACGTAATCGCGGCCGAGCACCGAATAGGGGCGGTTGGCGAAACGGTGCAGCGGTTCGGCGCGTGGCACGGCGTCCGGGATCGCGTCCGGGTCGTCCGGTGGATTGTCGCCGGGGCCGTCGTCCTTGTAAAAGGCGCCGCCGCGCTTGAGCACATAAGCCGGCCTGGGGGCGGCCGGCCGTTTCGCCGCCCGGTCGGACGCCTCCGGTTGAGACGGTGGAACCGGCGCCGGCGGCCTCGTGCTGCAGGCGGCAAGCATCGCCAGCGCCAGCATCGGCAGGGGGCGGATCGTCATTTCTGCACCAGCAGGCGATGGCGGTGGATCGACATCAGGATGCCGATGCCGAGAAAGAGCGTCACCAGCGCTGTCCCGCCATAGCTGATGAGCGGCAACGGCACGCCGACCACCGGCAGGATGCCCGTCACCATGCCCATGTTCACGAAGGCGTAGGTGAAAAAGATCATCGTGATCGAGCCGGCGAGCAGCCGGGAGAAGACGGTCGGCGCATTGGCCGCGATCATCAGTCCGCGACCGACGAGCAGCGCGTAGATGAGCAGGAGCATGGTATTGCCGAGCAGGCCGAACTCCTCGGCAAGGACGGCGAAGATGAAATCGGTATGGCGTTCTGGGATGAACTCGAGCTGCGACTGCGTGCCTTGGCCCCAGCCTTTGCCGAGCATGCCGCCGGAACCGATCGCGATCGTGGACTGGATGATGTGGAAGCCCTTGCCCAGGGGATCCTTCTCGGGATCGAGCAGCGTCATGATGCGGGCACGCTGATAGTCGTGGAGGAGATTCCAAGCCAGCGGCGCGGCGGCCAGCGCCGCAAGGCCGAGGCCGGCGATGATCTTCCACGAGAGCCCGGCGAAGAAGATGACGTAAAAGCCCGCGGCAAAGACCAGGATGGCCGTGCCGAGGTCGGGCTGTCGGGCGATCAGGGCCGTCGGCACGAGCAGAATCACGGCAGCGACCGCATAGTCGCGCAGCCGCAGCAGCGACTCGTGCTTCTGGAAATACCAGGCGAGCATCAGCGGCACCGCGATCTTGAGGATCTCGGACGGCTGGACGCGCATGAAGCCGAGGTTGAGCCAGCGGCGCGCGCCCTTGGAGATGTCGCCGAAGAGCGCGACCGCGAGGAGCAGCGTGATGCCGGCCAAGTAGATTGGCACGGCCAGGTGCATGAGGCGCTGGGGTGGCAGCTGGGCGACCAGGCGCATGACGACGAGGGCGACGGCCACGTTGATCGCCTGGCTGGCGATGCGCTCCGGCGATGCGCTGCCGACCATGATCAGCGAGACGAGCAGCAGGGCGCCCGTGATCAGCATCAGCGGCCCGTCGATCGGCGCGGTCAGTTTCTGCCAGAGCGCCCGGGGATGCCAGTCGATCATTCCTCCGCTCCTTCTCCCTGCCCCGGTAGCGGCTCGCGTTCCTCGTCCCGATCCCCGTCGGATTCGGTTTCGAAAGTCGGGGCCGGGGCCTTCGGTCGCTTGCCGAGCAGATAATAATCGAGCACCTGACGTGCGATCGGCGCTGCTGCCTGGGCGCCGAAGCCGCCATTCTCGACCAGCACGGCAAGCGCGATCTTCGGCTTGTCTGCGGGAGCGAAAGCGACGTAGAGCGCGTGGTCGCGCAGTTCCTTCTTGACCGCGGACTCCTTGTACTGCGCACCCTTGAGCGAGAACACCTGTGCCGTGCCAGTCTTGCCGGCGACGGAATATTCCGCGCCGCGGAAGGCGCGTGCGGCGGTGCCCTCGGTATTGACGCCCACCATCGCTTTCTTGACGACGTCGATGTGCTCCTGCGCGAGCGGCAGCCGGCGCAGTGGCTGCGGCTCGATGTAACGGCGCTCTCCGGTCCGCGTGTCGGTGACGTACTGGACGAGGTGGGGGCGGAACATGACGCCGTCGTTGGCGAGCGTTGCCACGGCCTGGGCGAGCTGGATGGGCGTGTAGGCGTTGTAGCCCTGGCCGATGCCGATCGAGATCGTCTCGCCGGCATACCATTTCTGCTGCTCCGGTTTCTTGAACCGGCGCTTCTTCCACTCCGGCGAAGGCAGCACCCCTTCGGATTCGGCGGTGCCACCGATGCCGAGATCCACCCCCGTCTTCTGACCGAAACCGAACAGGCGCATGAAGGCCGCGATGTTGTCGATGCCGAGATCGTTGGCGAGCAGATAGTAATAGGTGTCGCAGGAGACGACGATCGACTTGTACATGTCGACCATGCCGTGCCCGCCCTTCTTGTCGTCGCGGAAGGTGTGGTTGCCAAAGGTGAAATAGCCGGGGTCGGCGATGGCCTGCTCCGGGCGACGCTTGCCGTAATGAAGCGCGGCGAGTGCCATGAAAGGCTTGAAGGTCGACCCGGGTGGGTAGGCGCCATTGAGCGCCCGGTTGACCATGGGTTTGTCGGGCGAATTGTTGAGCTCTTCCCAGTCCTGGGCGGTGATGCCGTCGACGAACAGATTGGGGTCGTAGTTCGGCACCGAGACCAGCGCCAGTATCCCGCCGGTCGCCGGCTCGATGGCGACGAGCGCGCCACGCCGGTCGCCGAAGGCCTGCTCGGCGATCTCCTGGAGCTGGCTGTCGATGGTCAGGGTCAGATTGTTGCCGGCGACGGGCGCGGTACGCGAGAGCGTGCGCACGGCGCGGCCACCGGCGTCGACCTCGATCTGCTCGAAGCCGGTGATGCCGTGGAGATCGAACTCGTAATGCTGCTCGAGACCGGTCTTGCCGAAATGTTCGGTGCCCCGGTAGTTGGCTTCCTGTTCCGCCTCCGAAATCCGCTCCAGATCCCGGTCGTTGATGCGCCCGATGTAGCCGATCAGGTGGGAGGCGAAGGCGCCGAGCGGGTACTGCCGGAACAGTCGCGCCTGGATCTCGAAGCCGGGGAAGCGATAGCGTTGGGCGACGAACCTCGCGACTTCCTCGTCGGTGAGGCGCGTGCGGATCGGCAGCGATTCGAAATTGCGGCTTTCCTCGAGCAGTTTCTTGAACCGTTTCCTGTCCTTGGGCTGGATGTCGATGATGCCGGCGAGTTCGTCGATCGCCGCATCGATGGGGCCCTTGACCTTCGCGGGCGTGACCTCCAGCGTGTAGGCCGAATAGGTGCGCGCGAGCACGACGCCATTGCGGTCGACGATCAGGCCGCGGTTGGGCACGATGGGCACGAGCGAGATCCGGTTGTCCTCGGCGCGCGTGCGGTAGTAGTCGTGCTGGACGATCTGCAGCCAGACGAAGCGTCCGAAGAGCAGCGCGAAACACGCCAGCACGAAAGCTCCGGCAATGGTCAGCCGGCTCCTGAACCGTTCGATGTCTTCCTGCGGATTCCGGAGTTCCATCAGATCGGCCGGTTTTCGTCGCGCTCGACCGGCTGGTACTGCGGCAGCAGGAGGAGGTAGGTCAGCGGATGCCAGAGGGCCGCGCCGACGAAACTGCCGAGGAACCAAGTTAATCCGGGAAACTCGTCGCCCGCGGCGAGCCTGATTGCCAGCATGACGACCTGTGTGCCGAGGAGCAGCGGCAGGACGTGCAGCGCCTGCTCGAGCAGCGGGAACCAGAGGATGCGTCGCGACAGGCTGCCGGCAGCGAACGCGAGCAGCACGTAGGCAAGCGTGTGTTGCCCCATGAGGCTCCCGTCGGCGACGTCCATCAGCAGCCCCAGGACGAAGGCTGCGCCCATGCCCACCTTGTGCGGTTCGCGGATGCACCAGAAGGCGAGGATCAGGGCCACCCAGTCGGGCAGGAAATTCGAGCGCCCGAGTGGTACCAGGTTGAGGAAGAAGGCGACCGCCAGCGTCGCGGCGATGAACCAGGTCTTGACCGGCAGCAGGATGCGGCGCGAGGAGTGCGTGGGTTGCATCAGCGGGCCTTGCGGATTTTCCTGCCTTTGGCGGGCTTGTCCTGAGCCGGCTCCGACGCCGGGGGCAGCGGCACGGCTTCGCGCTTGCCGAGGATCAGCACCTGGCTGTGGCGTTCGACGCCGGCCACGGGTTCGCAGGCGATCCGGGCGAAGGCAAAGGAGTTGTCACGGTCGATCTTGATCACGCGGGCGACTGGCAGCCCCGGGAGATAGACAGTATCGAGCCCCGAAGTCACGAGGATGTCACCCGGTTCCACGTCGGCGTTCGTCGGCAGGAAACGAAGTTCCATCGTCCCGGCACCGGCGCCGGCGAGGATCGCCCGCAGGCCGCTGCGCTGTACCTGTACCGGAATCACCTGATCCTTGTCGGTGAGCAGCGTCACCTCGCTGGCGAGGGGGTAGGCCCGCGTCACCTGGCCGAGGACGCCCAGTTCGTCGATGACCGCCTGGCCGGCCTCGATGCCGTGCTGGGTGCCCTTGTCCACGATCACGCGCCGGGAAAACGGATCGCGCGCCGCGTAGAGGATCTCGGCCACACGGCCCTCGGCCGGCTGGCGCTCTTTCATCTCCAGCAGCGCGCGGAGCCGCCGGTTCTCGGCATCGAGGTGCTCCTGGCGCAGGAGAGCATTGGCGGTCGCGAGCTGCTGTTTCCTCAGTTCGTCGTTCTCGTTCTTGAGCGTTCGCACGCTGGCGAAATATTCGCCGAGATCCATGCCCGCCTCCACGGGCACATAGGCGACGCGCTGGAGGGGCCAAAGCACGGTCGCCACGGCATGGCGCGCCCACTCGAGGGTGTGGAAGCGCAGGTCGGCGACCAGCAGGACGATGGAGAGGGAGACGAAGAACAGCAGCCGGGCGAGCGGTGCCGGGCCCCGCTTGAAGAAAGGTGGCGGCGAATGACCGACGACAGACATCAACGCTCGTGCAACTCCCGGAAAGGCCGGGGCGGCGCGCCGATGCGGGCCATCGCGCCGCCTTCCGCGCCGGCGAAACCGCGGTTACTCGTTGGTGAAAATGCTGCCGAGCTTGTCCATTTTTTCGAGGGCGATACCCGACCCCCGGACGACGCAGGTCAGCGGATCGTCGGCGACCACCACCGGCAGGCCCGTTTCCTCCATGAGCAGGCGATCCAAGTCACGGAGCAGCGCACCGCCGCCGGTGAGCACCATCCCGCGCTCGGCAATGTCTGCACCGAGTTCGGGCGGCGTCTGCTCGAGCGCGATCTTCACTGCGCCGACGATCTGGTTGAGCGGATCGGTGAGCGCCTCGAGGATCTCGTTCGAAGAAATGGTGAAGCTGCGCGGGATGCCCTCGGCGAGATTGCGGCCCTTGACTTCCATCTCCCTGACTTCGGAGCCCGGGAAGGCCGAGCCGATCTCCTTCTTGATCTGTTCGGCGGTCGTTTCGCCGATCAGCATGCCGTAGTTGCGCCGGATGTAGTTGATGATCGCTTCGTCGAACTTGTCGCCGCCGACGCGCACCGACCCGGCATAGACCATGCCGCCCAGCGAGATGACGCCGACCTCGGTGGTGCCGCCGCCGATGTCGACGACCATCGAGCCGGTGGCATCCGAGACCGGCAGGCCGGCGCCGATCGCCGCGGCCATCGGCTCCTCGATCAGATAGACCTGCGAGGCGCCGGCGCCGAGCGCCGATTCGCGGATCGCGCGTCGTTCGACCTGGGTCGAGCCGCAGGGCACGCAGATGATGATGCGCGGCGAAGGCGAGAACAGCCGCGACTCGTGCACCATCTTGATGAACTGCTTGAGCATCTGCTCGGTGACGGTGAAGTCCGCGATGACGCCATCCTTCATCGGCCGGATCGCGGTGATCGTCCCCGGCGTGCGGCCGATCATGTCCTTGGCCTTCTTGCCGACGGCCTGGATGGTTTTCTTGGCGTTGGGACCGCCCTCGGTGCGGATCGCCACGACGGAAGGCTCGTCGAGCACGATGCCCTGGCCGCGCACATAGATCAGCGTGTTCGCGGTGCCGAGGTCGATCGCGAGATCGTTGGAAAAATAGGAACGGAGAAAGCCGAACATCGAGAGATTCCGAATTCAGGTGCTTAGGGTTGGCGAGCGCTTCGCGCGATACGTCGCGAGCCCCGGAACGCGCTCTTTGGCCGGCCGGGCGCCCGGCGAAAATGGCTTATGATAGCGTATCCTTCCGAAAGTATATGAGTTTTTGATCGTATGTCCCTGAATCCCGAAGAGGTTCGCCGCATCGCCCGGCTGGCGCGCCTCGAACTCTCGGTCGCGGAGGCGGAACGCACCCGTGAGCAGCTCAACGGCATCCTCGCCTTCATCGAGCGGCTCCAGGCGGTCGATACCTCAGCGGTCGTGCCGATGGCGCACGCGATGGACGTCGTCCAGCGGCTGCGCGAAGACCGCGTCACGGAGACGGACCGCCGCGATGCCTTCCTCGCCCTCGCGCCGGAATCCGAGGCCGGTCTCTATCTCGTGCCGAAGGTCGTCGAATGATCGGCGCATCGCTCCGGGAAATCTCCGAGGCGCTGGCTGCGAAGCGGATCTCGTCGGTCGAACTGGCGACGCTTTTCCTCGACCGGATCGAACGGCTGAACTCCGTGATCAACGCCTATATCACTGTCGATCGCGACAAGACGCTCGCCGAGGCGCGCGCCGCCGACGAGCGCCGTGCCAAGGGTGAAGCCGGTCCGTTGCTCGGCGTGCCGATCGCACACAAGGACATCTTTTGCACCGAAGGCTGGCGGACCACCTGCGGCTCGCGGATGCTCGCCAACTTCATCTCGCCCTACGATGCCCATGTGGTGTCGCGCCTCAAGGAAGCGGGCGCGGTGACGCTCGGCAAGCTCAACATGGACGAGTTCGCGATGGGTTCGTCCAACGAGACCTCCTTCTTTGGCCCGGTGAAGAACCCCTGGGACACGGACCGCGTGCCCGGCGGCTCCTCGGGCGGGTCTGCGGCGGCCGTCGCCGCGCGCATGACCCCGGCGGCCACGGGCACGGACACGGGCGGCTCGATCCGCCAGCCGGCGGCGCTCTGCGGCCTGACCGGGCTCAAGCCGACCTACGGCGTCTGTTCGCGCTACGGCATGATCGCCTTCGCCTCGTCGCTCGATCAGGCAGGCCCGATGGCAAGGTCTGCCGAGGACTGCGCGCTTCTTCTCAACGGCATGGCCGGTTTCGACGAGCGGGATTCGACTTCCCTGGTGCGCGAGGCCGAGGACTACACCCGAAGTCTGGATACACCGCTCTCGGGCCTCAGGATCGGCCTGCCGAAGGAGTTTTTCGGCGAGGGCATGGATGCCGACGTGCGCGCGGCCGTGGAGGCCGCGCTCGACGAGTACCGCAGGCTCGGCGCGACGATGGTCGAAGTGAGCCTGCCCAATTCGGCGCTCTCGGTGCCGGCCTACTACGTCATCGCGCCGGCCGAGGCGAGCTCGAACCTTTCGCGCTACGATGGCGTCCGCTACGGCCACCGCGCGGCCGAGTACGGCGACCTCATCGACATGTATTGCAAGAGCCGTGCCGAGGGCTTCGGCGCGGAGGTCAAGCGGCGCATCCTCATCGGCACTTATGTCCTTTCGCACGGCTACTACGACGCCTACTACCTGCAGGCGCAGAAGGTGCGGCGACTGATTGCCGAGGATTTCCGGCGAGCCTTCGAATCCTGCGACGTGATCATGGGACCTACCGCGCCGTCGGTCGCCTTCCGTTTCGGCGAGAAGAGCGCCGACCCGGTGCAGATGTACCTGTCCGACATCTACACCATCGCCGTCAATCTCGCCGGCCTGCCGGGCATGTCCCTTCCCTGCGGCTTCGGTAATGCAGGGATGCCCGTGGGCCTGCAGATCGTCGGGCCCTGGTTCTCCGAGGCGCGGATGCTCAATGTCGCCCACCGCTACCAGCAGGCCACCGACTGGCATCGCCGCACGCCACCGGGAGTTTCGTGAAATGAATCCGAACCTGCTCGTCGTCGCTCTCCTGCTCTCGCTCATGGCCGGTTGCGCGACCCGCGCGCCCGAGGTGGCGCAAAAGCCCGCGCCCGAGCCGGCGCCCGTCCCCGCGCCCGCCCCGGATGCGAAAAAGCAGCCGACCGCGCCGCCGCGCGAGGTCTACAGCCGGCTCGCCGGCCGCACGATCAAGCCGATCCAGGTCCGGCCGCTCAACGTCAAGGCCAACTGCTCGTTCCGCGACCCGGACGGCTATGGCGGCCGGCTCGACCTGCTGGTCAAGGAATCGCGCGTCGAGCGTCTCCAGGCGGTCGTCGAAGTGCCCAAGCGTGGCAACTGCGCCTTCGATCTCAAGGATTTCCGCCAGACCGCGTCGGAACCGGCCGTCGTGCTCGCGGCGAGCGGCAGCAGCTGCCTCGTGCGCCTCTGGGAACAGGAAGGCCGCGTCACCGTCGCCTTCAACGGCTGCCGCGACCGCTGCGAGGGCGGCAGTTTCGAGTATGTCTGGCCCATCCTCGTCGATGCCGGCACCGGACGCTGTGGTTGAGAGACCGACATGAGCCAGTGGGAAGTCGTCATCGGGCTGGAAACCCACGTCCAGCTGCTAACAAAGTCGAAGATCTTTTCCGGCGCGAGCACGGCCTTCGGCGCCGAGCCGAACCGCCAGGCCTGCGCCCTCGATATCGCCCTGCCCGGCGTGCTTCCGGTGCCCAACCGCGAGGCGGTCGTCTGCGCGATCCGGTTCGGCCTCGCCGTCGGCGGCGCGATCGCGCCGCGCTCGGTCTTCGCGCGCAAGAACTACTTCTATCCCGATCTGCCCAAGGGCTACCAGATCAGCCAGTACGAGATCCCGGTCATCTCGGGCGGCGGCGTCGCCATCAAACTCAGCCATGGTGACACGCCGGCGGAGAAGACCATCCGGCTGACCCGCGCGCATCTGGAAGAGGACGCGGGCAAGTCGCTCCACGAGGATTTCCATGGCAAGACCGGCATCGACCTCAACCGCGCCGGCACGCCGCTTCTGGAGATCGTCACCGAGCCGGACATGCGCTCTTCGGCGGAGGCCGTCGCCTACGCGAAGGCGCTCCATGCGCTGGTCATGTGGATCGGCATCTGCGACGGCAACATGCAGGAAGGCAGCTTCCGCTGCGATGCCAACGTCTCGGTGCGCCGGCCCGGCGGGCCGCTCGGCACCCGGCGCGAGATCAAGAACCTCAACTCCTTCCGCTTCCTCCAGCAGGCCATCGACTACGAGATCGCCTGGCAGATCAACGAACTCGAGGAGGGCCGCGCGATCCAGCAGGCGACCGTGCTATTCGATCCCGACACGGGCGAGACACGGGCGATGCGCAGCAAGGAGGACGCGCACGACTACCGCTACTTCCCCGATCCCGACCTGCTGCCGCTGGAGATCACGCCGGACTGGATCGCCGAGGTGAAGGCCGCCATGCCCGAGCTGCCGGGCGCGATGCAGGCGCGCTTCGAGGCCGATTACGGGCTTTCGGCCTACGATGCGGCGACGCTGACCGCGACGCGGGACGTCGCCCGTTACTTCGAGGACTGCGTTGCCGCGGCGGGCAAGGCGAATGCCAAGTTCTGCGCCAACTGGGTGATGGGCGAACTGGCCGCGCGCCTCAATCGCGAGGAGCGCGAGATCGCCGCCGCGCCCGTCTCGCCGGCGCAACTCGCCGGCCTCATCGTGCGCATCGCCGACGGCACGCTCTCGAGCAAGCTCGCCAAGGAGGTCTTCGAGGCCCTCTGGAACGGCGAAGGCCCGGATGCCGACGCGATCATCGAGGCCCGGGGCCTCAAGCAGGTCTCGGACGCCTCGGCCATCGAGCCGATCATCGACGAGGTGCTGGCCGCGAACCCGAAGTCGGTCGAGGAGTTCCGCGCCGGCAAGGAGAAGGCCTTCAACGCCTTGGTCGGCCAGGTCATGAAGGCGACCAGGGGCAAGGCCAACCCGCAGCAGGTCAACGAACTGCTGCGCCGGAAATTGTCGGCCTAGCGCGCTTTCACCGGCGCAGATTCCTCGGCCCGCCGTCCGCCCAAGGCGATGAAGCGGCGCTTCTCTTCCTCGAAGCGCGCCTCGATCTCGCGGATCTCGCGTTCCCGCTCGGCGACCGCCGCCTCCCGCGCCGCCAGCTTCGCCGCGTTGTCGCGAATGTCGGCCTGCAGGGCCTCCGGCATCGGCCGGCCTTGCCATGACTGCACGGCCTCGTCGAGACGTTTCTTGCGCGCCCGCGCATCGCGCAGCTCTTCGCGGGCGACGTCGAGCGCGGCCTGTGCGGTGGCCAGCGAGCGCTCGCGTTTGGCGTCGATGTCGGCGGTGCTCGCATAGGTCGCGAGCAGCGCGCGGTCGCGCCGGCGCTGCTCGACGAGCTTTTCCTCCTCGGCCTTGCGCCGAGCTGCCTCGGCCTCTTCGCGGGCGCGCTGTTCGGCGCTGGCCGGCGGCGCGTGTTCCCGGACGACCACGCCCTGCCTGAGTTCCTGGTAAGCGCGCGTCCGGCAGGCGACGGGAACGGTGTCGCCGCAGACGCGGCGACCCTGCTCGTCACGGCAACAATAGGTGACGGCAGCAGCGGGGGTGGCCGCCGAGACGGCGAGGGCGAGGGCCACCCAACTAGGCCACGCCATACCGTTCGCGGTAGCGGACCACGGCCGGCAGCATGGCCTCGAGCTCCGGCCGGCCGCGCAGATAATCGATGAGGTCGGTGAGCGTCGCCACCGCGATCACCGGCATGCCGTAGGTTCGCTCCACTTCCTGGACCGCCGACAGCTCGCCCTGGCCGCGCTCCTGCCGGTCGAGGGCGATGACGACCCCGGCGGGCGTGGCGCCCGCGGCGCGGATCAGCTCGACGGATTCGCGCACCGAAGTGCCGGCCGAGATCACGTCGTCGATGATCAGCACCCGGCCGGCGAGCGGCGCGCCGACCAGCGTGCCGCCCTCGCCGTGGTCCTTGGCCTCCTTGCGGTTGTAGGCGTAGGGCGTGTTGCGTCCCTTGCCCGCGAGCGCAACGGCGGTCGCCGCGGCGAGCGGGATGCCCTTGTAGGCGGGGCCAAACAGCACATCGAAGCCTACGCCCGAGGCGAGGATGGCGCGAGCATAGAAATCGGCGAGCCGGGCGAGCGATTCGCCATCGTCGAACAGCCCCGCGTTGAAGAAATAGGGCGATATCCTGCCCGCCTTGGTCTTGAATTCGCCGAAACGCAGCACGCCGCGCGCGCAGGCGAAAGCGATGAAGTCGCGACTAAAATCCATCCGGTCCCTCATTGAGCATTGAGCGCATGCTACGCATCATTACCCTGAATCTCAACGGCATCCGCTCGGCGGCGGGCAAGGGCTGCTTCGAATGGCTGGCCGGCGAGCAGCCGGACGTCGTCTGCGTCCAGGAGCTCAAGGCGCAGGAGGCCGACCTCACGGAGGCCATGCGCGCCTTCGACGGCTGGCGCGGCTGGTTCCACTTCGCCGAGAAGAAGGGCTACAGCGGCGTCGGCATTTATGCACGCAAGGAACCCGAGCGGGTCACGGTCGGCATCGGCATCGAAGAGTTCGATGCCGAGGGCCGCTATCTCCGCGCCGACTGGCCGCACCTGTCGGTGATCTCCGTGTATCTACCCTCCGGCTCCAGCTCGGAGGAGCGCCAGCAGGCCAAGTTCCGCTTCATGGACGAGTTCTTTCCCCATCTCGCGGCCTTGCGCGCCGAGGGCCGGGAGATCGTCGTTTGCGGCGACTGGAACATCGCGCACAGGGAAATCGACCTCAAGAACTGGAAATCGAACCAGAAGAATTCCGGCTTCCTGCCCGAGGAGCGCGCCTGGCTCTCGCGCGTGTTCGACGAGCAGGGCTGGATCGACGTGCATCGGCGCCTGTGTCCGGATGCCACCGGCGAGGCCTACACCTGGTGGTCGAACCGGGGCCAGGCTTGGGCGAAGAACGTCGGCTGGCGCATCGACTACCAGATCGCCACGCCGGGCGTGGCCGCGGCCGCGGAACGGGCCTCGGTCTACAAGGCGCAGCGCTTCAGCGATCACGCGCCCCTGACCATCGATTACCGCTGGAAGCTCTGAGGCAACGGTCGCCGCGATGAACGGCGGCCGCGTTGCCGATGACGGATTCCACCATCCCGTGTCTTTCCGGCCGGCGGGTTACCACGGCTGAGTTTCATTGCGGCAGCGTGACCGGCGTCATTGCGCCCGGTGGGCAAATTGGCTAGTCTGCAAGCGCGGAGAACTTTTTCGAAAGGGATAGCGAAATGAACGACATCGCCACGGTCAACAAGGAAAAGCTCATCGCCGACATGAAGGTCGTGCTCGCCGATGCCGATGAACTGCTGCGCGCGACCGCCGGGCACGCCGGCGAAAAGGTCGCCGAGTTGCGGGGGAAGATGCAGGAAAACCTGTCGCGTGCCCGCGCGAGCCTCGCCGAGGCACAGGCGGTCGCCATCGACAAGGCCAAGCAGGTCGGCCGGGCCGCGGATGATTACGTGCATGACAATCCGTGGCGGTCGGTCGGCGTGGCTGCGGGCATCGGCTTCGTCATCGGCCTGCTGATCGGCCGGCGCTGAAGATGGCCGACGACGCGCCCCGTGGCGTCCTCGGGTCGCTGCGTGGGCTTCTGGTTGCGGGCATCGCCATCGCCCGCAACCGCCTTGAGCTGCTCGCCGTCGAGGTAGAGGAGGAGAAGGCCCGGATCGGCGGGCTGCTTCTCTACGGCTTCGCGGCGGTGCTGCTGCTGATCCTGGGCGCGGTCTTCCTCGCGGTCTTCCTCACCGTGCTCTTCTGGGAGACGCACCGGCTCCTCGCGCTCGGCGTGTTCGCGGCGCTGTTCCTCGGCGCCGGCGCGGTCGCCGCGGTCGTCGCGCGCGGCCATGCGCGCGCGCCTTCGACGCTGTTTTCCGCGAGCATCGCCGAGCTCGACCGCGACAGAGAATCGCTCGGCCCCTCGCCTGACGAGCATTCATGACCGCGAGGCTCGCGGAGCTGGCGCTGAAGAAGCAGCGCCTCCAGCACCAGAGCGCAATGCTTCGCGTGCATTGCGCCCGCCAGGCCGCCGGGCTGCGCCCGGTGTTCGGCTTCATCGATGGCGTCGATCGCGGCACGGCCTGGCTGCGGCGCTATCCCTATCTGAGCGTCACGGTGCTCGCCGTGCTCGTGGCATCGCGGCCGAAGAGCGTCTGGCGCTGGCTGCGCCGCGGCTTCATCGCCTGGCAGTTCTGGCGCCGGGGCTCGCACTGGCTCGCGGCCCGGCCGGCGCTCGCCGAATGGCTCACACGGCCAGGCAGACGTACTTGATCTCCAGATATTCGTCGATGCCGTGGCGCGAGCCCTCGCGGCCGATGCCGGACTGCTTGACGCCGCCGAAGGGCGCCACCTCGTTCGAGATGATCCCGGTATTGACGCCGACGATGCCGTATTCGAGCGCTTCGGCGACGCGCCAGACCCGCGCGACGTCGCGGGCGTAGAAATAACCGGCCAGCCCGTATTCCGTCGCGTTGGCGAGCGCGATCGCCCCGGCTTCGTCCTCGAAGCGGAACAGCGGCGCCACCGGGCCGAAGATCTCCTCGCGCGCGCAGCGCATGTCCGGGCGTACGTCGGCAAGTACCGTCGGCTCGTAGAAGGTGCCGCCGCGCGCATGGCGGCGGCCGCCCGTGAGCACGCGGGCGCCCTTGGCCACGGCGTCGGCGACGATGGCCTCGACCTTCTCGAGCGCGGCGGTGTCGATCAGCGGCCCCTGGACGACACCTTCTTCGGTGCCGGGGCCGACCTTGAGCTCGCGGACCCGCGCCGCCAGCCGCGCCGCGAAGGCGTCGTAGATGCCCGACTGCACCAGCAGCCGGTTGGCGCAGACGCAGGTCTGGCCGGCGTTGCGGTACTTCGAGGCGAGCGCGCCCTCGACCGCGGCATCGAGGTCGGCGTCGTCGAAGACGATGAAGGGCGCGTTACCGCCGAGTTCGAGCGAGAGCTTCTTCACCGTCGGCGCGCATTGCGCCATCAGCCGCCGGCCGACTTCGGTGGAGCCGGTGAAGGAGAGCTTGCGCACGATCGGGTTCGCGGTCAGCTCATTGCCGATCACGGGCGCGGCGGCCCCGGAACCCGTGACGACATTGAAGACGCCGGCCGGGAAGCCCGCGCGCACGGCGAGTTCGGCGAGCGCGAGCGCGGTGAGCGGCGTCTGTTCGGCCGGCTTGACCACCACGGTGCAGCCGGCCGCGAGCGCCGGCGCCACCTTGCGCGTGATCATCGCCGCGGGAAAGTTCCACGGCGTGATCGCGGCGCAGACGCCGACCGGCTGCCTGAGCACGATGAGACGGCGGTCCGCGGCCGGCGAGGCGAGCACCTCGCCCTCGATGCGCTTGGCCTCCTCGGCGAACCATTCGACGAAGCTCGCCGCGTACATGACTTCGCCGCGGGCCTCGGGAAGCGGCTTGCCCTGCTCGCGGGTCATCAGGAGCGCGAGGTCGTCGGCGGCGGCGACGATCAGATCGAACCAGCGGCGCAGCACGGCCGCCCGTTCCTTGCCTGTCCGCGCGCGCCAGGCGGGCCAGGCGGCGTTCGCCGCCTCGATGGCGCGGCGCGTCTCGGCGGCGCCGAGTTCGGGCACCTCGGCCAGGAGCTCGCCCGTGGCCGGATCGCTGACCGGGAACGTCGCCGCGGCGCCGGTCCATTCGCCGTCGATGAACGCCTGCTGCCGGAAGAGGCCGGGATCGCGCAATTGCATGGTCTTCGCTCCGTTTTTCCTGCCGATGCCCCGGAGTCTAGACGACTACGATGAAACGATGATCCGTCTCTTTGCCTGTCTCGTCGCCGCGGGTTCGGTGCTGATGCTCACCGCCTGCGGCTCGCCTTCGGCACGGGTGGCGCAAGACTCAGCCGCCGTAACACGCCAGCCCGGTGCCTCGGGGAAGCCCGAGGACGTGGTGATGTTCGCGCTCGGGCTCCTGCAGACGAACTACCGCTTCGGCGGCAAGAATCCGGAAGCCGGCTTCGATTGCAGCGGCATGGTCAGCTATGTCTTCGAGCAGGCCGCGGGAGTCCGGCTCTCCGGTTCGGCCGCCGAGATCGCCCGGCTGGGCCGGCCGACGGAGCGGCCGAAGCCGGGTGACCTGGTCTTCTTCAACACGCAGAACCGGCCGCGCTCGCACGTCGGCATCTACATCGGCGACGGCCGCTTCGTCCATGCGCCCTCCTCGCGCGGCGGGGCGCGCGTGCGCACCGACAGCCTCTCCGAGGGCTACTTCGCCGCACGCTTCGAGGAGGCGCGCAGCTACTTCGACTAAGGAGCCTCTGAAGAGATCCGCTAGCTGCCCTGCAGCTCGCGGTGGTAGCGCTCGATGCGCTCGACCTCGTTCTTCGAGCCGAAGATCAGCGGCACGCGCTGGTGCAGCGACGTCGGCTGGACCTCGAGCATTCGTTGCAGGCCCGTGGTACAGACGCCGCCGGCCTGCTCGACGATGAAGCCGACCGGGTTGGCTTCGTAGAGCAGGCGCAGGCGGCCGGGCTTCGAGGGATCCTTGGTGTCCTTCGGGTACATGAAGACGCCGCCGCGCGTGAGGATGCGATAGGTTTCGGCCACCATCGAGGCGATCCAGCGCATGTTGAAGTCCTTAGCCCTGGGGCCGGTCCTGCCGGCCAGGCATTCGTCGACGTAGCGCTTGACCGGCCATTCCCAGAAGCGCTCGTTCGAGGCGTTGATGGCGAACTCCTGGGTGTCGGCGGGAATCTTCATGTCCGGATGCGTGAGGATGAACTCGCCGACCTCGCGGTCGAGCGTGAAGCCGTTCACTCCGTGGCCGGTGGTGATGATGAGCAGCGTCGAGGGGCCGTAGAGCGCGAAGCCGGCGCACACCTGCTGCGTGCCCGGCTGCAGGAAGTCCTCGAGCCTGGCGTCCTCGCCCGGCCTCGGCGAGCGCAGGATCGAAAAGATGGTGCCGACGGTGATGTTCACGTCGATGTTCGAGGAGCCGTCGAGCGGATCGAAGACCAGCAGGTACTTGCCGCGCTTCTTGCCGGCCGGAATCGGATAGATGTCGTCCATCTCCTCGGAAGCCATGCCGGCGAGGTGGCCGGCCCATTCGTTCGACTTGATCATCACGTCGTTGGAGATGACGTCGAGCTTCTTCTGCACCTCGCCCTGAACGTTCTCTTCGCCGGCGCTGCCGAGCACGCCGATCAGCGCGCCCTTGGACACGGCGTTGCTGATCACCTTGCAGGCGGTGGCGATGTCGTTGAGCAGGCCGGTGAAGTCACCGGTGGCGCCGGCGACGTGGGACTGCTCCTCGATGATGAACTGGGTCAGGGTGGTGCGGCCGTCCTGCATGAAAACCTCCTTGGTGCCAAAGCAGGAATGAAAAGGCGCGAATGTAGCCGCGCCGAACCATCCGCGCCAGCCAGACTTTCTTATCGTCAGGATAAGGGCAGGGCCGCCTGCGGCGGGACGGCCCGGGAACGGTTCAGACGCCGTTGGCCCTGAACCAGGCGAGCATCCGCCGCCAGCCGTCTTCGGCCTCCTCCTTGCGGTAGGTCGGCCGGTAGTCGGCGTGGAAGGCGTGCGGCGCCTCCGGATAGACGTGGATCTGCGAGCGGCCGCCGGCCTTCTTGAGCGCCTCCTGCATGGCCTGTACGTCATCGAGCGGAATGCCCTGGTCCTTGCCGCCGTAGAGGCCGAGCACGGGCACTTTGATCTGCGCCGCGAGGTCGATCGGCCACTTCGGCTGTTTCGCCGTCGGCGCGCCGTCGAGCTGGCCGTACCACGAGACCGCCGCCTTGAGCCTGGGGTTGTGCGCGGCGTAGAGCCAGGTGGTGCGGCCGCCGCGACAGAAGCCGGTGACCGCCAGCCGGTCGGGATCGCCGCCGTTGGCGGCGGCCCAGGCCGCGCAGGCATCGAGGTCGGCCATGTGCTCGGCATCCGAGGCGGCAGCCACGGGGCCGTCGAGGATCTCGCGCACGTTGCTCATCTTCGCGACGTCACCGTGGCGTGCGTACATCTCGGCGGCGATGGCGAGATAGCCGGCCTTGGCCAGACGCCGGCAGATGTCCTTGATGTATTCATGGACGCCGAAGATTTCGTGCACCACGAGCACGGTCGGCAGCTTCGTGCCGCCGGCGGGCATCGCGCGGTAGGCAGGCAGCTTGCCGTCGGCGGTCGGGATCTGGACTTCGCCGGCGGTCAGGCCCTCGGCGTCGGTCCGGATCGCGGTCTGGGCCATGATCGGCTGCGTGGCCAGCGCGAAGCCGGCCCCGAGCGAGGTGACGATGAAGCCGCGCCGGTCGAGCCGGGCGGCGGGCAGCAGGCTGTCGAATTCTTGTCGGCTCATGGGGGTTCTCCGTTCGGGTGGGGTGAGCGCAACTTACGCCGAAGGCGCGCCGGTTTCACGTGGCGGTGCAACACGCGGGCTGGCGTGTTACGGTGGCTGAGTTTGCGCGGGGCCGGGCGCGCCGCTCAGAGCAGCACGATGTCGAACTGCTCCTGCGTGTAGCCGGGCTCGGCGTGCAGCGACACCGGCCGGCCGATGAAGTCCGAGAGCATGAGCAGCGCCTGCGCCTCCTCGTCGAGGAAGAGGTCGATGACCGCCGGCGAGGCGATCAGCCGGTATTCGCGGGCGTTGAACTGTCGCGCCTCGCGCAGCACCTCGCGCAGGATCTCGTAGGCGACGGTGCGCGCCGTCTTGACCTGGCCGCTGCCGCCACAGGTCGGGCAGGGCTCGCAGAGCACGTGGGCGAGCGACTCGCGTGTGCGCTTGCGGGTCATCTCGACGAGGCCGAGCTGGGTGAAGCCGTTGACGGTGATGCGCGTGTGGTCGCGCGCGAGCGCGCGGTTGAACTCGGCGAGCACGGCGTCGCGGTGCTCGGGGGAGTCCATGTCGATGAAATCGACGATGATGATGCCGCCGAGGTTCCTGAGCCGCAGCTGGCGGGCGATGGTCTGCGCCGCCTCGAGGTTGGTCTTGAAGATCGTGTCGTCGAAATTGCGGCTGCCGACGAAGCCGCCCGTGTTGACGTCGATCGTCGTCATCGCCTCGGTCTGGTCGATGATCAGGTAACCGCCGGACTTGAGATCGACGCGCCGGGCGAGCGCCTTCTGGATCTCGTCCTCGACGCCGTGCAGCTCGAACAGCGGCCGTTCGCCGTGATAGTGCGAGAGCAGCGAGACCAGCTGGGGCATGAACTCCTGGGCGAAGGCGGTGAGCTTCTGGAAGTTTTCGCGCGAGTCGATGACCACGCGCGTGGTCTCCGGCGTCACCAGGTCGCGCAACACGCGCTGGGCCAGCGTCAGGTCGTGGTGGAGCATCACCGGTGCCTGGGCCTGACCGCGCCGGTGCAGGATCTCCGCCCACAGCCGCCGCAGGTAGCCGATGTCGGCAGCGAGTTCCGCCTCAGTGGCGTTCTCGGCCATGGTGCGGGCGATGTAGCCGCCCTGCTCGTCCGCGGGCAAGAGCGCCTGAATGCGCGCGCGCAACTGCTCACGGGCGTCTTCGTCGCCGATGCGCTGGGAAATGCCGATGTGCTTTTCCTGCGGCAGATAGACGAGCAGTCGGCCGGCCAGCGAGATCTGTGTCGATAGCCGCGCGCCCTTGGTGCCGATCGGGTCCTTGAGCACCTGGACCATGATCTCCTGGCCTTCCGTGAGCAGGCGCTCGATCGGCCGCGGTCCGTCGGCGCTCTTGTCGACGAGGATATCGGCGACATGGAGGAAGGCCGTGCGCTCGAGTCCGACCTCGATGAAGGCCGACTGCATGCCCGGCAGCACGCGCACGACGCGGCCGAGATAGATGTTGCCGACAATGCCGCGGCCACGGGTGCGCTCGATATGCAGCTCCTGGACGACACCCTGCTCGAGCAGCGCGACGCGGGTTTCCTGCGGCGTGAAGTTGATCAGGAACTCTTCGCTCATGGTCTCATACAGGGTAGCCGAAACGCCGCAGCAGCAGCGCGGTTTCGCACAGCGGCAGGCCGACGATGCCCGAATGCGAGCCGCGGATTTCTTCGACGAAGATCGCCGCGCGGCCCTGGATGCCGTAGGCGCCCGCCTTGTCCATCGGCTCGCCGGTGCGCACGTAGCGCTGGATCTCGTCGTCACCAAGGGCGCGGAAGCGGACTTCGCTCGCGGACAGGACGTGCTCGACGAGATCGTCGTGGGCGACCGCCACGGCGGTGAGCACGCGGTGACCGCGGCCGGAGAGCCGTCGGAGGATGGCAGCGGCATCGGCCTCGTCGCGCGGCTTGCCGATGATTTCGCCGTCGACGTCGAGCGTGGTGTCGGCCGAAAGCACCAGACGATGCGGAAGGCCGCGCAGCCGGCACAGTCGGGCGCCATGCCGCGCCTTGGCCCGCGCCACGCGGCAGGCGTAGTCCTGCGGCGACTCGCCGGGACGGACGTCCTCGTTGGTCTCGGGGTCCTCGCGGGCGCCGCCGCGAAAGAGCAGCAGTTCGAAATGGACGCCGATCTGCGCGAGCAGCTCACGGCGCCGTGGGCTGCGCGAGGCGAGCCAGATGCGATCCGGGATTCTCGTCGTCATTCGCGGTGGTAGGGGTGGCCCCTGAGGAGGCTTGCGGCCCGGTAGAGCGCCTCGGCGAGCATGACGCGGACGAGGCCGTGCGGCAGCGTCAGTCCCGAGAGGCGCAGCGATTCGGACGCCCCGGCCTTGAGGCGGGCATCGAGCCCGTCCGGGCCGCCGATCAGGAAGGCGACGTCGTCGCCTTCGCGCATCCAGGCCTCGAGCCGTGCGCAGAGGGACTTCGTCGTGATTTCGCTGCCGTGCTCGTCGAGCGCGATCAGTCGGCAACGTGCAGGCAGCGCGGCGCGCAGGCGTTCGGCCTCGGCCGCCAGGAGCGCCGCGACCGGCTTGCCCGTGGTGCGCGGCTCCGCCTTCACGGCGACGAGCTCGACCGGCAGGTCGCGCGGCATGCGCTTCGCGTAGTCGGTGAAGGCCGCATCCACCCACGCCGGCATGCGCTGGCCGATTGCGGCGATCACCAGCTTCACCGGCGGCTCACTTTGCCTCCGCCGCCGCGGCCTTGGCCGCGGCGCGTTTCGGCCGTGTCTTCCAGAGTTCTTCGAGGTTGTAGTAGCTGCGCACCGCCGGCTGCATGACATGGACGACGACATTGCCGAGATCCACGAGCACCCATTCGCCGGATTCCTCGCCCTCGACGCCGATGACCTCGCCGCCCGCTTCCTCGACCTTTTCGCGCACGTTGCGCGCCAGCGCCTTGACCTGCCGCGTCGAGTCGGCGCTGGCGATGATGATGCGGTCGAAGAGCGAGGTGAGTTTGGTCGTGTTGATGACTTCGATGTCCTTGCCTTTGATGTCCTCGAGGGCGGCGACGGCGATCTTCTGGAGCTTGGCGGTCTGCATGTCAGCGCGAATAGAGGTGATGCCGGCGAATATAGTCGAGAACCGCAGCGGGCAGCAATTGATCGACGGCCGCGCCGGCCCGCAGCTTCGCGCGCACCTCGGTCGACGAGACGGTGCCGGCCTCCAGCGGGAAAGTGAAGACGATGCCCGCGGGCACGGTCGCGAGCGCCGTCGCGGCGGACCGCCGCCGTCGCCGGAATTCGTCGGCGAGCTCGGGCGCCATCCGTTCGGGTGCGAGTTCGAAGCCAGGCCGCGAGGCGATGGCGACATGGGCGAGGCGGAAGAGCTCCCGCCAGCGGTGCCAGGTCGGCAGCCCGAGGAAGGCATCGGCGCCCATCAAGAGCACCAGCGGCCGGGTTTCACCATGGATGCGGCGCAACCGCTCGAGCGTGGGAACGGTGTAGCTCGGCTCGCCGGAAGCGATCTCGGCGTCGTCGACCTGCCAGCCGGGATGGCTTTCGGTGGCGAGACGCACCATGGCCAGCCGGTGCTCGGCACCGGCGGCCGGTTCGGCGCGGTGCCGCGGGCTGCCGGCGGGAATCCAGAGCACGCCGGAGAGGCGAAGCTCGCGCATCGCCTCCTCGGCCAGACGCAGGTGGGCGTTGTGCACCGGATCGAAGGTGCCACCGAGAATCCCGAGCGCGCCTTTGCGCGGATCATGCCTCGTCGGCGGGACCGTGGAAGACATCCTGGTAGCTGATATAGACGCTGGCCATGAGCACCGGCGCCATGACGAAAAAGAGCAGCATCTTGAGCGCGATGGAGATGATGTTCACCGCGGCCGCCGAAACGGCGCCCGCGGCGATCAGCAGCAGGCCGGGCAGGACGATGGCGACGACGCCGATGGTCAGGCCGTATACGGCGAAGGCGCGCCAGTTGCGCCAACTGGCGACGAAGCTGAAGAACACGGACTTGAGCGGCGCGACCTCGTCCCAGGCCGTGAGCAGCGGCGCGAACCAGAAGGCGGTCATCACCGGGATGGCGACGACGAGCAGCCGTGCCATCGAGGCGAGCATTTCGTCTTCGTCCGCGGGCTTGCCGGGCGAAAGCAGCGAGAGCTGGCCGCCCTCGATGATCATGTTCGTGGCGAGGATCAGCATCGAACCGAGCAGGTGCAGCCCGCCCAGGCGTACCAGCTCGATGCGGCGCTTCTGCACGCCGTGCATCAGGACGACGCTGCCGACCGCGCCGCCGCGTTCGATGGCGCGGCAGCCATTGGCGAGGATGACGATCAGCGTCGGCAGCGCCAAGGGCAACAGGAACGGGCCGATGAGCGGCAGCAGGTTCACGACGACGACCAGGAACAGGTAGGCCATGGTCAGCGCGGTGATCAGCGGCGGATTCGCGCGGAACAGCCTCAGGCTGGCGACCAGCCAGAGAAAGCCGTGCCGGGCGGGAAGACGTCGGGCTTGCATCGGTGCGCGGATCGGACTGGCGTGAAGGCGGGGATCAGAAGCTCAGGATGACCCACATGGGCACGCGCAGGCCGGTCTCGGTGGCATCGCGCCGCGTCCAGCTGCCGTCGCCCTGTTCGTCGACGAGGAAGTAGGGTTTTCCGTGCGGCGGCGTGACCTTCATCATGTAGAGCCTGCCCTTGACGCGGTACTCCTCGATCTTGTCCTCGCCACGCTTGACGATGGTCACCTGCGGCTCCAGGGCCGGGTCGGCGATGCCGGGCGGCGGGGGTGGCGGCTCGGCCAGCGAGGGCCGGTCCGCGGCGCGGTCCTGGGCCGATGCCGGGAACACGGCGGCCGCGAACAGGGCGACGATGAAGAAAGGGGCGGGGCGGAACATGGGAATCCTTTGCCTATGCGGCCATTCTAGCAGCAGGCCGCCATGCTCAGAGGTTGAGCAGCAGCTCGTGCTCCTTGGCCCGACGGGCGAAGCCGCGGCTCTGGTAGTGCTCGAAGATCGAGGCGACGACGCATTCGGGATCGTCGATCAGCGTGATCAGGTCGACATCCTCCGGGTTGATCATCTTCTCGGCGACCAGCCGGTCGCGGAACCAGTCGATCAGGCCGCCCCAGAAGTCGCTGCCGACGAGGATCAGCGGGATCTTCGGCGACTTGCCGGTCTGGATCAGCGTCAGCGCTTCCATCAGCTCGTCGAGCGTGCCAAAGCCGCCGGGCAGCACCACGTAGGCCGCGGCGATCTTGACGAACATGTACTTGCGGGCGAAGAAGTGCCGGAAGGTCTGCGAGATGTCCTGGTAGCGGTTGGCCTGCTGCTCCATCGGCAGCTGGATGTTGAGGCCGACCGAGACACTCTTGCCGGCGAAGGCGCCCTTGTTGGCCGCCTCCATGACGCCGGGGCCGCCGCCCGAGACGACCGAGAAGCCGGTGTCGGACAGGAGCCGCGCGATCTTTTCGGTGAGCTGGTAATAGGGTGAGTCGGCACCGACGCGCGCGCTGCCGAAGAAGGAGACCGCCGGCTGGATGTTGGCCAGCCGCTCGGTCGCCTCGACGAACTCTGACATAATGCCGAACACCCGCCATGCCTCGCGGGCCGCCGTCTGGGCCATCTGCGCCGGCGCGACCGTCCAGGGGTCGGGGATGTCCGGCAGCTTGTCCTTCGCGCTCATGCCTCTTCTGCTCCTCGTCGACGGCTCATCCTATCTCTATCGCGCCTTCCACGCGCTGCCCGACCTGCGCACGCGCGAGGGTTTTCCGACCGGCGCGATCAAGGGCGTGCTGTCGATGCTGCGCCGGCTCGAAGCCGACTATAAGGCAGATTGGCGGGCGGTGGTGTTCGACGCCAAGGGCAAGACCTTCCGCGACGAGTGGTATCCCGAATACAAGGCCCACCGGCCGCCGATGCCGGAGGACCTCGCGGTGCAGATCGCGCCGCTCCATGAGTGCATCACCGCTTCGGGCTGGCCGCTCCTGACGATCGACGGCGTCGAGGCCGACGACGTCATCGGCACACTGACGCGCGAGGCGACCGGAGCTCAGATCGACTGCATCGTCTCGACCGGCGACAAGGATCTCGCCCAGCTCGTCAATGCCCACGTGAAGCTGATCAACACCATGACCGGCGAGGTGCTCGACGAAGCGGGCGTCCTGGAGAAGTTCGGCGTGCCGCCGGAGCGTATCGTGGATTACCTGGCGCTCGTCGGTGATGCCGTCGACAACGTGCCGGGCGTGGCCAAGGTCGGGCCGAAGACCGCGGCGAAGTGGATCGCCCAGTACGGCTCGCTCGATGGCGTCGTCGCCCATGCCGCGGAGATCGGCGGTGCCGTCGGCGAGAACCTGCGCAAGCACCTGGATTTCCTGCCGCTCGGACGCAGGCTCCTCACCGTCGCCTGCGACCTCGACCTGCCGGTGCAAGTCAGCGACCTCGCGCCGCGTGCGCCCGACGCGGCGCGGCTCGCCGAGCTCTACGGCCGGCTCGAATTCCGCTCCTGGCTCAAGGACGTCCAGGCCGCGGCACCGGTGCCGGCAGCGGTCGAGCCGGCGAAGAACGCCACCGACGGCTACGAGACCATCCTCGACGAAGCCGCGCTCACCCGCTGGCTGGCGAAGATCGAGGCCGCGCCGCTGACGGCGCTCGACACCGAGACCACGGCGCTCGATCCGATGCAGGCGCGCATCGTCGGCATCTCCTTCGCCGTGGCGCCAGGCCAGGCGGCCTATCTGCCGCTCGGCCACCGGTACGCCGGCGTGCCACCACAGCTGAGTTTCGACGAAGCCCTCGAACGGCTCCGGCCGTGGCTCGAATCGGCGCAGCACAAAAAGGTCGGCCAGCACGCCAAGTATGACCGGCACGTCTTCGCCAACCACGGCATCGCGCTCGCCGGCATCGCCGACGACACGCTGCTCGAGTCCTACGTGCTCGAATCGGACAAGCCGCACGAGCTCGGCAACCTCGCCCTGCGGCATCTCGGGGTGAGTTCCATCGGTTACGACGACGTCACCGGCAAGGGCGCGAACCGCATCTCCTTCGCCGAGGTGGCGATCGACAAGGCCGCCGAATACGCCGCCGAAGACGCCGACCTGACGCTGCGCGTGCACGAGGTGCTGGCGCCGCGGCTCGCCGCAGAGCCCACGCTCGAACGGCTCTACCGCGAAATCGAACTGCCCGTCGCCGAGGTGCTCTTCCGCATGGAGCGCCACGGCGTGCTCATCGACGTCTTCGCGCTGGCGCAGCAGAGCGAGGAACTCGGCCGCCGGATGCTCGCGCTCGAGGCCGAGGCGCAGACGCTCGCCGGCCAGCCGTTCAACCTCAACTCGAGCAAGCAGATCGGCGAGATCCTCTTCGGCCGGCTCGGCCTGCCGGTGATCAAGAAGACCGCCGGCGGCGCGCCCTCGACCGACGAGGAAGTGCTGGAAAAGCTCGCCGAGGACTACCCGCTGCCGAAGAAGATCCTCGAGTACCGCAGCCTCGCCAAGCTCAAGGGCACCTACACCGACAAGCTGCCGCGCATGGTCAATCCTTCTACGGGCCGCGTGCATACCAGCTTCTCGCAGGCGACGGCCGTCACCGGCCGGCTCGCCAGCTCGGATCCGAACCTGCAGAACATCCCGATCCGCACCGCCGAGGGGCGGCGCATCCGCTCGGCCTTCGTCGCGCCGGCCGGCCACGCCATCGTCTCCGCCGACTACTCGCAGATCGAACTCAGGATCATGGCGCACCTGTCGAACGACGCGCGACTCCTCGAAGCCTTCGCCAAGGGCGAGGACGTGCATCGCGCGACCGCGGCGGAGATCTTCGGCGTCACGCCGCTCGAGGTCGGGCCCGACCAGCGCCGCGCCGCCAAGGTCATCAACTTCGGCCTCATCTACGGCATGAGCGCTTTCGGCCTGGCGCGCGAACTGGGCCTCGAGCGCAGCGCCGCCCAGGCCTACATGGACCGCTATTTCGCCCGCTATCCCGGTGTCGCCCGCTACATGGAGGAAACACGCCTCAAGGCGCGCGGGCAGGGCTACGTCGAGACCGTGTTCGGCCGGCGGCTCTGGCTGCCCGACATAAACTCAGGCGTCGTAGGACGCCGGCAGGCCGCGGAGCGCGCGGCGATCAACGCGCCGATGCAGGGCACGGCGGCGGACCTGATCAAGCGGGCGATGATCGCCGTGCAGCGCTGGCTCGACGAACGCGGCTCGGCCGCGAAGCTCGTCCTCCAGGTCCACGACGAACTCGTGCTCGAAGTGCCGGACGGTGAACTGGCCGAGATCCGTGAGGCGCTTCCCCGGCTCATGAGCGGCGTGGCGCAGCTTTCGGTGCCGCTCGTGGTCGAGGTCGGCGTCGGGCCGAACTGGGATCAGGCGCACTGAAGCATCAGGCGTTCCCAGGCCGCGAAGGCCGCTGCCGCAGTGATGTCACGCACGTCGCGGCTTTCGGGCTGGAGCAGTTCGTGGCGGACGCCCCACGGGCGCCAGCGCGCGGCGTCCGAATTGCCGAAGAAGCAGACGATCGGCTTACCCAGCGCGGCGGCCACGTGCATCGCGCCGCCATCGCTGCAGATGACCTGGTCGCAGGATGCGAGGCCGGAGATGAGTTCGCCGAGCCGCTGCGTCGGCACGGCAGTCACGGGCAGGTCCCGGAGCATCCCGAGCAGCGCCGCCGCCTTTTCATCGTCGCCCGGATGCTTCGCGTCCTCGGCGCTGCCGGGCGCCCAGAAGAGCAGGAAGCGTGCGTCGTGACGCTCGTGGAGCCTGCGCGCCAGTTCGGCGAACCGCTCGACCGGCCAGCGTTGCGGCGGCTTGCGGGCGCTGATGTGCAGGCCGATCAGCGGCCCCGCGCCGGGCGGAATCGCCACGTCGGTGGCCGTGGTGGCCACGAGCGTCATCGGCGGCGGCGGCCCGTCGATGCCGAGCACGGCCGCGCAGCGGAAGGCCGACTCGACTTCGTGCGGACCGGCAGTGGGAGCATCGTCTGCGCGAATGACGCGCCGGGCGCCCGTGAGCCGGGCGAAGCGCTCGGCGCTCTCCTGATGACCGGAGGCGGGCAGCAGCGCGAGATCGATGCCGAGCCGGCGCAGCCGGGCGATCAGCGCCAGGCGATGGCCGAGCGCACGCAGGCGCCCGGCGACCGAGGCGGCATGCTTGCCCTTCTCGTAGGCCAACACCTTGTCGATGTGCGGATTGCCGGCGAGCACGGGCGCGGCGTAGGCATTGGTGAGCACGCCGATCCAGGCATCTGGGAAGCGGCCGCGCAAGGCGGCGAGGAGCGGCGTCGTGCACAGCAGGTCGCCGATGTTGTCGCGCCGGATGACGAGTATCTTCATTCGCCGAGCTCCGACCGGGCCCAGGCGATGACCGGCCGCAGCCGTCCGACGAAGGCTTCGAACGAGAAGCGGGCGAGATGGCCCACCGCGCGACGCGGATCGAGGCGCGGCGCCGTTTCGAGCACCGTCAGCAGCCGGTCGAAATCGGCGCCGTCGTCCTCACGCGGGTCGCGGTAGAGATGGCCGGTGACGCCGTCGGCCACGGTCTCCGTGAAGGGCGGCGCGGCGGGCGCGATGACGGGCACGCCGCAGGCCTGCGCCTCGATCACGTTGAGGCCGAGCGCTTCCTTCTCCGGCAGGCCGGTGAGCAGGTAATCGATACCGGCATAGACCGAGGCCACGTCAGCCTGGTGCCCCCAGAAGCGCACGCGATCGGCGACGGGCCGCAGCGCGCGCGAGAGATCACGCACCGAGGCGTAGCCGCCGCTGCCGAAGATCTCGAGATTCACGCTCGCGTGGCGCGCGAGCGCCGGCGCGATCCGCGCGAAGAGCGCGGGGAACTGCTTGATCGGCGTCAGCCGCGAAACGATGCCGAGCGTGAGGCCGGGGCGCCGGCGGTACGAGGGATGCGGCCGGATCGCCTCGAACGCGGGTTCGATCCAGGAGAGCACGCGGTCGCGGAACTTGCGGCGGTCCCACTCGTAGCGACTCGTGCGCCGGATGACGCCGTCGCCGCCGGGGCGCGAGAGCTGGGCGACGCCGTAGAGCGGCTCGTCCCAGGCCGGCAGGCCGGCGGCACGCAGGCCGTCCCGTACCCAGGCCGAGACCGCGAAGACGCGGTCGTGGCCGGCGAACGCCGCCGGGTCGCGGCCTTGCACAGGCATGTGGGCGATCGCCGTGACGAGCGCACCCTTCTTCCGCGCCGCATCGATCAGCGGGGGCGGCAGCGGGCCATGGCCGATCAGCCAGCCGGCAGGCAAGACCAACCCCGCCGCGACGGCAGCCGGACCCGTCGCGGCCACGAACTCGGTGTCGGCCGGGAGATCGAGGTTTCGCCAGAAGCCCGCGGCCGGATGGACGAAGAGCCGGGTCGTGACGCCGAGCGCGGCGAGCGCCCGCGTCAGGAAAGCCGTATAGACCTCGCCGCCGCCGAAGTACGGCTGAAGATTAATCTGGGTGGCCAGCATCGGCTTTTTCTGCGGGCGAGGCAGCCATCGCCCAGAGGACGGTGATGACGAAAACGGCCCCGGCGAGCCGCGAGCCGGCAAGGTGGCCGTCGAGGGCGCTGCGCAGCGCGAAGTTGAGCACGAAGAGGAACGCCGCCAGACCGGCCGGATTGCCTGCCCGGAAAGCCCGCCAACCCCGGCGCATGACGAGGAAGAACAGCGCCAGCAGCAGGAGCAGCCCGGGAATGCCATTGGCAAGCGCGAAGTCGATCCAGCCGCTGTGACTGCTGACCGCGCCCTGAGGTCCGCCCTGCGCCGCGACGAAGCGGCCGAAGGCGTCGGCACCATAGCCCAGCCCGAGCGGATGGGCGGCGATGCCCGCCAGGCCGATCTTCGCCCACACGGCCCGGTCATGGAACGAAACGTCGATTGCGCTTCGTCCGGAGACGATCTCTCCGGGACCGCCGAGGGAGCGGAAGTCCGTCACGGGTGTATCGATCGCCACCGACACCGCCTCGAGGGCGCCCTGCCAACGGTTCGCGACGCTCAGGCTGATCGCGATGGCAAAGAGCGCCGCGGCGACGAAGGCGGTGACCCAGCGCCAGGATCCCGAAACCCTCGAGATCACGATGGCCACGGCCAGGAACAGGACCACCGTGGCGACCATGCCGGCCTTGGCCGCGAGGACGGCCTGGGCCGCCAGCGTGGCGACGAAGGCGATCGCCAGCGTGTGGTTCGATACGGCCAGCCAGCGCCGTCCGCGCAGGCGGATGACGGTTTCCGCGAGCAGGAAAGCGAGGGCACCGGTCACGAACGGCGAGACGTAACCGTAATTGCCGAGGAAACTTTCGCCGACTGCCAGCGTGCCGGCACGGATGAGACTCCAGGCCTGGAAGGCAAGCGTCGAAACGACATGGATGAAGTAACCGGCAAACAGGCCGGCCGCGATCCAGCCGGTGCCGCCGAGCCGCTTGGCCCGGCTGACGAGGAGAACGCCCATGGCAATGAGGAGCAGAATCTTCAGCCATTCTCCAGCGAGCGCGGACAGGGACGCCACGGGCGTCGGCGACAGGAACGCCGACTGAACGAGCAACCAGAGCGTCAGCGCCAACAGGCAGGCGGCTTCGGCGCGACCGTCCGGCTTCTCGCCGGCGGGCGAGCGGCGCACGAGCGCGATGACATGGCCGATGCCCATGAGCAGGAAGAGCGTGCGCAGCGCGCCGGTGCCCGGTATCGCATGTAGCGACACCAGCCCCGTGAGCCAGAGGATTCCAAAGATGGCGTGCCCTCGCGTCATCGGGCGATCAGGGAACGAAGCCATTGACGCATGATGCGCTTTTTCTGGCGGAACCCCTGGGCGTTGGTCCAGAGCAGGCGGAAAAAACCCTCGGCGCGCAACGAGTGCAGGCGCTGCCGGCGGGCGTCGGGCGGCAGCTGGTCGGTCTTGTGGAACACGGAGAATGCTCCATCGACCATCTGTTCCTGCAGCAGCCGGCGCAGCACCGGCTCGGTGACGCTTTCTGCGATGTCGGCCAGCACCCGCGCATTGATGATGCTGCTGTCGACGATGGCCTCGGTGCGGGCAGTCTTCAGTTCCGGCGTGAAACGGCGCACCGGGATCCGGTAGTAGTAGGCGGGTACGGGATCGTGGCGCACACGCCGGGCAGCCAGCAGTGCCCGGGTGCTCCAGATGACGTCCTCGTGGATCAGGCGGGGAACGAAGCGGAAACCGTTTGCCTCGATGAAGCTGCGCCGGTAGAGGTGCATCCAGACCATGTGCAGGAAGCGTCCGGTCAGCAAGCGCTCGCGCAGCCAGTCGGCGCCGCTCATGACCCGCGTATCGACCGGCAGATCCGAGTAGATCGGCCGGTCGGGCTGCCGGCCTTCGTAATGGTAGTTGGCATTGACGATCGCCATGTCGAGATCGTCGGCCTCGGCCATTGCCAGCAGACGCTGATACATGTCCGGGGCCAGAAAGTCGTCGGAATCGACGAAGGCCAACCACTTGCCGTGCGCAAGTGCGAGGCCGGCATTGCGCGCCACCGAGAGTCCCTGGTTTGGCTGCCGGACGACACGCAGGTTGGGCATGCGCGCCGCGAAGCGCGCGAGGATTTTCGGGCATTCGTCGGTCGAACCGTCATCGATGGCGATGATCTCGTCCGGGGGGACCGTCTGCGCCGCCAGGCTTTCGAGGCAGGCCGGCAGATAGGCCGCGACGTTATAGACCGGCATGACGACGGAAAGACGCATCTCGTTCATTCGATCAGGCCCCGTCTGCCTTCGTACCAGGCGAGCAGCGCCTCATGGAGCTTCTCGGCGCGGTGCGCGTAGGTGTGATGCTCGATCACGTGCCGGTGGCAGCGCTCGGCGAGATCGCGCGCCGCATCGAAATGGGAGAGCCAGTATTCGATTTTTTCCACACAGTCGTCGAGGCCGTCGAACTCGGCCCAGTTCTCGCCGATGACGAAATCCGTGGCGGCATGGGTGCGGCGGTCGCAGAGCAGGAAGCCGCCACAGGCGGGAATGCCGTAACAGCGTTCCGGCAGACCGGAAGCGACCGGCGCGCCGTATTCGCAGCGGGCACCGAAATTGAGATTGATGCGCGACGCCTGCACGAAGGCGACCTGGTCGTCGGTGGTCATTCCGGCGGCCTCACGGAAGCAGTGGCTGATGCCGCGTCGATCGAGTTTCTCGGCGAGGGCGGCGAAGAAGCTCGCGCGCGCCGCATCCTCCTTGTAGCGGCGGCCATTCATGCCACCGAAGAACGTGACGTCCCAACGATAGCCGGACGGATCACGCAGGCGTCGCAGCACTTCCGAGGGCTCGCCACGGGGGTTGTAGTGCGCCACGTCGGCGGCGTTGGGCAGGTAGAGGACGAGGTCGGCGAAGCGGCGTTTTTCGTCGATCAGCGTATGGGTTGCATAGATGTCGAACACGCGGGAGCGGTCGAGCAGGTCGAGCCGCCACGGCTTGCGGTTGAGGTAGTGCGGTGCGTCCCGATTCCAGGCGATCAGGGGCACGCCGGCGGCGCGCAGGCGGTGGCGCAGACGCAGTGCGGTGATTGGCTGTCGCAAAGGCAGGTAAAACCAAATGATGCAGGCCAGGCTTTGCGCCAGTGTCGCGGCATCGACGGTGGCGTCGAATGGGCGGAATTCGATTCCGCGCGCTTCCAGGGCGGCCTCGAGGGGCGGCGTGAGCCCCCGTCCGGCAGGATGAAGCAGGATGCGGCGCTCCATGTCAGTGCCTCGCGGTACCCGCCGGCGCAGGGATTTCCTCCCGATCAATCCGGCACGCAAAGGGCGAGACACGCGATGGCGTCAGCGACAATGTGGTGTCTCCGTCATCCATTGGCCACGCAAATCACGGTACATCGCTGGCTACGCGGGCGACGAAGACGAACTGGAGGTAATGCATGTCGTCAAAGGCGCCGCGGGCGAAGAGGTTCATCAGTCTCATCCAGACGGGAAAGCGGCTTTTGTGCAGGCCCGTTTCGCGGACGATTTGGAAGCCGGCACTTTCGACGAGTTCGCGGGCCGTGGCCCGGGTAAAGAAACGCAGGTGGGTCCGGTCGAGGATGCCGTTGTCGGCGTACCGCCATTCTCCGGGCCAGACCAGGCGGCGAACGACCTTGTGGTGGCGGACGTTGGGGATCGAGGCGACGAGCCAGCCGCCGGGCGTGAGAAAGCGGCGTAGCCGCGCAAGCGCCGACCACGGGTCGGCGAGATGTTCGAGCACGTCGTTGCAGATCAGGCAGTCGAAGGAAGCCGGCGGGAGGGCGAGTTCCTCGCGTTCGATGTCGGCCACGATCACGGTGTCGAGATGCCGCCGCGCGGTCTCGGCAGCGGCGGGAACAAGCTCGACGCCGGTGATGCCGACGGGGCGGATCTTCTTGAGCGCAGCGCCGAACTCGCCCGCACCGCAGCCGATTTCGAGGATCCGGTTCACCCCGTCAGGAACGAAAGGCAACATGTCGGCACGAGGGTTGCCGAAGTAGGCGTCGTTCTTCGTCGAATACGTTTCCGTGACCATGGCGGCCCAATCGCCTCAATGCGTCGCGATCACGGAGAACGCCTGCTGCTTGCTGAGGTGCTCGTTCCGTGCCAGATAGTCGCGCATCTGCTCGGCGGCGGCGCGGCTGCTGTAGGCGCTGGCCTGATCGCGCAGACTGTGGTCGACCGGCGTCGCGTCGATGATGCCCATCTTTGCTCCAGCCTTTTCCGCCAGAACCGGCCATACGTAGTCGTAGCCCCAGCCCATGCCGCTCGACTCGTCGAAGGGCAGGATCGTTGGCGCGAAATCCTTTCTCACCGAGAACAGCGGTCCGATTTCGACGTAGCGCGTCTGTCGGCCGCGCAGGCCACGCTGCTGGCGGCAGAACTTGTGGTCGGCCCAGCTGTTCCGCGTTCGCGCGGGCTGAGCGAGCGCGAAGCCGAATTCGGTCTGGAGACCGAGGTAGGCATCGAGGAAGCCCGTGGGCACGACGATGTCGTCATCGGCGAAGACGAGCCAGTCGTAACTCCGCCAGTCGTGCCGTTCGAGCAGGCGGTTCATGACGACGAACTTCGGCACGAAACCGTCGAGCTGCTCGACCGTCGCGGCTGCGAGCGCCGGGTCGGCCGACACGCCCCCGATCGCCGCCCAGGCCTGGTCGACGTGATGATTGCGGCTTTCCGAGAAACGCCGGACCAGGTGGGCCGCGGTGTTCGGCCGGTCGGCGAGGTAGACGCCGAGGACGAGGACGCGCGAAGTTCCGCCGGGCGGCCGGATGGTCGGAACGGAAATCGCCTGGCGGGCCAGCCGTGCGCGGCAGACGGCGTTGTAGGCGCGGCGGAGCGGCAGGAACCAGCGGGCGTTGGAAAGATGACCCAAGGTCGGACTCGAAAGGATCGGCGGGCGGGATCAGAAGAATCCTGCAACGGCGGCATTTTAGCCGCTGCGGTCGTGGCACGCCGACGTCGCCGGGAGACCGCGGCCGTCCGTGCCGCCGTTCGTCCGGCGCCTCACCGAAACTCAGCCGCGGTAACACGCCAGCCCGGGCGAGGAATCAGCTGATGGAACGGCACGGGTGGGCAAGCGCCTTTTCCGTCGCTTCGGCAACGGTATCGATGGAAATATCGGCCATCCCGCCCGTTGGCCCATCAGCGGGTCGCTCGATGGCAAAGAGACAGGGGTGTTCCAGCGGCCCGTAGATCGCAGCGGGCGACTGGTCGTGATAGAGCGCCACGAGGGGAATGTCGAACGTGCCCATCAGGTGCGTGGGGCCGGTATCGACGCCGACATAGGCGTCGAGGCGACTCATGACGGCGGCCGTCTCGCGCAGCGTCAGACGGCCGGCGAGCAGGGTCGTGTGCGCGGGAAAGCGGGCGTGGAGCGCGCCGGTTCGCTCGTGCTCGCCCGAGCCGCCGAGAATCAGGAAGTGGGCGTGCGGGTGGCGGGCGAGTGCGTGTTCGGCGAGACCGATGAAATGTTCGAGCGGCCAGTCGCGCCAGGCCTTGGTCGGGAAGCTCGCTACTTGCAGACCGATCAGGGGACCGGCGCCCGCGGGCAGCCAGCGGGCCAGCGATTCAACGGCCCAGCGGGTTTCTGCTTCGGTGACGTGATAGGCGAGCCGCCGGCGGGTGGCGTGGATGCCTACCGCTTCGGGCAGCGCAAGCAAGGCATCGACGGCGTGGCACGAGTGCCGCGGCGGCGGAACCACGCTCGTAGCCAGACGTTCGTCGATGGAGGCATCGCCCTGGCGGAAGGCGATCACCTTGCGTGCCGCCCGTAGCGCGTAGGCCACCAGGGCCCGATCCTGGCCAAAGACGAAGGCGAGGTCGTAGGCCGGTGGTGAGAGGCGCCCCTTGAGCCAGGCCCGCTGCTTGGTGATGCTGCCGACCTCGTCGATGAACGGCAGGTGCCGCAGGATTTCCGCACGCTTCGGATGGGCGAGTACGGTCAGGTGCGCCTCTGGGTGGGCCTCGGCGATGGCACGAATGGCGGGCGTCGCGAGCAGCGTGTCGCCGATGCGAGTGACGTGGATGACGAGGATGCGCTTCGTCACCGGCGGGCCTGCGAAAACACCTCTTCCATCCGGTCGAGCATGGCATCGCGCGAAAAGCGTGCCCATGCATGGTCGCGCGCCGCCGCGCCGAGGCGGGCCGCGAGCGCCGGATCATCGGCGAGCCGCGCGATCGCGGCCCTCAAGGCGTCCGGCTCCCGCGGCGGCACGACGAGGGCCGATTCTCCGTCGCGCACGGCTTCGAGGATCGCGCCGACCGGGGTGGTGACGATCGGCAGCGCCGTGAACATCGCCTGGAGCACGGCCTGCGGTACGCCTTCGTTGGCATAGGAAGGCAGACAGAAGATGTCGAGCGCGCGCAGCCAGTCTTCCGGGTTGTTCTGCTGGCCGACGAGTAGGGCCCTGCCGGAAAGGCCGAGCTCGGCAATCCTGGTTTCGAGCGCCTCGCGCTGCGGTCCATCACCGACGACGAGCAGCGTCCAGTCGGGGCGCGCCAGCGCGGCGAAGGCTTCGAGCAGGTAGAGGTGCCCCTTCCAGCTGCGCAAGGTCGCGACGATGCCGAGGTAATGCCGGGCCGGGTCGAGGCCGAGGGCATGGCGCGCCTCGGCCTTGTCGCCCGGGAAGAAGCGTGCCGGGTCGATTCCCGTCGGCACCGAGGTGACGTGTTCCGCCGGCAGGCCGAACTGCATCATCAGTTGTTCCCGCAGGCGCTCACCGGTGGTGACCACGTGGCGCACGGCGCCGGTGTAGAGCCAGCGGCTGGCGATGTTGTCCGGAATGGGCGCGGAGATGTGGCGGGTGCGGACGATCGCCGGCGGCCGCGCCATCGTCCGGCAGGCCAGCGCCGCGAGCCACGAATCGGTCGAGCTGTGGGTGTTTACGACGTCGGCCGGATGAGTGGCGAGCCAGCGGCGCAGCGCGAGCACGCCGGCCGGCCGCTTGCGCCCGATCGGCAGCGCGGTGACGGGGATGCCGCGGCGGCCCGCCTCGGCGAAGATGCGTGCTTCGGCCGGGCAGAGCAGATGCACTTCGTGGCCGCGCGCGATCATGCCGGCCGATTCTTCGAGGATGCGGATTTCCTGTCCGCCCCAGCCGCAAGAGGCTTCCGTATGAACGATCCTCATGCCGTGCCTTCCGCGAACTGGAGCCGGTAGAGCTGCGCATAGGCGCCGTTTCTGGCCAGCAGCTCCTCGTGATTTCCCGTCTCGACGATGCGCCCCTGGGACATCACGACGATGCGGTCCGCGCGTTCGATCGTCGACAACCGGTGGGCGACCACCAGGGTCGTGCGATTCTTCATCAGGTCGTCGAGGGCGGCCTGCACGAGACGTTCGGATTCGTTGTCGAGCGCCGAGGTGGCTTCGTCGAGGATGAGGATCGGCGCGTTCTTGAGGATCGCGCGGGCGATGGCGATGCGCTGGCGCTGGCCGCCCGAGAGCCGGGCGCCGTGCTCGCCGATCACGGTCTCGAAGCCTTGCGGCAGGGCGCGGATGAACTCGAGCGCATTGGCAGCGCGTGCGGCCGCTTCGATGGCTTCGCGCGGGGCGTCGCGCATCGCGCCGTAGGCGATGTTGGCGGCGATGGTGTCGTCGAAGAGCAGGACCTCCTGGCTCACGAGCGCGATGTTGGCACGCAGGCTCTTCAGCGTCAGCTCGTTGATGTCGATGCCGTCGAGCAGGATGCGCCCGTGCTGCGGCCGGAAGAAGCGCGGCACGAGGCTCGCGAGCGTCGTCTTGCCGCCGCCCGAGGCGCCGACGAGCGCGACGGTCTCTCCGGGCCGGATGTCGAGCGAGACATCGACGAGTGCCGGTCGCTCGGCGTGCGGGTAGGTGAAGCCCACGTGGTCGAAGCTCAGGGCGCCCTGGGCACGACCTGCGTCGATCCGTCCTGTGTCCGGCTCGGGAGACTCGTCGAGCAGCGAGAAGACGCGCTCGGCGCTCGCCAGGCCGCGCTGCAGCGGCGCGTTCACGTCGGCCAGGTGCTTGAGCGGCGCCAGCAGCATGAGCATCGCGGTGATGAAGGAGACGAAATCGCCGGCCGTAGTGGCGGCCGCCTGCGACTGGACGAGCGCGATGTAGACGACGATGGCCAGCGCGACCGAGGCGAGGAGCTGGGTGAGCGGCACCGTGGCCGCCGCGGCGATGGTCATGCGCATCGCGTAGCCGCGCTGGGCGTTGTTGAGATGCGTGAAGCGCGCGATCTCCTGGGCTTCGCCGCCGAAGACCTTGACGATCTTCTGGCAATGGATGCTCTCCTGTAGCGCCTGGGTGATGGCCGCCTGGCTTTCCATGGTCGCGCGGGTCAGCCGCCGCAGGCGCTTGCTGAAGGCGCGGATGACCAGGCTCGTCAGCGGGATGATGGTCAGGCAGACCAGGGTCAGCTGCCAGTTGATGTAGAAGAGCCAGGCCAGCAGGCCGACCAGCGTCAGGCTGTCGCGGATGAGCACGGTGACGACCGTCGTCGCCGCCGAGGTGACGCCCGCGACATCGTAGGCGATCTTCGACACCGGCGTGCTCGACGACGTGCGCAGATGGAACTCCGCGGGCAGCGCGATCAGCTTGCGGAACATCGCTTCGCGCAGATCCGTGATCAGCCGGTTGGAGACCCAGCCGAAGCTGTAGGAGGCGAGATAGCCGACGACGCCGCGGACGATGAAGATGCCGATGATGGCGACGGGCGCGAGATAGAGGTCGTCGCGCGCGGTTCCGGAGAACCCCTTGTCCAGCAGGAGCTTCATCAGCGCCGGGAAGAGCGGCTCCGTGGCGGCGACGGCCGCCATGCCCGCGAGCCCGAGCGCGAAGACCTTCCAGTGGGGGCGCACGTAGCCGAGAAGGCGGAGATAGAGACGGCGGCTGTCGGGCGGCGGAGGTGTCATGTAAGGAGCCGGTCCGGAACCCGGAACGAGCGGCGGATTCTACCGGTGTGCCAACGGCTCAGCCAGTCAGGGCGCGGTAGAGGCCGACGAGTCTGGCCGCCATTTCGCCGATCGCGAGGCCCGACACCGCGTCCCGCGCGCGCCAGGTGCCGGGCGCGGTGCCGATTGCCGCGTCGAGACGGTCTGCCAGGTCATCGACCGAAAGCGCATCGCAAACGAAGCCATTGACGCCCGGCTCGATCAACTCCGCCGCGCCGCAGGTGGTGGAGGTGACGACCGGCAGGCCGCAGGCCAGGGCCTCGAGGGCGGCGTTGGGCATCGGGTCGTAGAGCGTTGGCAGGGCGAAGACGTCCGCCGCGCCGTAGAAAGGCCGAACGTCCTTCTGTCCGCCGAGGAAGCGCACGCGCGCGCCGATGCCGAGCTCGTCCGCGAGCCGCTGCATCGCCTGCGCCCTGCGGTCGCGGCCGACGACGAGCAGCCGCGCATCGTCGCGCGTCATCCGTGCCATGGCTCTCAGCAATACCGGTATGCCCTTGCGTTCGAAACCGGAACCCACGAACAGGATCACCGGGACATCGTCGCCGATGCCCAGCTCCGAACGTACGGACTCACGGTACTCGTCGCGCAGGCGCGGGTGGAAGTGCTCCAGATCGACGCCGTTGTAGATGACATGCAGCTTGCCGGCGGCCTCGGGAAAGCGCCGGGCGATGTCGTCCCGGACCATGTGTGAGTTGCAGATCACCGCCCGGAGGTCCGGGTGACGGAACAGGGCCGCCTCGGCGGCCAGGGTGTAGCGGTGCCAGGGCGAGAGCGCGAAACTCAGCCGTGGTGACACGCCGCGGGCGCGGCCGCGCAGTGCCAGCCAGGTGGCATGCACGCCGTCGCCGGCGCGGTAGAGGTGGCAGCCCGGGATGCGCTCGTGGCTTTGCACGAGATCGAAGCAGCCCTCGGCGATGATCTTCCGCACGCAGCGTGCGAAGCCGGCGTCGCGCCAGGTGCGGCCGAGGTAAAACGGATCGCAGCACAGGAAGCCGGGCCCGGCTTCGCCCTGCCACTCGCGCGCGATGATGGTGACGTCGGCGCCCTGTTCGCGCAGGGCCGCGAGCGCGCGCTCGACGAAGCGCTCGGCGCCGCCATATGGGGTGTACGTCTGCCGGACGAGTGCGAGTTTCCCAGCCGCTCTCCGGAACACCGTGGGCCCGGCCGCGTTCGGGATCGCGCCGCCGCCCCCCCGCTTTCCCGGCGATCGGCTCTGACTCTCTCACCCTTCCGGCCGCCCTACCCCCCCTCTGGCGGCGCCGACCCCTTCGTCCAGCCCCCCCCAGCCCCCCTGCCCGCACAGGCCCCCGCCCGCACCCCCCTCCCCCCCGGCTTGTCCGCACAACCCGCGTCCTGCCTGCTGCTGCGCCCCCCCTATTTCTCCCACCGCCCTCTGCCTGCC
>CAZGYD010000005.1:0-17744 GCA_964530115.1 uncultured Rhodocyclaceae bacterium | reverse complement strand
TCCCGGATTTGCCCGTCACTTTCCAGCCTATCCCTTGACGCGATCAGGTAGCATTCTTCTAATTCAGCCGGCGGCGCATGTCTCCGGCTTTTGCATTCCATTCGAGTGAAGTTCATGGCAGAAAAGATGACCGCCCCGCTGATTACCACGCTGCCCGACGGAAAAATCTGCGACTTCATTGACGGCACGATCCGCAATGACACGCCCGAGGAATATGTCCGACAGAACATCGAGCGTCGTTTGGTCAAGGAACTGGGCTACAAGCCGGAACGCATCGCCGTCGAATTCCCGATCAAGGTGGGCTCATCTACCAAGCGCGTCGACATCGCCATCTTCCCCGATGGCGCTCTGCACAAGCAGGAACACATCGACATCATCATCGAATGCAAGCATGAGAAAGTGAAGCCTTCCGACAAAAAGGACGGCGAGGATCAGCTCAAGTCCTACCTGTCGTCCTGCCCTAATGCGCAGTGGGGCATGTGGACCAACGGACGGCACAAGTCGGTCTTTCGCCGCATCGAAGCCGAGGGGCGCGTGCAGTGGGAGGAACCCAACGACATCCCCGCGCACGACGGCAATATCGACGACACCGACCGGCCGACGCGCGAGCGCCTAATGCGCTCGACCGACGACAACCTGTTGTTTTCCTTCCGTACCTGTCACGACCATATCTACATCACCGACGGCCTGCCGAAGGACAAAGCCTTTTTCGAGCTGCTGAAGGTCATCTTCTGCAAGATTCACGACGAGCGCAACATCCCCAAGCCGCTGGAGTTCTACGCCACGGCCAAGGAGAAGGCGAGCAACGATGGCCGGCTGACGGTGCAGAACCGCATCGGCAAGATTTTCAACGAAGTGAAGAAGCGCTATCCGGCGATCTTTGACGCCAACGACGTCATTACTCTCAAGCCGCGCTCGCTCGCCTACATCGTCGGCGAACTGCAACGCTACAGCTTCCTCGACACGCACATCGACGTGAAGGGCAAAGCCTACGAGGAACTGGTTGGCAGCAACCTTCGCGGCGACCGCGGCGAATTCTTCACCCCGCGCAACGTTCAGCGCATGGCCATCCAGATGCTCGACGTGAAGCCGGGCGAGAAGATTTTGGACCCGAGTTGCGGCACGGGCGGCTTCTTGGTCATCGCCATGAACGAAGTCATTGATCGACTCAAAGGCTCGCTGCGCGACATGCCGTCCGGCGATGGCTACCGGCAAGTGCTGAACGAGAAGATTCGCGAGACCGCCGAACGCTGTTTCTTCGGCTTCGACATCAACCGCGAGCTGGTCAAGGCCACCAAGATGAACATGGTGATGAACAACGACGGCTCCGGCAACATCCTGCAAAACGACAGCCTCTCCCATCCGCATCAATGGGAGCCTGAATTCCGCGACAAGCTCGCCAAGGCGCTGGAGATCGACCCCGCCGAACTGCGCGGGCCGGACTGCATCGGTCACTGGGACGTCATTGCCACCAACCCGCCCTTCGGCGGCAAGCTGCCCGTCTCCGACCGTGAAACCCTGGCGCAATTTGATCTAGCCCATGTCTGGAAGAAAGGCGACGACGGCCGCTGGCGGATGACCGACGAGCTTTACGGCACGCGCCCGCCGGAAATCCTTTTCATCGAACGCTGCTGGCAGTTGCTCAAACCCGGCGGCCGCATGGCCATCGTTTTGCCCGATGGCATTCTCGGCAATCCCGACCTGGAATATGTGCGCTGGTGGATCATGATCCATTGCCGCATCGTCGCCAGCATCGACCTGCATCCGGACACCTTCCAGCCCAACAACGGCACGCAAACCTCGGTGCTGTTGTTGCAGAAGAAAACCGCCGACGAAATGCGCAAGGAAGAAAAGCAGGGGCAACTCGACGACTACGAAATCTTTATGGCGCAGACGCTCGCCATCGGCCACGACAAGCGCGGCAACGTGCTCTACAAACGCAACGACGACGGCGAGGAAATCCTGTTTCCGCCCGAGGGCGAGGAAACCGAGTTGTATGAGGTTGGCGCCCAAGGCGACGCCAGCCGCCGCGTGCTGCGGCCGACCAAACAGGTCGATGACGATACCCCCGTCGTTGCGCGCGAATTTCTCGACTGGAAAAAGTCGGCGGTGCTCGGATGGTGAAGACCGCCCGCGCTCACTCGCAGGGCAAGGCGCATCTGGCCAGCCGCAGCGTCGGCGTGCGCCTGACCGAAGTCATGGGCGCGGGACTGCGTCTCGAAGCCTCCGCCTACGCGCTCGAAGCGCGACAAGCCATCGCGGAGTTGCAGGCGTGCCCGCATCCGCTCAAGGCGGTGTTGGGGGGAGGCGGGGTATGCCAAGACGCACACAACGGGGCCAGGTTTCCGCGCGTCTATGTTGGCGAAACGAATGGCGTTCCCTTCCTTTCCAGTTCCGACATCATCGGACTGCGACCAGAACGCGGCAACTATCTGAGCCGCAAGCACACGCCAAAACTCGAACAGCTACTCATCCAGCCCTGGACGGTGCTGGTTTCTCGTTCCGGCACCATTGGCAATGTCAGCCTGGCGTCCCCGCGCATGGCGGGCTGGGTATTGTCAGAGGACGCCATTCGCATCACCGCGCCGGATCGTGACACGGCGGGTTATGTCGCGGCGTTCTTGCGGACACAATGGGGCCGCGCGCAACTGGTCGGCCTGACTTACGGTTCGGTGGTCCAGCACATCGAGCCCCACCACCTTGAGCGCGTCCTGATCCCCGATCTCCCCGCCATTCGCCGCATCGCCATCGGCCGCGCCTTTGTCGATGCCGCCTTGAAACGCGACGCGGCCAACGACCAACTGGATGCCGCCGACGCGCGACTGCGCGCCGCGCTGAAACTGCCGCCCTTGCCGGCGCTGAATCATGGCCCGGTGGTCGGCACCATCCGCGCCGCCGATTGGGCCGGCCGGCTCGATGCCTCGTTTCATAACCCGACGGCGCGTTGGGTTGAGCAACAGCTTCGCGCCAGCGGCTTGCCGGTACTGCCGCTCTCCGATGCGCGGCTGACCCAGGCGATCAACGCCGTCACCAAATTCCGCAAGCGCGTCTATGTGCCCAAGGGCGGTATCCCGCTGCTTTCCAGTAAGCAGCTTTTCCAGGTCGATCCCATCGAGTTGAAAGGGCTGGCACGTGGCGCGCACACGGACGATATGGAAGAGATTGCGCTCGCCACGAATACGATTGCGATTACCTGTTCCGGCACGATTGGCCGTGTTCAGATCATCCCCGCCTACATGAACGGCTGGGCGGCCAATCAGCACGCGCTGCGCATCATCCCGGCAGACGACGAGAAAGCCGGCTATCTCTATGCGTGGCTGGCAAGCGATTACGGCCAAGCGTTGATTACTCGATACAGCTACGGCTCGGTGATTCTCGAATTCGACCGCTTCATGGCTGGAGAAGTCTCCGTGCCACTCCTACCCGACCCCGAGCGCAAAGCCATTGCCGCCTTGGTGCTTGACGCCAACCGCCTGCGCGACGAGGCGTGGACGTTGGAACAGGGCGCGCTAAAGATGCTGCGCGATGAGATTGCCGGGGCGTAGTGATCAGCACCAACTTTGGGGTGGCTCGCCCTTGTGTGCCGCTTAAAATGCTCGCTAATAGCATTCGACTGGCCGGCCCGCCGCACAGAAACCACAGGTTTTCACACTCATTATTGGCCCTCCTTGGCCGTTAACGGAAGAACACGGAACTTACCATCGTGGTACCATTCAAAAACTTGTCGGCCTTCAATGGGGTTTTACCGAAGGACGGCGAGAGCCGAAAAATCGCTGGCGGGCCGCTGTATCCACTTGCCGACGTGCAGGCGCTGACGCTTCAAGCGGGCAGCTTGAATCTCTGGACGCGCCGCTGCATGCAGGATGTGGCCAAATTGGGGTTTGATACGGATGATGTGGGCGGCTTGATTCGGGAACTGACGAAACAAGATTACCGGGATTCGGAATGGTGCGATAACGGCAATAGCTGTGGGCGGCGTGCGATGCCTACACGCTCAAGCGCCTTGAATTCATCGAAGCCGCCGGTAAGTCTTTTCGCATCGAGTACTTTTTGAAATTTGCATTGGGTAAGTCGGGCAAGCTGATTCTGATCGTGTCTTGTCATACATCGAGCTAGAGACGGGGAAGATCATGAGCGACAAAACGCTGTGTCCGCTGTGCGGCGAGGGCCATTTGACCTCGCGGGTAGAGGATACGGTCACCGAGTACGCCGGCCATCAAGGCAGGGTAACGCTGCGCTTTGCCGAGTGCGATGCCTGCGGTTCTGAACTCACGGATGACGCTGATAGCCGCGCCAACAAGCGCGCCGTGGTGGCTTTTCGCAAGTCGGTCGATGGCCTGCTGACCGGTGCCGAGATTCGCGCGTTGCGCGAGCAGTATGGCATCACCCAGGATCAGGCGGCACGTCTGTTCGGTGGCGGCCCCAAGGCTTTCAGCAAATACGAGACGGATGACGTTGTGCATTCAGTGTCGATGGACAATCTGTTACGACTGGTGCAGCGAAGCGAGGAGGCGTTCGCGGAGCTTGTTGCCTTGAAGGGTATGACGGCGGAGATTCCGCCGCGCACGATGCGTGCTAAGTTGCGCCCGGCCATCATCGAGTTCGTGGTCAAGCAGATGCAATCGCAAGAAGACGCACCTCATACCGTCCGCCGCATGATCCTTTACTCCGCCCCGCACGGTGAGCTGCGCGGCACACTGCATTGACATGGACAATCCCAGCTTGCGCCCGCGCCTGATGACGTTTCGCGTCATCGAGTTCAATTCTCGCAACGCGCTTCCGCGCACCGAACGCATGGAAGTGATGTTTTCGATGACGCCAACCATAGAAATCGGCTTGGGCGTTCCTTCGACACCCGAGGGAAACTTCGAGGCCATTGTGTCGATCCGCATGGATGGTAAAGCCGTCGTCAAGGAGACCCCGGACCAGTCGCTGGCCGATTTATCGGCGCAATATGAGGCGCGCTTCACTTACCCGCCGGGCACGACCGAGACAGAACTGTTGCCACGCTTCGAGCAGGAACAACATCAGTATGTGCTGGCAGCGCAGGCATTTCCGCTGGCCGCCAGCCACTTTCGCCGCGAGTTGATGTCGATGGGCTTTCAGGTTCAGGGCCTGCCGCTTGGACTTTGACGGCAGCTTGCCGTCGCGCCAGCGCCGACTTTTCACTGCGTCCAGTGTGTCAGTTCCCGAACCGACGTAGCGCGCGAATTCCGCATCACCCTCCGAACGCCCGTCATGCGGCTTGCTCCTGGCGCGTGGAGGAGTCACCGGGCGCCGCAAGCCGCCTGCCGGGCTACCGCGTCACGGACTGATCCACGCCAGCGCGCATAAGGCCGCGCCCTGGCTTTGTGCGCACCTCGACCGCTATTCCCTCCTGCACCGCCGCCGCTACGCCACTGCGCCGGCCAGCGGTAAAGCTGCTCGCCGGCTTGCGGCTTGCAGGTGGCTACCGTGTCGCGTACTCCACCACGCCGTCGCGCTGCGCGCCACGGCTTTGTCTCTCTCGCTATCGCCGTCCCGGCAGCGCCGACTTTTGCCCTCCGCTAGCGTAGTCGCATACTGCCCGCCGCCTTCGCCGCCAGCTTCGCTCGCGGCTCCGTCGGCTACCTCAACCCCGGCTTGCTCGCGGTGCTCGATTGCAGCCAGGCCGGCCTGGGGTAAATCGCAAGCGATTGAACATAACAGCGCATTACCCAAAGTCGGCCAGTCGCTACGCCGGACTTCGCTTGGTGGCCGACCGCTGACGCGCCCTGCGGGTTCGGGTAATGGTCTGTTATGTCTTGCGCCCCCGGCCGTCCCAACACCGTTATTCGGCGCTGCGCGTGGTTTCAGTCAGCGCTGCGCGATGGGTGGCTTACGCTCAACATCCGGGCCGCGCTTGCGCGCCTGCTGGCACGCTCGCTGTCCGGCTGCGCCGGGCAGTCAGTAGGTGGGTACCGTCTTGCCAGCGCCGACTTTTCGATAGCTTTGACTAAGCAATGAAAGATGGTCGATAGTCTGGGAAAATCGCTGGCATCACCATCATCATTGGGAGTCGCCACATGACCGCCACCCAGTCTGTTCCAATCGCTCCATCCGTCAGGCATATTCGACCCGAGCCAATTCACGCGCCGTCGGCGAACTATCAGGCCGTGCGCTTCAATGCGGTGAAGCACGGCATCCTTTCGCGCTGCACCGTGCTGCCGCACGAGGACGCCGCCGAGTTTGCCGATCTGCTGGCCGCGCTGGTGGATGAGCACCAGCCGGCTGGCGCGACCGAAATGCATCTGGTTGAAGACCTGGCTGCCATCATGTGGCGCAAGCGGCGGGTCATGGTCGCCGAGGGCGCTACGATCAATCGCGGTCTGCTGTCCGTGGTGAATGATCGTCACGATGAGGACTGGCATTCGCCCAGCCCGGTCATGGCCGCTGTGCCATTCGAACGCGGCTTGCCAAAGCAGGGCACCGACTTGCGCGATCTGGTGGGCATGAGCCCGGCCGACGTCACCGAGAGGCAGCGCGAGGCTCAGCACGATCTGGCGGCTACCGAGAGGGCCGCCGCCATCCTGCGACGTGGCGGTGACGATGCCTATGACAAGGCGCTGCGCGCGCTGCTGCCGGATTCGCGCGACTGGTGGCAGGAGTATGTCGACGATGAGGAATATCCCGCCACGGCGGAAGGCTTGGCCGAGTTCATCCGCGAACACCTGATGCCGCTTTGCATTGCGATGCAACGCCAAGCCCAGCATCACGAGGCGATCAAGGCGCAGGCCATCGGCGAGGGTTTGCAAGTGCATCGGCTGGAAAAGATCGCCCGCTACGAAACCCATCTGGACCGGAAGTTCGAGCGCACGCTGGCGATGCTGGTGAAACTCAAGGAACTGCGATCAGGCCGGTAGCAGCGGGGCTCAATCTGTTTCGCAAAATCGCCTGCCGTCTCGCCAGCGCCGACTTTTGCAGATTCACAAGGGTTTTCCGGCACTGCTCCAGATTTGCCCGTAACATTCTGGCCTTGACCATCGCCGGGGCTGCCTCATATACTGCATCTAATAACACCCGCCACGCCTCTGCTTGCAAGCGCACCCCGGCGGGTTTTTTATTGCCCATGAAGTTCGCCAAGCCTGCCACCTCGATTGACGATCAGATTGCGCTGCTGAAGCGTCGCGGGCAGGTGATCGTCGACGAGGACCGCGCCAGGCATTACCTGCGCTTTGTCGGCTACTACCGCCTGGCCGGTTACGCGCTGCCGTTTCAGGTGAATTACAACGCCGACGGCTCGCATCGCTTCCTCGATGGGGTCAGTTTCGAGGACATCCTCGACCTCTACGTTTTCGACCGCAAGCTGCGGCTGGCGGTGATGGATGCGGTAGAGCGCATCGAGGTTGCTTTCCGCGCTCAGTTTTCGCAGACGATGAGCGTACTGCACGGCCCACACTGGTTCATGGATGCCGCTCATTTCGTGCCCAGCTACCGGCACGACAAATTCATCGAGCGCATCAAGGATGACATCGGCCACGACAAGTCGCGCGCCGCGATGCGCCAGACCTTCATCAAGCACTACTACGACAAATATGGCGACCCGGAACTGCCACCGTCGTGGATGGTGTTCGAGGTCTTGTCTTTCGGTACGGTGTCGCAAGCCTTCAAGAGCCTGACCCGCCAGAACCAGAAGCCCGTCGCCAAGGCTTTCGGCCTGGATGGTGCCGTGCTCGCCTCGTGGCTCCACGCGCTGTCCTACCTGCGCAATCTGGCGGCCCACCACCAGCGTTTGTGGAATCGCACCTACACCATCAAGCCGATCCAGGCCAAGCAATACGCGGCCGAGTTGCAAGACACGATGCGCTTCTACGCGCAGGCGGTGATGGCCGAGGTGCTGTTGAAGGTGGTTTCGCCGGATACCCATTGGGGCCAGCGCTTGGCCGATCTGCTGACCGAGCACCCCAAGGTGCGGGCAGATCGTCTTGGATTTCCTGTCGACTGGCGCAATCGCCCGCTCTGGCGAGCGTAGCTGCACCGCTACCGCCGTCCCGCCAGCGCCGACTCTTCAAGACTGGCAGAAGATTGTCCGCCGCGTCTTGCCCGCCAGCCTTTGTCAATACTGGCCTTGGGCCAGAATCCTTGTGTAATTCCTGTGTAATCGGGCATGGAAAATTACACAAAAGGCAAGAACATCGTAGAACTAAGCGCGGTGATGGAACAGTTTGAAAGTATTTAAAATCAATTGGTTGAAAAGTTTCCAGAATTCGCTGGAATGCGCCCTCGCTCCTGACTTGGGGTCTGTTAATCCGTAGGTCCCTGGTTCGAGCCCAGGTCGGGGAGCCAGAATGCCTGAGGCCCAGCACGGTGTGTTGGGCCTTGTCATTTCCGGATACCGCCATGTTACTGACCCGTTTCGCCGTGGTGTTCCTGCTCGGCGCGAGCTGGGCGGTTGCGGCTTTCCCCGCGGAGGGACGGCAGGTGCCGCTGCAGGCCGAGAGTGACGGCATCAGTGACAGCAGCACTCTGGAGCGGCGTCTCCAGCATTTGAGCTGGGCACAATTCAGACGGGTGGTCGAGGCCGTCCCGAAACTCAAGGCCAGTGTCGATGCCTATGGGCCACTCGGTTGGGAGTATGTGCGGGCGAATTATTCGACCTACCGCTGGAAAAAGAACATCGACCGGCTCGATGCCGCCGAAAGGCAGCAACTCGCCGAACTGATCGACAAAGCGCGCACTGCACCTTGAGAGGGACGGCAGAAGTGCCGTCCCGCCAGCGCCGAGTTTCAACCCAGATTGTCCATTAGACCGGGCTGATTCGTCATGAGCACGCGATACGGTCATTTCAGCGCCCTACACGGCGGCTTTCGGGCTGCGGGCGGCATTTTCGCGCCCCCGCTCCTCGCCAATAGACACTGTTATTGGCTCGTCGCGGGGACGCAAACCTGCTTGCCCTCGCCGTCACAACCCGCTCGTGTTCCAATGGACAATCTGGGTTGAACCCATGCCGAAAGCCGAAGCGACGATCGTCAACAAGCTGGGGCTGCACGCGCGCGCCTCGGCGAAACTCACCCAGCTGGCCGGCAGCTTTCCCTGCGAGGTATGGATGGAAAGGAACGGCCGCCGCATCAATGCCAAGAGCATCATGGGCGTGATGATGTTGGCCGCCGCCAAGGGCAGCACCGTGACCATCGACACCGAAGGCGAGCGCGCCGACGAAGCGCTCGCCGCGATCCTCGCGCTGATCGCGGATCGTTTCGGCGAGGACGAATAAGCATGTCCTTCACCGTACATGGCCTCGCCGTTTCCCAGGGCATCGCCATCGGCCGTGCACATCTGATCTCGCATGCCATCTTCGAGGTGGTCCATTATTCGATCCGCGAGCGTGACATTCCTGCCGAGATCGCCCGCTTCGACGCGGCGCTCGCCGCGGTACGCGCGGAGCTCGCCGCCCTGAATGCGGAAGCCGCCCAACCGGGCGCACCGAGCGAACTCGCCGCGCTGGTCGGTGTCCATGCGCTGTTCCTCGACGATCCGTTGCTCGCCAACGTGCCGAAGGACTTGATCCGCGAGCGGCGCTGTAACGCCGAGTGGGCGCTGGTGCAGCAGATGAAAGAACTCGTCGCGCAGTTCGACGAAATCGACGACAGCTATCTGCGCGAGCGCCGCCAGGACATCGTCCAGGTGGTCGAACGCCTCCTGCGCGCGCTCTCCGGCAAGCCGCGCCGGTTGTCGAAGAAAGGCAATGATGCCGAGATCGTCATCGTCGCGCACGATCTTTCGCCTGCCGACACGATCCAGTTCAAGCACCTGAAGATCGCCGGCTTCGTCACCGACCTGGGCGGCGCCACCTCGCATACGGCGATCGTCGCCCGCAGCCTCGCCATTCCCGCCGTCGTCGGTCTGCACCACGCGCGTGCGCTGGTGCGCGAGGACGATCTGGTCATCGTCGATGGCCGGCGCGGCGTTTTGATCGTCGATCCCGACGAGCGCGTGCTCGAAGAATACCGCTTGCGCAAGCGCGAATTCGAGCTCGAGCGCTCGAAGCTCAAGCGCCTGAAGAGCGCGCGCGCCGTCACCCTCGACGACGTCGAGATCAGCCTGCAGGCCAACATCGAGCTGCCGCAGGACATCGAACAGGTGCGCCAGGCGGGCGCGGACGGCGTGGGCCTGTTCCGCACCGAGTTCCTGTTCATGAACCGCGATACGCTGCCGGACGAGGACGAGCAGTTCGAAGCCTACCGTCAGGTCGCCAAGGCGCTCGCCGGCAAACCGGTGACGATCCGCACCCTCGACATCGGCGCCGACAAGACGGCACGCGCACTGAACGGCGCGGAGCGCCAGGTGCCGAACCCGGCGCTGGGCCTGCGGGCGATTCGCTATTGCCTGGCCGAACCGCAGATCTTCCTCGCCCAGCTGCGCGCGATCCTGCGTGCCGCGCATTTCGGCCAGGTGCGCATCCTGGTGCCGATGCTCGCGCATCACAGCGAGATCGTCCAGACGCTGGCGATGGTCGAGCAGGCCAAGCAACAGCTCCGCGAGCGGCGTTGCAAGTTCGCGGAAAACGTCGCCATCGGCGGCATGATCGAGATTCCCGCTGCGGCGCTGGCGCTCGGGCCGTTTCTGCGCCATTTGCAATTCCTCTCGATCGGCACCAACGACCTGATCCAATACCTGCTGGCGATCGACCGCACCGACGAAGCGGTCGCCCACCTCTACGATCCGCTGCATCCCGCCGTCCTGCGCCTCTTGGCCCAGGTGATCCAGACCGCGAACAAGGCGGAAATGCCGGTGGCCATCTGCGGCGAGCTCGCCGGCGACCCGAAGCTCACCCGGCTGCTGCTCGGCATGGGGTTGCGGCAGTTTTCGATGCACCCGACGCAATTGCTCGAAGTGAAGCAGCAGGTCGTGATGGCCGATACCGAGCGGCTCGCCACGAAGGTGGCGAAAATCCTGCGCTCAGACGAGCCGGAGCGGATACGCGAAATGGTCGAAGCGCTCTGAGTCATCCACAGGTGATCAAGGGTGCCGTCCTCCCAGCGCCGAGTTTCTGCTAAAGTGCGCGGCTTATGAAAAAAACCCTGACCACGCTCCTGTTTCTGCTCAGCACTGCCGCTGCACCCGCTCGAGCCGATGAAACGGCGGCGCAGCTGCCGCAGCTGCCGGCGGGGCAAGCCACGACGGTCGAACTGGCGCCGCCCGCTTCCTTCATGTCACGTGCGGTCAACAATGTCGGAAATGCACTCGAGCGCGCGCTCGACTTCCTCGGCATCCGTTACAAACGTGGCGGCGGCTCCCCGGAAACCGGTTTCGACTGCTCGGGCTTCGTGCGCTACGTCTATGGCGAAACGCTCGGCCTGATCCTGCCACACAATGCCAAGGCCATCGCCCAGGAAGGTGAGAAGGTCGACAAGAGCGAATTGCGGCCCGGCGACCTGGTCTTCTTCAACACGATGCGGCGCGCCTTCTCGCATGTCGGCATCTATCTGGGCGACAATTTGTTCGTCCATGCGCCGCGCGCCGGCAGTCGCGTGCGCATCGAGGACATGAGCGACCGTTACTGGAGCCGCCGTTACAACGGCGCGCGGCGCCTCCAGCCTTAATTCTTCGCATGGCGGAGAAGCACAGTATCGGCCCGGTCGAGGCGCAACGCGTCGCCTTCGCAGAGCCTTTCGTTTTCGCCGCCGGTAAGGCCCTGCCGCATTGGGAACTGGTCTACGAGACCTACGGCCGGCTCAATGCCGCGCGCACGAACGCGATCCTCGTCTGTCACGCGCTCTCCGGCCACCACCACGTCGCCGGCTGGTATGCCGACAACCCGAAGAACGTCGGCTGGTGGGACAACATGATCGGGCCCGGCAAGCCGATCGACACCGAGCGCTTCTTCGTCGTCGGGGTGAATAATCTCGGCGGCTGCCACGGCTCGACCGGCCCGGCCTCGATCAACCCTGACACCCAGGAGCCCTGGGGCGCGGATTTCCCGGTCGTCACCGTGCCCGACTGGGTGAGAGCCCAAGCGAAACTGGCCGACCATCTCGGCATCGACCAATGGGCGGCGGTGGTCGGCGGTAGCTTGGGCGGCATGCAGGCGCTGCAATGGACGATCGATCTGCCCGAGCGCGTGCGCCATGCGCTGGTGATCGCCGCCGCGCCGAAGCTCACCGCCGAGAACATCGCCTTCAACGACGTCGCCCGTCAGGCGATCATCACCGATCCGGATTTTCATGGCGGGCATTTCTATCGCCACGGCACGCGGCCGCAGCGCGGCCTGCGCCTGGCGCGCATGCTCGGCCACATCACCTATCTGTCGGACGACCAGATGGCCGAGAAATTCGGCCGCAAGCGGCGTGCCGGCGCCGGCAGCTACGGTTTCGACGTCGAATTCGAGGTCGAGTCTTACCTGCACTATCAGGGTGACAAGTTCGCCGGCATCTTCGATGCCAACACCTATCTGTTGATGACCCGGGCGCTGGACTATTTCGATCCGGCCGCGCCTTACGGTGACGATCTCGCCGCCGCGCTCGCCAGCGCGCGGGCGGGCTTCCTCGTCGTCTCGTTTTCCACCGACTGGCGCTTTTCGCCGGCCAGAAGCCGCGAAATCGTCAACGCGCTGGTGAAGAACAAGCAGCCGGTGAGTTACGCCGAGATCGCCAGCCAGCACGGCCACGATTCCTTCCTGATGGACGACCGTCATTACCACGCCGTCGTCGCTGCCTACATGGCCAACGTGAAGACATGACGCACGCCTTGAAACGCCCCGATTTCGATCTCATCGCCGGTTGGATGAAACCGGGCGAGAGCGTGCTCGACCTGGGCTGCGGCGCGGGCGAGCTGCTTCTGCTGCTCGCCGAGCGGGGCTTGCGCGGCTGGGGCATCGAGCGTGACCCCGGCCATGTGCTGGCGGCGATCGAAAATGGCGTCAATGTGATCCAGAGCGACCTCGAAGAAGGGCTCGCCGGCTTCGAGGACGATGCCTTCGACCATGTCGTGCTCTCGCGCACCTTGCAGACGATGCGCCACACGCAGCAGATCCTCGCCGAGATGCTGCGCGTCGGCCGCGAGGCCGTGGTCTCGTTTCCGAATTTCGCCTACTGGAAGAACCGCCTCGCGATCCTCTCCGGCCGCATGCCGGTCTCGGAAGACCTGCCCTACCAGTGGTATGACACGCCGAACGTGCGTTTCTTCACGATGCTCGACTTCGAGAGTCTCTGCGCCGACATGGGCCTCGTCATCCGCGACCGCCAGGTGCTCGACGAGCGCGGCGCACTCGTCACCGAAGAGCACAACTTCCTCGGCAGCCTCGCGGTCTATCGGATCGGCCGCAGCGGCTCGTGAGTGGTGCCCGGAACCGGACTCGAACCGGTACGCCTTGCGGCGAGGGATTTTAAGTCCCTTGTGTCTACCAATTTCACCATCCGGGCAACGGCCCGCATTGTAGTAGTCAATGCCACTGACGGCGGATGATGTCGCGGATCAGGTGCAGCCGGCGGTGAAAGAAATGGTCGGCACCGGGGATGACGACGACCGGCAAATCGAGCGGCTCGGCCCAGGCGAACACGTTTTCGAGCGGCACGGTCGTGTCCTTCGCGCCATGGATGACGATCGTGTCGGCCGGCACGGCCTCGGTTTCGTAGCGGCGCAGCCCCTCGATGAAACCCGCCGCGGTGCCGACCAGCACCAGCCGGCTCGCCGCATCACCGGCGGCAGCCAGGCGCTTGGCCACCTTGGTGACGACATGGGCGCCAAAGGAGAAACCGGCGAGATAGACGGGCAGCTCGCTGCCGAAACGCTGGCGCGCCCACGAATGCACGACCAGCAGGTCCTCGGCTTCGCCCTCGCCGTGGTCATGCACGCCTTCTGAGCCGCCGACGCCGCGGAAATTGGGCCGCAGCGCGACACAGCCGAGCTCGCGGAAGGTGCGCGCTAGGGTCGTCACCACCTTGTTGTCGGCGGTGCCGCCATAGAGCGGATGCGGATGCGCGATCAGCGCGATGCCGGTCGGCGCATCGCACGTCTCTACGAACACCTCGATCTTGCCCACCGGGCCGTCGAGGAGGATGCGTTCGGTGCGGGTCATGGCTTGGGGTTTGCGGCCGGACACAGGTCCAGCAAGACGATTTCTAGTTTATACAGCCTTGCCAAGGCTATGTATTGCTTGACCATAGGCGAGCTTGCCACTTTGATGTAGCCACTCTTTTTTGCACCTTTGTAATAATGATTTCTCATGCATAAGTATAATTTTTTGACCCTCGAATCAAGCAATGCTTTTAGTACATCCTTGAAAAATTCAGCGAATGCATCAGCAAGACTGATTTCGACAGCTACACCATTTTCTATATCAAGCAAGTCGAAAGCCTGCAACTTTTCTATGTCAATTTCTTTAGTTTCGTTTTCACCACGCAACTCGTTGAATCTAAGAGTCATATTCTCTGCAACTTTGGCTTCGACCTTTATTCTATCCCCATACTTGCTTACCAGATATTCTTGTAATTTCTTTGTGGTTCTTGCTGTTTTCGACTCATCGGCGCTACTTTCTTTCAGCCCTATAAAGTTCAACCATTCAGTCTTGTAATCTGCGTATAAGTATCCGCTGTCATTTGACCTAACTTCGAAAACCTCTTCGAAGAATCTGATAATGTCAGCTATGATGTCGTATTCCGGAGGCGAGACCATGTTTAATAAATTTCATCGAATTCGTCTGGATCAAAAACATGCTCGCATTCAGAACACTTGATCTCCAGCCAAGTCTCGCTCTCCGGAAATAACTCCAGGCTATTACCGTGAACGGCTGCCTCGTATATCTTTTCCGATGAAACTAGCAGCTTGCCAGAATGACAAATCGGGCAAAGCCCTTCTTCTGCCTCCATATGCGTGCCCTTTTCAAATTACGAGTAGTCGCTCGACGATCTTGCCTTGGGCGAGGTGAGATTCGACGATCTCGTCGATGTCTTCCTGATCGACGTAGGTGTACCAGACGGCTTCGGGATAGATGACGATCACCGGCCCTTTGTCGCAGCGGTCGAGACAGCCGGCGCTGTTGACGCGCACCTTGCCCGGGATCGCCTCACCCATGCTTTTGACCTTTTCCTTGCAGTAGTCACGCATCGCCTGGGCGTTGTGGTTGTTGCAGCACATCTCGCCCGGCTCGCGCTGGTTGGTGCAGAAAAACAGGTGGTATTGGTAGTAGCTCATTTCTCTTCCTCGTCTTTGGGTTGGATGCGCCAATTTACCAAAGAGCTTGTGAAAAAAAATTCGTCGCGAGCGCAGCAGAATTTTTCACAAGCGCAAAGTCGGCGCTGGCGGGACGGCATAATGCGGCCATGAGTGCCGTTGCCCTTCCCCTCGATCCCGCCAGGGAAAAGCTGCTCCTGATCGTGCTCGCCGGCATTCAGTTCGCGCACATCGTGGACTTCATGATCATGATGCCGCTCGGGCCGATCCTGATGCGCGAATTCGGCATCGACGCGCAGCAGTTCGGCCTGCTGGTCTCGGCCTATACCTTCACCGCCGGCGCCGCCGGCGTGCTGGCGGCCATGATCGTCGACCGCTTCGAAAGAAAGCGCCTGTTGCTGACGATCTTTGCCCTGTTCGCGCTCGCGACGCTTTTCTGTGGCCTCGCGCCCGGCTATGTCACGCTGCTCGCGGCGCGCTCTTTCGCCGGCGCCTTCGGCGGCGTGCTCGGCTCGATGGTGCATACCATCGTCGGCGACGTGATTCCCTTCGAGCGCCGCGGCCGCGCCGCCGGGGTCGTGATGTCGGCCTTTTCGCTCTCCACCGTCGCCGGGGTGCCGCTGTCGCTCTTTCTCGCCAATCACTTCGGCTGGCGCAGCCCTTTTTTCCTGATCGCCGGGCTCGCGCTCGTCTTGCTGCTGGTTGGCCTCGCGCACTTGCCGGCGCTGCGCGGCCATCTGCCTTCGGCCCTGATCAGCGAAGACGAACGCGCGCATCCGCTCGCAGCGATCGCGGCCACGCTGGGCGAGGCCAATCACCTACGCGCGCTGGCCTTCATGGCGCTGATGATGCTGGCCGGCTTCACGGTGATCCCCTACATCACGATCTACGCGACCGCGAACGTCGGCATCCGCCAAGAGGACATTCCGCTGATGTATCTGGCCGGCGGTTGCGCGACCTTCTTCACCGCGCGCTGGATCGGCCGGCTGGCCGACCGCCATGGCAAGGTGCGGGTGTTCCGCATCGTCTCGCTCGCGGCGCTGGCGCCGCTCTTCGTGCAGACCCACCTGCCACCGGTGCCGCTCTGGCTGATGGTGGCCTGCGCGACGGTGTTCTTCATCTTGGTGCCGGGGCGCATGGTGCCGGCGATGGCGATCATCACCTCGGCGGTCGAACCGCGTCTGCGCGGCACTTTCATGTCGCTGAACGGCGCGGTGCAGAACCTGTTCTCGGGGCTGGCCGCCTGGGTGGGTGGGCTGATGATCACGATGGAAAGTGGCCGTGTCGTCGGCTATGGCGATGTCGGCCTGCTGGCGATGGGCGCGACGGTCTTGGCGGTGTTTTTCGTCGACCGCATCCACATGCCGGGCGCCGCCCCGCCAGCGCAGAGTTTCAAGGGGCGGGGTACTTGAGGGCGTTTTTCGCGATCTTGTCGCGCGCGGCGGCGATGAGATCGATGCCGAGGCTGTCGGCGAGTTCCACCAGATAGATCAGCGTGTCGGCCACCTCGTCGCGGATGGCGGCGAGCTTTTCCGGTGGCGGCGCGAGGCTTTCTTCGGGCGTGGCCCACTGGAAATGCTCGACCAGCTCGGCGGCCTCGACGATCATCGCCATCGCCAGGTTCTTCGGCGTGTGGTATTGCCGCCAGTCGCGCGCGGCGGCGAAATCGCGCAAGGCAAGTTTCAGGGTTTCGAGGTCATGGATGTCGTTCATCGTTCGCTCCGGGAAAGCATCAGCCAAGGCAGCGCAAAGAAAGGCCACAAGGCGGTGGCCAGCCGGGTCAGGCCATTGAAGTTGAGGAAGTGTCCCTGCTGCCAGACGCGTAAGGTATCGGCGAGATAAGGATTGTCCGGCATCAGATTCACCAGCACGGCGGCCACCATCAACGCCAGCGCGGCGATCGCCTGGCGCATGGCGGGCGCGAAGGCCATCGCGGCGCCCCAGAGCAGCAGACCGAGCGCGAGTCCCGCCAGGGTGCCGGGCGTGGCCCAGGCCAGACCATGCACGCCTTGCATCAGCACGAAGAGCGCGGCGCTCTTGACGACGAGGGCGAACAGAATCAGCGCCAGAGGAAACCGGAAAGGGTGGGTTCTCGCCAGCCGCGCGCCGATCAGCGCGATCGCCAGGGTGTGTGCGGCGACCGTGGCCAGCTCGAAGCTTCTGATGCGCTCCGCCGCGAAGTCGAGCGCGGCCGGCAAGCCAAACAGCCCGCGCAGGTTGCCGCTGCCGAACAGGATGCTTTCCGGATCGAGCTGGGTGATGAGCCAGAGCGCGACGAGCAGGAGACCGGCATCGCCGCCCGCACCGGGCAGGAAGCGCCGCTCGCGCCAGCGGTGGAGACGCCCGCCGTCGAGCAGTGTGCGTCCTCCCGCCAGCCCAAGGAAGGCGCCGATCAGCGCGCCGACGCTGTTGCAGGCGAAATCGAGATTCGACGGCACGCGGCTGGGCAGGTAGTTCTGCACGATCTCGACGCCGAGGCTCAAGCCCGCGCCGATGAGCAGCGAAAGACCGAGGGCAAGGATCGGGACCAGGTGCCGGATGAGCGCTGCCGTCCAGAAGAAGCCGAGCGGCAGATAGGCCAGCACGTTGGCGGCGAGATCGAAGGTAGTGAAATA
>CAZGYD010000004.1:0-1414 GCA_964530115.1 uncultured Rhodocyclaceae bacterium | reverse complement strand
TTGCTCTGGTGGAATCATGTTTGACATTTGGTCTAAAACTACTTCCACAGTGGCTATGATGTCATAAATCACTTCCCGATTTTCCATTCAGATTCTCCTTGAATTATTTTCACTGTGCTTAGCAGGGGACTGCCCAACGGCGAGCGTTAGTGGCAAGTGCGGGAATTGGCAGAAAAAACCCGAAGGTAGAAAATGCCAAAGGCGCTGAATCCCTTCAAGTGAGGGCAACGCCCGCACTTGTCCAGTGCACGCAATGTTAGGTGGCGTTTTTAAAGCGTAACGGACGTAATGTACGAAGAGAATAAAGATATTTTCTTGCATAACGTTTGGTGCGGGTATTTTTCCAAGTGTTACTTATGTCAATTGAAGAACCAATAGCCAAAGATGCTCCCGCAACTACTATTTCTTTTAAGTACTCGACAGTGGTTATCTGAGGCGCATTTACGGCAAGCCAAACCCCTAAGCCAAAAGATACTGTGTCAACGCCTAATCGGAGTATATCGCCTGCAAAGTCTTTCCAGACATTATCAAAGGATTCTACAAAGTTTTTCTCTGAATTTCCACCTTCGATATTGGAAAAATAATTGTCTAATTCTGCGTGAAAAGCCGCTAACTTCTGTTTAAATTCTCTCTGATTTCTGAATTGGATTAACTGGTCTACAGAAATGCGTTTTAGGTTGACTGGTAATTTTAGATTTATGGTTGCTCTTGCTAAAGTCATCTTTTCCCGCTCATCAACATCAAAACTTCTAGAAAATATAGCGTACCTATCTAAACTCGTATGGTCAGTTATGGCAGAAATACCTTTAGAGTCAGAAATTATTTGCGCCAGCAAAGTCATGTATAAATGTCCAACTGCTGTTGGTAATAAAATTCCTTCACGAGCAGGAGTAGCAAACCCATTATTAAGGCAGAAGGATTTCCAATTTTCTGTAAATTTTCCTTCAAACAGAAGGTAGTCATGCGTTTGAGGGTTTCTCCATAAATCAAGAATGTTGGCATGTCGGAAAATTCGTGAAAATTGTCCAGGGTGTCGAAGGATTTTTTCAACGTTTTCAATGGCATCAAGAGTTGCCATTTCTCCTTCGTGATATTCGGGGCGGTGTATTTGAATTAAATCTGTTTCGTGGCTAAGTTGATTGAATAAACGTGTTAAGTACTTATCCCCTGATGGAGGAATTATTGGCTCAAGCCTGTCAATATATAACAAGGCAAATTTCAGCCATTCGGTGTCTTGAACTTCAAAACCTGGGTAATATATTAATCTTTTCATTTTTTTCTTTGCGCAAGAGATAGCCACCTAACGGTTTGCGTTACCCGCGTGTGGGCGGGCGTGGATTCGCTCTGAGATGTAGAAAAAACTCGAAGCCAGAAAAATGCCTGTAAATCGCGCCGACTCCCACACGTCGGGTGC
>CAZGYD010000003.1:0-3410 GCA_964530115.1 uncultured Rhodocyclaceae bacterium | reverse complement strand
ATACGAGGGAATTCCGGTGGTCTTGAGAATCCTCTTTCCGCAAGAGTAGATATCCCCAATCCCCCGTCTGTTGACCTGTTACGCGCGTAAGATCTAGCTTAAGAACGCCGTTGGAATCTGTTGATAATCCTGTGGCCTTGCCCAGAGGCCAACTGAAATCTGCTGGATCCGTGTAGTCCCACCAGCAGGCCGTGATACCTGTTTCATTGGCCCTAGGGGTTGAGCCGTCATAGAGAGTGATTTCAATACCGTTCGCCATCTGTTAATCCTCGATATAATCCACGATCTTGGCTAATTCCACCGGCGTAAGGCCGTCAGGTATATAACGCGCTGGAATCGTTATCTTAGGGGTCTCTACTTCGGCGAAATCGAGGTGGCTTAGCTCTTTCAACAGTTGTTGCTTTTTGACTTCAGGCACACTTATTTCACCGTTATCGCTTACCTTTATATTGCCTGTCTCATCCAGGTCGGCATAACGCTTGATGATTTCAGTTCTGGCGTCGATCCAGATGTCTCGGGCCTGCTTAAGCGCCCTATATAACTGTGTTGTTCCCAACAACACCTCAGCAGGCCATTGGTGGCGGAAGATCGTATCCCAATCATCACTTGCCAGATCTATATATCGCATCGATCATCTCCTCTAAAGCATCCATACGATCAGCCAGCTGTTTTATCGCGCCTAGGCATAATCCAGATATATCACCGGCTGAAAAAGCGATATACTTTTTGACATCGTCCCATTTTAGCTGTTTCCCGTGCTTCATCAACTGCTTTTCGATTTTAAGCTGTTTAATGTCGTCAGAAGTTATCGTTATATCATGCTTTTTCGATAAATCGTCGGCCAACTCATCGATATTAGTGAGCTCCAGAGGAGCTGTGTCTGGATCGATCCGCAGTCGGCCATCTGCTGTCCTGACACCGCGCATGGATCGGATCAGCGCAATGTCATCGTAGTCGTCAAATTGCGAGAGGGTCCGATAATATACCGTACGAGAGTGTACGCTGAGCCAAGCTTGAGTCGCCGAACCAAAGCGAACATAGGCGTCACTCTGTGGATATGCATGCTGCATAAATATTATATAGCTTGATAAGCTTACGATGAGGAGGGTTATTCCTCCGGAACTCTTGAGATATAGATTATCGGCCTTTATCTCTGCATTGCTAGGCGCATACATAATTAGAGACGAGCCGGACGGAGCGATATAACCATTACCAGAGGTGGTTACAAACGAGATCGCACCGCTACTCGTACATTCTATCGCACCGAGATAATTAACGGATATCTTGCTCCCAGAAGATAGTGTCCAAGTGCCGAACGACAAGCTGGCCATCTTGCTTGCGGTAATTGCATAATTAGCTAGCTGCGTTGAGCCTATAGCCCCATCTGCGATATGTGTCGCCGATATAACTTTGGATGCTATCTTAAGGGCAGTGATAGCATAATCCCTTATCTTAGGCGTAGTTACTGCGCCATCCTTGATTTTGCTTTCGGTAACTGCCTCGTCTATCAGGCACTCGGTTTCGATTGTTTCGGTAGCTATCTGTCCGCCATCAATTTTGCTCGGATCCTGCGTCGATGTAATTCCACCGACTGGTGTTGTGCTCGCGGCTATCGTGAAAGAGCCTGTTATATCTCCATAGTTCAATAAGCTATGCCTGAACTGTCGGACAGCCAGTTGCACCTGGCCGGAAGGCGTGATGAGCACGCTATCGATTTCATAATATCCTCGTGTATATAAGCCACTGTCTATGTTAATTACATCGTACGGCTCAAGAAATGCGTGCCTAAGCCCGACAGACAGCCGACCAACATATTTCAGCCCGAGCGTCCGTTCTATAGAGAGTTTGGCGGTTTTGTACGGCTTTGTCGTATCCGATAAATGAACAAAATCAAACAGATACTGAGCGCCGGAAGGCTTATTGGTGGTACCCGTCCCGTCAACGATATAACTCTGATAGCTATCCCACGGGTCGGAATCGAGGCGATAGAGGAGCTGCGAAGAATCGTGCTCTATAGGTTGCACCGCATTGATCGAAAAGCTCCCGCGTATAACATCCGACTCTGCAAGCGTTGCGGAAACGGTCGCATATAGTTCTGCGAGATATAGCACATCCCTGCGCTGCAGCGTCGCCCCGGCCTGCACCAAGAGCCTGGCTAGTAGCGCACTCCTGGCTTCCTGAATATATGCACCTCCGGCGAACATATATCCCCGGCTAGTATATATCGATGACATAGAGGACACATCGACGACCGAACTGGGAACACCGAATAACGTAAGGATATCAGCAATAACAGTGGCAGGATTCGTTCTAGAAACAGTGCTTGAAGAGGAGTATCTAACAGGAGCATCAAGCAGCCGATTTGTAAACCAAAGCCCTTGCGAATCCGGCGTCCCATCGGCATTAGCGTCCGCTATAATCGCCTCTAGCACCGAGTACCAATTGCCATCCGTTCCTTGGGCAGGTAAAACAGAAAACCCTGACGTCCACCGTACACCGTGGGACACCTCAGCCGGCTCAGAGATCTCCGTTACAGTGTACGAGCCAGACGGCCCAAGGAGATAATACCGCCCTGGAGACGGTCGCCCTGAAGGTTGGCACCATACCGGACGACACGGTATATATACCTGCCCCCAAATACGCGGTATAATGTAGTTATCACTAGGAGCATTAATGTCTGGAAATACGGTCGCCGTTAGCGCCCCTGGAACTACCCCTTCGATATAGCGAGAAAGCGCATCGACACAGCTGAAGGAAAACAGGGCATAAGCGTATGTTACCGAAACGACTGTATATAACCACGAGCCAAGGACAACAGTGCTTGATCCAGAGCGAGCAAGAAGCCGTATGGTAACCGAGGCGTCGAGAAAGCTATCCGGAGATGTGACGCCTTCAACGACACCAAACGAGACGGTATTCGCTGAGATACGCAAGTTCTCGGCATCTAGACGTTTTAACGACACACCAGAAAACGTATCTCTAGGAACGACAGCAGAGTAAACCTGTCCACCATAGCTTACACTGTCCGTGGCCCAATAATAGGTAGTCCCCCCGGTGGTCGAAACAGTGAATAGCCACGTGATAACAACGCCATCCGAGGCTGCTACAGTCTGCTGTTCTGTCGTCCACGTCAAAGCCATTATCCGCTCCACCGGCCGAGCACAAGCAATCGCACGCTTTTAATTGACGCTCTGGACGGTTCTGAGTGTCGCCATTCACGCGTCGGCTGGTCGAAAAATTTGCAAACTAGCTATCCAGAATACTCCAGGGTTATCGGAGCGATGCGCACTGAAAACGAGCGAGCACCACCATTCGCTTTATCCTGGTCTAGATAGTAGGACAGTCTCTTCTACACATCTGACGCTGCCGACAACCATCTCGGGGTAGCTGTTGGTGGTGGTCGCTTCATT
>CAZGYD010000002.1:0-1414 GCA_964530115.1 uncultured Rhodocyclaceae bacterium | reverse complement strand
GGACACGAATCCGCGCTACCACGCGCTCATCAGCGCGTTTGCCGCGCAGACGGGCGTGCCCATGGTGCTCAACACCAGCTTCAACGAGAACGAACCCGTCGTCTGCCGCCCCGAAGAAGCCCTCGACTGCTTTCTGCGCACTCGCATGGACCGTTTGGTGATGGGGGGCTGGGTGGTGCAGCGGCGTGCAGTGTTGTCGGGAGATTCGCTTTGCAGTCCCTGAACTTGCTACGTTATGTCTGGAACCACCCGTTGAACCGAGGCCAACGGGTCGCGGCGATCAAGCGAGTGCTGATATGGCAGATTGCTTGTCGGCTTATGGAGGGGCCGATCGGGTTTCGGTTCGTCGAAGACGCCAAGCTGTTTGCAAAACGCGGCGAGACGGGCGCGACGGGGAATTGGTATTGCGGGCTTCACGAAGTCGAGGAAATGGCCTTCGTCTTGCATGTCCTGAGGCCGGGAGAGCATTTTCTTGATGTCGGCGCGAACGTCGGGAGTTACACCGTGCTGGCCGCCGCAGGGGCGCACGCCCGAGTAACCGCCGTGGAGCCGATACCCGAGACCTTCGAAAAACTTCAGCTCAACGTGTTATTGAACCGGTTGGAATCCCGTGTTCGAACCTGCCCGCTGGGACTTTCAGGCCGCAGCGGCATTCTTCGTTTTTCGGCCTTGTTGGATACGGTCAACCATGTCTTGGCTACCGATGAGAGCGTACCTGGCGTCGATGTCCCGGTCACTCGACTCGACGATTTGGTTGGAGAGGATTGCCCACACGTGATCAAAATCGACGTCGAAGGGCATGAGTTCGCGGTGTTGCAGGGTGCATCCAACACTTTGTCCAACGACAGACTGATGGCAGTGGTCATGGAGACGAACGGCAGTGGACAACGGTTTGGTCGATCCAATGCAGATCTTTTTAATGTGATGCGGGATCACGGGTTTGCACCGTGCCGGTATGACCCTTTCAAACGGCGACTCGACTCGGTGAAGAAGGGGGCGGCAAACACCCTTTTTGTGCGAAAAGCGGCAGAGGTTTCGGAGCGATTGAGGTCAGCGCCGCGGTTTCGAGTTGGTCAGTCGAGCGTTTGAGCATGCCTATTTGGATCCCATGCGCATTCGAAGAGGTCAATGGAGGGGCTGGCAACTATGAAATCAATAGCAAACAGTGACCGATCGACGCTGGGGTTTGGCAAGAATTTCTTGAAACATGGGTTTCGACAGCTATTTTCTGGTCAAGGCGGCGGCCTGGATGCTCTCCCCGCTGCCGCTGGCTTTTCTTTTCGTGGCCTGCGGCCTGCTGGCCTGGGCCCGGCGCTGGCGGCGCACGGGGGCAAGCCTGGTGGTGGGTGCGCTTGTGGCGCTGTGGGCGTTCAGCACGCCGCGCGTGGCCTGGGAGCTGGCCGACCATCTCGAA
>CAZGYD010000001.1:0-31241 GCA_964530115.1 uncultured Rhodocyclaceae bacterium | reverse complement strand
CTGTCCGTACCCCGCCGAAAACGCGCCTGGTTCGCCGGACTCTGGGCCAACGCTTCGGCTCCGCCTGTCATTCATGCGCTGCAGAATCGCTAATGGACTATCTGGGATAAAGTCTTAGTAAATGTTGTTGCTGGGTACAGTCTGCGCCGGTCGCGGGGGAGAGGATATAGTCCGTTCGGACTAGTCGCCCGTGGTCGGAGGGAATGGGGGAGGGACTGAGTCGACGGGGGCTGAACCGGCGTACCGCGCCGCGGCGAAACTGCCCGTTGCAGCCGGCGCCGGCCGGCGGTAACCCGTTGATTTCCCTGAAATCAGACCATCCAGGGCTTCATGTAGGGCAGCAGGCGCGCGTTGGATTCGCGGATGCGCCGGGTCATTTCCTCGAGCAGGACGAGCAGCAGCCGGGCGGCGAGCATGGGCTCGCGGCGGAGCATTTCGTTGAGGGCGCCGCGCCGGAGCACGGCGACGTCGGTCGGCTCGCGCGTGACGCAGCTGGCGTTGCGCTGCTTGCCGTCGACGAGCGACATTTCGCCGATCGTGTCACCGGGACCGACGGTGGCGACCAGTTTGTCGCCGTGGCCAGCGAGGTGCTTGACGACGTCGACGCTGCCGGTGAGGATCAGGAGCAGGAAGTCGCCTTCCTCGCCCTCGGTCAGGAGCCGGGTGCCGCGCGGTGCGCCGTAGCATTCCATGTAGGCGGTGAGGCGTTCGACCTCGGGCCGGCTGAAGCCGCCGAAGAGCGGAATGCGGTCGATGATGCCGAGGATGTCGTCGATGAAGCGGGCGGCGGCACCGAGATATTCGAGATCGGCTAACGGGGTTTCGTCGAGCAGCGCCATGGCGATCTCACCTTGCCAGTGGTTGTCGGGGGATGGCTTGGGACGCCTCCGGCCGGCAGGCGCGGGAGGCCCAAGCATGCTAACCCATTGGCGCAGCGGACGAAGACGGAAAATGACCGACTTTCGGCCGGCATATCGCCGCGCCCCGGCGGCGAGGTGGCGTGGTCCCGGCCGGCGGCGCCGGGATATATGTGGTGGAAAGCCGGCCTGCTCGGCTTTTATCGGTGGCACGGCTGCCATTATCATCGACCCGATCCGGCGCGTCCGCTGATGGCGTCCGGGAAAGGGAGACGATGGATCTGGCGGATTTCGCATGGCGGGAAGTGCTGGTGGTGGCGCTGGCCATCGCCGGGATCTATCTCGCCGTGGCGCTGCTGGGCTTGTGGCGCATGCGCCCAGGGCGGCCCCCGGTCTGGCCGGCGGCCGCGGGGTTGGAGGATCCGCGGTTGCCGCCGCTGGAACCCGGCTTCCGGGAAGCGCCGGCGAAGCACGCCGATCATCCGGCCCCGGAAACGGTGGATATCGACGCCGTCGGTCTGCGCAACGGCACGCGGCCGTATGCCGCCGCCGACCATTCGGCGTCGGAACTGGTCGAGATTGACGTCGGGCCGGCGCCGGCGGTCGAGCCGCATGCCCGGCCGCGGCATGACCCCGCCGACGCGGGACCGTCGTTCGCGGAGCATCTCGCGGTGACGGAACTGGCCGCAGAAGTGAAACAGCTGCGCGAGGAGCTGCGGGCGCTGCGCGACGAGGTGGCCGCGATCAAGGAGGCGCCGCGGGTGTCACCGCTCTATGCCGATGCCGCGGAGCTCGCCCGGCGCGGCTTCGACGCGCGCGGCGTGGCCGCGGAATGCGGCATTTCGGTCGCCGAGGCGGAGCTCGTGCTGGCGCTCTCCCGCGGCGACCGTGATTTCGACAAGGGCCTGGGTGAGGTCAAGGGAGATCGGAACGATGGCGATATCGGACGGGTTCGAGCCGCAAACTCCATCTGACGACGAGGCGTTGCGGAAAAAGCTGCTGGCGCGCGTGGGCATTGCCGCCGTGGTGATCGTCGCCCTCTTGGGGACGCTGATGGTCGTGGATGGCATGCGGGACCGGGACATCAGGCGGTTGTCGGAACAGGTGGCGGCCAAGCCGATTCCGCCGACGAAGGCGCCGGCCGTGGAGGCAAAGCCGGAAGTGGAAAAGGCGCCGGAGGCCGGGCCGGCGGAAGAACGTGCGGCCGAGGCAGCGCCCGGGCGCCGGGAGCTTCCCGAGCCGCCCGTCGTCGCCGCGGAGCCGGAGCGGACGGCGCCGCCGCGGGCGGCCTCCGGGCGGATCGAACGTCCGCTCACGGTACCGGCCACGCCGCAGCAGGCGGCCGTGCGGCCCACTGAGCCCGTCGTCGCGGCGAAGCCGGACCTGCGCAAGGAAGGCGCGAAGGAGGTGGCGCGGGTGATGCCGGCGCCGCGGACGAAGGAGACGCCGGCGCCCGCGTCGCAGCCGATCGCGCGGGCCGTCGAATCGGCGCGGCAGTTCTTCATCCAGGTCGGCGCCTTCGGCAACCTCGCCAACGCCGAGGAGCTGCGCGCGAAGCTGGAAAACGCCGGCGTGCCGGCGCACATCGAGGCGCGCGTTCAGGTCGGGCCGTTCGCGAGCCGCGAGGAGGCCGAGCGCGCGCGTGAGAAAATGAAGGCGCTCGGCGTCGCGCCGGGCTTCATCGTCACGCGCCGCTGAGGAACACGAACGCACCATGAAGACCATCATCACCACGCCCGACGCCCCGGCCGCGATCGGCACCTACTCCCAGGCCGTGAAGGCCGGCGACACGATCTGGCTCTCCGGCCAGATCGGCCTCGATCCCGCGACCATGCAGATGGCCGAGGGCATCGACGCGCAGATCGTCCGCGTCTTCGAGAACCTCAAGGCCGTCGCCGCCGCCGCGGGCGCGAGCCTCGACGACGCGGTGAAATTCACCATCTACCTCACCGACCTCGCCCACTTCGCCAAGGTGAACGAGGTGATGGCGAAGTACGTCGCCCAGCCCTATCCGGCGCGCGCGGCCGTCGGCGTCAAGGAGTTGCCGCGCGGGGCATTGGTCGAGGCCGACGCCGTTCTCGTCGTTGGCCGCTGAAGCGCCCCGGATCGCCGGCGTTTCCGCCGCGGTGGCGGAGAAGCTCGCCCGCCTGCATCTCCACACCGACGCCGACCTGCTGCTGCACCTGCCGCTGCGCTACGAGGACGAGACGCGGCTCACGGCGATCCGCGACGCCCTGCCCGGCGTGCCGGCGCAGTTCGAGGTCGAGGTGATTTCCAGCGAGATCACCTTCCGTCCGCGCCGGCAGCTGGTCGCGCACGTGCGCGACGCGACGGGCACGATGACGCTGCGCTTCCTCAACTTCTATCCGAGCCAGCAGAAGGCGCTCGCGCCCGGCACGCGGCTGCGCGTCTTCGGCGAGGTGCGCGGCGGATTCTTTGGCGACGAAATGATCCATCCGCGCTTCCGCGTCCTGCACGGTGACGAAGCGCTGCCTGACCGGCTGACGCCGGTCTATCCGACCACCGCGGGCCTTTCGCAAGGCGTGCTGCGCCGGCTGATCGAGCGCGCGCTCGCCCGCGCCGACCTGGCGGACACGCTGCCGGAGGAGATCCGCCGGCGTCTTGCCATGGCTGAGTTTGGCGAAAGCCTGCGCTTCCTGCACCAGCCGCCGCCGGACGTGTCGCTCGCGGACATCGAGGCGCGCCATCATCCGGCCTGGCGGCGCATCGCCTTCGACGAGCTGCTCGCCCAGCAGCTGTCGCTGCGCCGCGCCTACCGGGCCCGCCGGGCGCGCGGCGCGCCGGTGCTGAAAGGGACCGGCGAGCTCACGGGCCGGCTCGTCGAGAGCCTGCCGTTCGCGCTCACCGGCGCGCAGCGGCGCGTCTGGCGCGAGATCGCCGCCGACCTGCAAGAGCCGCATCCGATGGCGCGGCTCTTGCAGGGCGACGTCGGCAGCGGCAAGACCATCGTCGCCGCGCTGGCCATGCTCCAGGCCGTCGAGGCCGGCCACCAGGCGGCGCTGATGGCGCCGACCGAGATCCTCGCCGAGCAGCATTACCGCAAGCTCGCGGGCTGGCTCGCGCCGCTGGGCGTCGAGGTCGCCTGGCTCGCCTCGAGCGTGAAGAAGCGCGAGCGCGAGGCCGCCCGCGCGAAACTCAGCCGTGGTGACACGCCGATCGCGGTCGGCACCCATGCGCTGATCGAGGAGGGCGTCGAGTTTGCCCGGCTCGGCCTCGCCATCGTGGACGAGCAGCACCGATTCGGCGTCGAGCAGCGGCTGGCGCTGAAGAAGAAGGGCCAGAGCGCCCACCAGCTGACCATGTCGGCGACGCCCATCCCGAGAACCCTGGCGATGAGCTACTACGCCGATCTCGACGTCTCGGTGATCGACGAGCTGCCGCCCGGCCGCACGCCCGTGGTCACCCGGCTCGTCGACGAAGCCCGACGCGATCAGGTGATCGGCCGCGTACACGATGCCTGCCGCGCGGGACGCCAGGCCTACTGGGTATGCCCGCTGATCGAAGAATCCGAGGCGCTGCAGCTCAAGACGGCCGAAGAAACGTACGAGCGCCTGTCGGCCGAGCTGCCGGACCTGAAGGTCGGCCTCGTGCACGGGCGCCTGAGGGCCGACGAGAAGGCCGCGGTGATGGCGGCGTTCGCGAAGAACGAAATCCAGCTCCTGGTGGCGACGACGGTGATCGAGGTCGGCGTCGACGTGCCCAACGCGAGCCTCATGGTGATCGAGCACGCCGAGCGCTTCGGCCTCGCGCAGCTCCATCAGCTGCGCGGGCGGGTCGGCCGAGGCGCCGCCGATTCGGCGTGCATCCTGCTCTACGCGCGGCCGCTCTCGGAGACCGCGCGATCGCGGCTGAAGATCATCTACGAGAACACCGACGGCTTCGAGATCGCGCGCCTCGATCTTCACCTGCGCGGGCCCGGCGAGTTCGTCGGCAGCCGGCAGAGCGGCGTGCCGCTCCTGCGCTTCGCCGACCTCGAGGACACGGCGCTCGTCGAGCAGGCGCGCGCGGTGGCCGAGGAGCTGTTGCGCGATCACCCGCAGGCCGCCGAGGCGCACCTCACGCGCTGGCTGGGCGGCCGGGAGGAGCTGCTGAAGGCATGAAGGCGAAGATGAAGACCAAGACTTTGGCAACGGGCGTGAAGAAGCGCGAGGTCTGGGCCTGGGCGATGTACGATTTCGCCAACTCCGGCTACACGACCGTGGTCATCACCGCGATCTTCAACGCCTATTTCGTCTCGGTGGTCGCGGGCAACGCGCCGTGGGCGACCTTCGCCTGGACGGCGGCGCTGTCGGTCTCCTATCTCCTGATCATGCTCACGGCGCCTTTCATCGGCGCGCACGCCGACGCGCGCGCGGCGAAGAAGCGCTGGCTCGTGGCGACCACGGCCGGCTGCGTCCTCGGCACGGCGGCGCTGGCGCTGGCGGGGCCGGGCGGTCTCGCGGTCGCGGTCGTCTTCCTCGTGCTCTCGAACTTCTGTTTCGGCAGCGGCGAGAACCTGATCGCCGCCTTCCTGCCGGAACTCGCCGACGAGGAGGCGATGGGCAGGGTCTCGGGCTACGGCTGGAGCCTCGGCTACCTCGGCGGGCTCGCGAGCCTCGGCGCCTGCCTCGCGTATGTCAGCTGGGCGCAGGGCCGGGGGCAGGGCGCCGCCGAGTTCGTGCCGGTGACGATGCTGATCACCGCGGCGCTCTTCGCACTCGCCAGCCTGCCGACCTTCCTCTTCCTGCGCGAGCGGGCCAAGCCCTTGCCGGCCGACCGCATCCCGGGCTTCGGCGCGGCCTTCGAGCGTCTGCGCGAGACCTGGCGGCACGCGCGGGCCTTCCCGGACATGCGCCGCTTCATGCTCTGCATCGTCTTCTACCAGGCCGGCATCCAGGCGGTGATCGCGCTCGCGGCGATCTACGCCGAGCAGGCGATGGGTTTCAAGACCGCCGAGACGATCCAGTTGATCTTCGCCGTGAACATCACCGCGGCGATCGGCGCCTTCGCCTTCGGCCACGTGCAGGACAGGGTCGGCCATGTGCGTGCGATCGCGGCGACGCTGGTCGGCTGGATCGTCATGATCCTGCTCGCCTGGCGGGCCGAGGGGCCGGGCATGTTCTGGCTCGCGGCCAACATCGCCGGGCTGTGCCTCGGCGCCAGCCAGTCGGCGGCCCGCGCGCTGATCGGCGTGCTCGCGCCGCCGGCGCGCCACGCCGAGTTCTTCGGCCTCTGGGGGCTGGCGGTCAAGGCGTCGTCGATCCTCGGCCCGATCACCTACGGCCTGGTCACCTGGATCTCGGGCGGCGACCACCGGCTGGCGATCCTGGTCACCGGGAGCTTCTTCGTCGTCGGCCTCGTGATCCTGCGCGGCGTCGATGCCGAACGGGGCCGGCGGGCGGCGCTGGCGAGCGACGGGGTGTAGGCAAAAAAAACGGGCTCCGCGAGGGAGCCCGGGGTTCCGATCGGCTGCCGGCGAGGATAGCCGCTACGGGCAGCGTGGTTCCACACGTTTTGGCGACGCCGGCATGCGATCGGAACTGCACATGTACGCCTTTTTCCGTGCGCCCATCTTCCCTTTTCGGCTGACGGCCGGCAATAGTCCGTTCGGGCCAGCGGCGGCAGTAGAATCCGGCCCATGGATTTCGCGCTGGTCAAGGAAAGGCTGGATCTCTACGAGCGGCTGATGCGGCTGGACAAGCCGATCGGCATCCTGCTGCTGCTCTGGCCGACGCTCTGGGGCCTGTGGATCGCCTCGGCCGGCCGGCCGGGCTGGCTCCTGGTCTGGATATTCGCGCTCGGCACGGTGCTGATGCGCTCGGCCGGCTGTGTGATCAACGATGCCGCCGACCGCGATTTCGACCGCCACGTCGAGCGCACCAAGGAGCGGCCGATCACCGCGGGCAGGGTCAGCGTGCGCGAGGCGCTCGTGCTCGCGGCGGGGCTGACGCTCTGCGCGGCGCTGCTCATCCTGCCGCTGTCGGAACTCGTCTGGCAGCTCGCCTTCGTCGCGCTCTTCCTCGCCGTGAGCTACCCCTTCACCAAGCGCTTCTTCGCCATCCCGCAGGCGTATCTCGGCATCGCCTTCGGCTTCGGCATCCCGATGGCCTTCGCCGCCGTGCAGGACGCCGTGCCGCCGATCGCCTGGTGGCTGCTCGCGGCCAACGTGTTCTGGGCCATCGCCTACGACACGGAGTACGCGATGGTCGACCGCGACGACGACCTGAAGATCGGCATCCGTACCTCGGCGATCACCTTCGGCCGCTTCGACGTGGCGGCCGTGATGCTCTGCTACGGCCTCGCCATCGCCCTCCTGGCCTCCGTCGGCACGCAACTCTCCTACGGGGCCTTCTATTACGCAGGGCTCGCGGCGGCGACGGCGATCGCGCTCTATCACTGGACACTGATCCGCGGGCGCGAACGCGCGGCCTGCTTCAAGGCCTTCCTGCACAACAACTGGTTCGGCGCGGCGGTGTTCGCCGGCATCGTCGGCGAACTCAATCTGAGGCCGCTCTTGTGAAGTACCGCGACCTGCGCGACTTCATCGCCCAACTCGAACGGCAGGGCGAGCTTAAGCGCGTGGCGGTCGAGGTCGATCCGCGGCTCGAGATGACGGAGATCTGCGACCGCGTGCTGCGCGCGGGCGGGCCGGCGATCCTGTTCGAGAAGCCGAAGGGCCATTCGATGCCCGTGCTCGCCAACCTTTTCGGTACGGCGAGGCGCGTTGCGCTGGGCATGGGGCAGGAGTCGGTCACGGCGCTGCGCCAGGTCGGCGAGCTGCTCGCCTATCTCAAGGAGCCCGAGCCGCCGAAGGGCTTCCGCGACGCATGGGAGAAGCTGCCGGTACTCAAGCAGGTGCTCAACATGCCGCCGAAGGAGCGCTCCTCGGCGCCGTGCCAGGAGGTGGTTTGGGAAGGGCAGGACGTCGATCTCTCGCGCCTGCCCGTCCAGACGTGCTGGCCGGGCGACGTGGCGCCGCTGATCACCTGGGGCCTGACGGTCACGCGCGGGCCGGCGAAGCCGCGGCAGAACCTCGGCATCTACCGCCAGCAGGTGATCGGGCCGAACAAGGTGATCATGCGCTGGCTCGCCCACCGCGGCGGCGCGCTCGATTTCCGCGACCACTGCGCGAAGCAACCGGGCGAGCCGTTCCCGGTCGCGGTGGCGCTGGGTGCCGATCCGGCGACCATCCTCGGCGCGGTGACGCCGGTGCCGGACACGCTTTCCGAATACCAGTTCGCGGGCCTGCTGCGCGGCGCGAAGACCGAGGTGGTGAAGTGCCTCGGCTCGGACCTGCAGGTGCCCGCGTCGGCGGAGATCGTCCTCGAAGGCGTGATCCATCCCGGCGAGACCGCCGTCGAAGGCCCCTATGGCGACCACACCGGCTATTACAACGAGCAGGCCGAGTTTCCCGTCTTCACCATCGAGCGCATGACCATGCGCCGGGAGCCGATCTACCACAGCACCTACACGGGCAAGCCGCCGGACGAGCCGGCGATGCTGGGCGTGGCCCTGAACGAGGTCTTCGTGCCGCTCCTGCAGAAGCAGTTCCCGGAGATCGCCGACTTCTACCTGCCGCCCGAGGGCTGCTCGTACCGGCTCGCCGTGGTGAGCATGAGGAAGCAGTACCCGGGCCACGCGCGGCGCGTGATGTTCGGCGTCTGGAGTTTCCTGCGGCAGTTCATGTACACCAAGTTCATCATCGTCACCGACGACGACGTGAACATCCGCGACTGGAAGGAAGTGATCTGGGCGATGACCACGCGCGTCGACGCGGCGCGCGACACGCTGATCGTCGAGAACACGCCGATCGACTATCTCGACTTCGCCTCGCCGGTCGCGGGGCTCGGCAGCAAGATGGGCATCGACGCGACGAACAAATGGCCCGGCGAGACGAGCCGCGAATGGGGCCGGCCGATCGTCATGGACGAAGACGTGAAGCGGCGCGTCGATGCGCTCTGGCACAAGCTCGGCCTATAGGGAGGACGGCATGGCAGACTACGAACAGGATGGCAGCCCGGTGGTGGTAAGGGAGGACCAGGGCGGATCGATCGCCTGGGGGCACGTGATGTACGCGCTGCACGGCATTTCGGCGCTCGGCGGCGTGCTCGGGCCGGCGACCATCGTCGGCAGCTTCCTGTTCGGCTGGCCGTCGATCATCGCCGTCATCCTCAATTACGTCACGCGCGGCAACGTGCGCAACACCTGGCTCGATACGCACTGGCGCTGGCAGTTGCGCACGTTCTGGCTTGCCGCGGGCTGGTCGCTCGTGGCGCTGGTGCTTGCGCTCACCATCATCGGCCTGCCGCTTGCCTGGCTGCTCATCGCGGTGCTCGGCGTCTGGCTGCTCTACCGCGTGATCCGCGGCTGGCTGGCGCTTTCCGGCCGGCGGCCGATGCCGGTGCCCGCGCCCTGAATCCTTTTCTCCCGGAGCCATCATGAAGTTGCGCATCGCCATCGCGGCCTTCGTCGCCGCACTCCCGCCGGCCTTCGCCGGAGAGGTCGCCTGCCCCGATCTCTCCGCCGCCGTCCAGGTCATGCCCTGCCCGAGCGAGGAGGAACTGCAATACACCTTCAAGGGCTATTGCAGCGACAACGCGCGGATGTTCGCCAAGGGCGAGGAGATGGACCACTGCGTCAGTTACGAGAACTACCGCAAGGTGAAGAACATCGCGCTGTGGGAAGCCGGTGGCGGCGCGTTCCAGGGCTATGTTTCCTGCGGCCTCGATCCGGCCGCGGTCAGGGCGGCGAAGGTGCAGGGCATCACGGTCGGCAAGGCCGGCAAGGTGACGCGCATCGCCTGCGACTACGGCCAGGGCATCGTCTTCGCGCACCGCACGCGCGGCGAGTGCAAGGCCGCGGGCGAGGGCTTCAGGGCCGTCTGCGACTGATTCGTGCCGCCCGCCCCCTCCCAGCCTCCCCCTCGCGGGGGAGGAGCCCGCGTGCGGCGCTGCGCGCCGTCTGTCACGGGGTGCTCCGGTCAAACCTCGTTGCGGTTCGCGCCTTTCGGCGCGTGCCGTCCCGGCTCGGGGCGGCCCTTCGCCGGGAGTGCGGCCCGCCCCCTCCCGGCCTCCCCCTCGCGGGGGAGGAGCCCGCGTGCGGCGCTGCGCGCCGTCTGTCACGGGGTGCTCCGGTCAAACCTCGTTGCGGTTCGCGCCTTTCGGCGCGTGCCGTCCCGGCTCGGGGCGGCCCTTCGCCGGGACTCCCTTGACCTTGAACCTTGAGTCTTGAAGCTTGTCCCTTGCCCGGCGTGTCCCCACGACTGAGTTTTGCCGGTCAGATCAGCGGCGCCCCACTGCGCAAGGTCGTCATCCGCCCCGCATTGACAAAATGTAATCGAACGATTACACTTGTCCGTGTATTCGATCAAGCTGCTTCCGGGATTCACGGCGTGGCTCCACGGACTCAAGGACAGGCCAACGCTGATCCGTCTGCTTCGGCGTCTCGACAAGGCACAGCGCGGCGTACTTGGTGACGTGAAGCCGGTCGGGGATGGCATTTTCGAGATGCGCGAGCATTTCGGGCCGGGGTGGCGGATGTACTACCTGCAGCGCGGATCGGCCTTGATCGTGATGCTCGGCGGCGGCGACAAATCGACCCAATCTGCCGACATCGCCAAGGCCAGGAAGCTTGCCGGGACGATCAAGGAGTAATCGCATGACCAGGAAAATCGACCCAGCCGACCTGCCTGAATTCGATCTGGCCGAATATCTGGATAGCGAAGAGGCCATCTCGGAATACTTGAACCAGATCATCGCCGACGGTGACATGGCGGAACTCGCACATGCGCTCGGGGTCGCTGCCCGCGCGCGTGGCATGACCGAGGTTGCCAAGGCCTCGGGCATCACTCGTGAGGCGCTCTACAAAGCCTTGCGTCCCGATGCCAGCCCCCGCTTCGAGACAGTTAGCAAGGTCTGTGCCGCCTTGGGCGTTCGCCTCGTCGCCCAACCAATCCATCGCAATGAGGGTATCCCTGGAGAACCTTTGCGACCAGCCCGCCAGCCTGCCAACCGGCGGACGCAGGACGCCGCTGTGCGGCGGAAAAGGGCGCAAGAGGCCGCATGACGGCGTCCAGCGCCTTACGGGCTGCTCGCGACGGTTCTTCTTTAGCGATTCCTATGCGTCCTCCGCGATGGAGTCCCGGTTCGAGCCGTCGCTGAGTGCTTGCGTTGCGCTCGCTTTGCTTCTCGTCCGCCTTCCTTCCTGATGTCCTTGCGTGTGAAATCGCGCGTCCGGCTGGCGTGTTACGACGGCTGAGTTTGGAGAGCGTCACTCGGGCGGGCGCACGCGGCAGGTGTCGTCCGGGCACTTGAAGACGGAGACGCGCCACCAGGCGTAGCCGGCGACGCCGAATACGAGGAAGGCGAGAATCTCGGCGAGGTCGGGCGCCGGCCGCCCCGCCTCCCACCAGGCGGCGAGGACCTTGAGCGCTTCCACGCCCGCGACCAGCAGGGCGAAGGCGAGCGCGAGTCCGGCGATCCGTCGCTTCACCGCCCGCCTTCGTAGACCCAGGCGATCAACGCGTCCTGCGCAGCCTGGGCGGCGCCGGCGTTCGGATGATTGACGAGGAAGACGACGATCTGGCGCCGGCCGCTCCGGTCGAGCACATATCCGGCGATGGTCTTGACGCCCTCCAGCGTGCCGGTCTTGATGTGCGCCCGGCCGGCGAGGCCGTTGCCGGAGAGCCGCTTCCTCATGGTGCCATCGACGGCGTTGAGCGGCAGCGAGGCGATGAATTCGGGCATCACCGCGCTCTGCCAGGCGGCGGAGAGCAGGCGGGCGAGGCTTTGCGCGGAGATCCGCTCGCGGCGCGAGAGCCCCGAGCCATTGTCGAGCTCGAGCTCGGGAAAGCGCAGGCCGCGCTCCTCGAGCCAGGCGCGGACGACGGCGTCGGCCTCCTCGGTGCGCGCGGGGCGCCGGCCGGATTCTGCGGCCAGCGTCAGGTAGAGCTGGCGGGCCATGACGTTGTTCGAGAATTTGTTGATGTCGCGCACGATCTCCGAGAGCGCCGGCGACTCGATGACGGCCAGCAGGCGGGCATCCGCGGGTACGGCGCCCTCACGCACCTCGCCCTCGAAACGGCCGCCGAGCTCACGCCAGAGCTGTTCGAAGACCCCCCGAACGTAATCGGGGTGCGGCATCAGGCCGAGATTCCAGATCTTCTCGCCGCAGCTCGCCGGATAGCTGCCCGTGAGGACGAGCCGCCAGCGGCTCGCATGGCGGACCAAGTCGGCGCGGAGATTTTCCTTCCAGTCGCCGCAGCCGTTGTTACCTGGTTTTATCAGGGAGACGATGTCGAGGTTGGCCGGCTCGGGCTCGGCCATGACGCGGACTCTTCGCGCCACCGGCTCGGGCGAGAGGGTGAGCCGGACGGTCTTGAAATTGACTAGCAGGGCATCGGGGCCGACGTTGTAGGGCCTTAGCGGCTTGTCGTCGAACGCCGAGGGGTCGTGATCGACGGGCGCGAGCAGGCTGCGATCGAGGACGAGGTCGCCGGCGATCTCGCGGATGCCGCGCGCGCGCAGCTGCCGCAGGAGCAGCCAGAACTGCTCGAAGGTCAGCTTGGGATCGGCGCTGCCGCGAAGGACGAGGTCGCCCGCCAGCACGCCATTCTCCAGCGGAGCGGCGCTCCAGGCCGTCGTCTTCCAGGTGTAGGCGGGCCCGAGCAGTTCCAGCGCCGCGAAGGTGGTCACCAGCTTCATCAGCGAGGCGGGGTTCATCGGCTCGCCGCCGTTGATCTCCAGCCGCGGACGGGCGGCGCCGGCTTCCTGGACGACGATGGCGACGGCGGAGGCCGGAATGCCCGTGGCTTTCAGCGCGCCGGCCACGGCGGGTGGCAGGCGGCTGTCTTCCCGGGCCGCGGCCGAAACCGAGAAACAAAGCGCGACGATGAAGAGAATGGCCCGCATGGGCCGATGGTAGCGAAATCCTCATGGCCCCGCCCCTTGAAAAGACCGCCCCAGGCCCCTATTATTGGCACTCGTTGGCGGCGAGTGCTAACAACCCGGCCGCCCGCCCGGTTTTCCAGTCTGTGGGGAAGCCCCTGCTTCGTTTTCGCAAACAGGAGATAAGTGCATGAAAATCCGTCCTTTGCATGACCGCGTGATCGTCAAGCGCGTCGAGGCCGAGCGCACCACCGCCTCGGGCATCGTCATTCCCGACACCGCCGGCGAAAAGCCCGATCAGGGCGAGGTGATCGCCGTGGGCGCCGGCAAGATCCTCGACGACGGCAAGGTCCGCCCGATGGCCGTCAAGGTCGGGGACCGCGTGCTCTTCGGCAAGTATTCCGGCCAGACCGTCAAGGTCGAGGGCGAGGAACTCCTCGTCATGCGCGAAGAAGACATCATGGGCGTCATCGAGGCCTGATCGACTGAATTCACTGGAGAAACAGAGAAATGGCAGCCAAAGAAGTCAAGTTCGGCGACTCCGCGCGGAGCCGCATGGTTCACGGCGTCAACATCCTGGCCGACGCCGTCAAGGTCACCCTCGGCCCGAAGGGCCGCAACGTCGTGCTCGAGCGTTCGTTCGGCGCCCCCACGGTCACCAAGGACGGTGTCTCGGTGGCCAAGGAAATCGAGCTCAAGGACAAGTTCGAGAACATGGGCGCCCAGATGGTCAAGGAAGTCGCTTCCAAGACCTCGGACGTCGCCGGTGACGGCACCACGACCGCGACCGTGCTCGCCCAGTCCATCGTTCGCGAGGGCATGAAGTACGTCACCGCGGGCATGAACCCGATGGATCTCAAGCGCGGCATCGACAAGGCCGTGGCCGCGATCGTCGACGAGCTGAAGAAGATCTCCAAGCCCTGCACGACCTCGAAGGAGATCGCCCAGGTCGGCGCGATCTCGGCCAACTCCGACCAGTCGATCGGCGACATCATCGCCCAGGCGATGGACAAGGTCGGCAAGGAAGGCGTGATCACCGTCGAGGACGGCAAGTCGCTGAACAACGAGCTCGAGGTCGTCGAGGGCATGCAGTTCGACCGCGGCTACCTCTCGCCCTACTTCATCAACAATCCGGACAAGCAGATCGCCGTCCTGGAGAACCCGTACATCCTGCTCCATGACAAGAAGATCTCGAACATCCGCGATCTCCTGCCGATCCTCGAGCAGGTCGCCAAGGCCAGCCGTCCGCTGCTGATCATCGCCGAGGACGTCGAGGGCGAGGCGCTCGCCACCCTGGTGGTCAACAACCTGCGCGGCATCCTCAAGACCGTCGCCGTCAAGGCGCCGGGCTTCGGTGACCGCCGCAAGGCCATGCTCGAGGACATCGCCATCCTCACCGGCGGCACGGTGATCGCCGAGGAAGTCGGCCTCTCGCTCGAGAAGGCCACGCTCAAGGATCTCGGCCAGGCCAAGCGCGTCGAGGTGGCCAAGGAGAACACCACGATCATCGACGGCGCCGGCAAGGAAGAGAACATCAAGGCGCGCGTCGCCCAGATCCGCGTCCAGATCGAGGAAGCGACCTCGGACTACGACAAGGAGAAGCTCCAGGCGCGCGCGGCCAAGCTGGCCGGCGGCGTGGCGCTGATCAAGGTCGGCGCCGCCACCGAGGTCGAGATGCAGGAGAAGACGGCCCGCGTCGAGGATGCGCTGCACGCGACCCGCGCGGCGGTCGAGGAAGGCATCGTCCCGGGCGGTGGTGTGGCGCTGCTGCGTGCCCGCCAGGCCCTCGGCAGCCTGAAGGGCGACAACCATGACCAGGACGCCGGCATCAAGATCGTCCTGCGCGCGCTCGAGCAGCCGCTGCGCGAGATCGTCGCCAACGCCGGCGACGAGCCCTCGGTCGTCGTCAACAAGGTGCTCGAAGGCAAGGGCAACTTCGGCTTCAACGCCCAGACCGGCGAGTACGGCGACATGATGGAGATGGGCGTGCTCGATCCGACCAAGGTCACGCGCACCGCGCTGCAGAACGCCGCGTCGGTCGCCGGCCTGATGCTGACCACCGACTGCATGGTCGCCGAGCTGGTCGAAGAGAAGCCGGCCGCGGGCGCGGGTGCCGGCGGCATGGGCGGCATGGGCGGCATGGGCGGCGGCATGGACTTCTGATCCAGCCACGACGGCCGCACACCGAAGCGCCCCGTCCGGGAAACCGGCGGGGCGTTTGTTTTCGCGTGGCCGGAATGCTTCCGGCTTTCTTGCACGTTCTGGAACGGCTTCGAGCGCTCCATCGTCTGGCGTAACGCGACGGCCGAGTTTCCGAGGACTGCCGTGGGCGTCTTACAGTGACTGTCGTAGAAACCGTTGGTTACGATTTGTCGGCACGGGAACATGGAAAATGGGAAATGGGAAATAGATCAGTCTCGTACTCACCTCCGCTTCGGTTTGCCATGAAAGCGTTGCTGATGACATGTGGTTGCCTTGGCGCACTCGCCGTGACGGGCGCTGCCTCGCTTCCGGCGGCGCATGCGCAGGAGGCGCTCGGCGCCAAGGCCCAGTTGGGCCGCATCCTGTTCTTCGATCCCTCGCTTTCCGAGCCGCCGGGCCAGTCCTGTGCGAATTGTCACGATCCCGGTGTCGCTTTCACCGACCCCGACAAGTCGAAACCGACATCGAAGGGCGTGCATCCCGAGCGCTTCGGCAACCGCAACACACCCTCGGCGATGTACATGGGGTTTTCGCCCAGGTTCCATTACGACCGCAAGGAAAAGCTCTTCGTCGGCGGCCAGTTCTGGGACGGCCGCGCCGCCACGCTCGAAGCGCAGGCCAAGGGCCCCTTCCTCAATCCGGTCGAGATGGCCAACCCGGACAAGCGCAGCGTCGTCGAGAAAGTGCGCCGCGCCGCCTACGCCGACCAGTTCGATGCCGTCTTCGGCAAAGGCGCGCTCAAGAACATCGACCGCGCCTACGACTACATCGCGTCTGCCATCGCCGCCTACGAGCGCACCGCCGAGTTCCGGCCGTTCAGTTCGCGTTACGACAAGTGGCTCGCCGGCAAGGGGCAGCTGACCGAGCAGGAACTGCGCGGCCTGAAGTTGTTCGAGGACGAGAAAAAGGGCAACTGTGCCGCCTGCCATCCGAGCCGGCCAGGCCCCAAGGGCGAGCCGCCGCTCTTCACCGACTTCACCTACGACAACATCGGCGTACCGCGAAATCCGGAGAACCCTTTCTACACGCAGGACAGGAAGTTCAATCCGCAGGGCGAGAAGTTCGTCGACCGCGGCCTCGGCGCGACGGTCAAGAAGCGTTCGGAAGACGGCAAGTTCAAGGTGCCGACGCTGCGTAACATCGCCAAGACCGCGCCGTACATGCACAACGGTTACTTCAACACCTTGCGCGGTGTCGTCGCCTTTTACAACGATCGCGACGTGAAGCCGGCCTGCCGGGAGAACCTGACCGAGGCCGAGGCGCTCGCCCAGGGATGCTGGCCGCAGCCGGAAATCAGGCGCAACCTCAATACCGAGGAGATGGGCAAACTCGGTCTCTCCGATCAGGAGATCGACGACATCGTGGCCTTCATGCTGACCCTCACCGACGAGTGATGACCACGCACGACCTTGCCCGCTGGCAGCATGCCCACGACTTCGGCGCGGGCCGCCAGCAGCAGGCCGAGCGGCGGACGCGTTGGGCGCTCGGCCTCGTGCGCGATTCGGCGGCCGTGCTGCTCGACGCCGAAGACCACGGAGGCGTCGTGCAGGCCGTCGAGGAGATCATCGCCGCGCTGCCCGATCACGAGATCGCCGACCTGCACGTCTGGCGCATCGGGCCAGCCAGCCGCGCCTGCATCCTCTCGCTCGTCACCCACAGCCCGCAGCCGCTCGAACGCTACCGCCAGCGCCTCGCCGCAATACGCGGGCTCGACCACGTCACCATCGAGATCAACCACTGCCGCGCGGCCTGATGTCATCCCGGGGGCCGTAATGACCCGGTATTACTCGAGAAGAATCAACCGGTGGGTGTGATCAATATGCGCAGGCCCGCAATGGACGATGGGTGATACCGCGGCCATGATCGTGTTCTGGATTCTTCTTGCCGGCGTCGTGCTGTTGCTTGCCCGCTGGGCGGTGCGGCGCAGCCTGGCGCCGGCCAGGGTGGCGCCGCGCCGGAATCCGGCCGCTTTCGGGTTGCCTTTCGAAGCGGTAGGCATTGCCACGGAAAACGGCAAACGGCTCGCCGGCTGGTGGATACCCGCCGCGGCGGCAGGCCGGGCGCCGGCCGTGGCGGTGATCCACGGCTGGGGCGGAAACGCCGACAGCATGCTGCCGCTGGCTCCGGTGCTGCACGAAGCCGGCTTCACGTCGTTGCTGATCGATGCGCGCTGCCACGGGCAGAGCGACGAGGACGGCTTCACCTCGCTGCCGCGCTTCGCAGAGGATCTCGGCCATGCCCTCGATTGGCTGAAGCAGCGACCGGAGGTCGATGCCGGTGCGATCGCCGTCGTCGGCCACTCGGTCGGGGGAGGTGCGGTGCTGCTCACGGCCGCGCAGCGAGACGACGTCGCCGCCGCGGTGAGCATCGCCACCTTCCAGCATCCGGTGGCGATGATGCGCCGCTGGCTGGCTGCCAGACACATTCCCTACCTGCCTTTCGGCTGGCTGATCCTGCGCTATGTGGAAAGCGTGATCGGCTACCGCTTCGACGCCATCGCGCCCGTCAATACCATCGGCCGCGTGCGCTGCCCGACGCTGCTGGTGCATGGCGCCGAGGATGCGACCGTGCCCGTCGCCGAGGCCCATGCCATATTCGCGGCACGCTCAGGCGATCATGTGCGGCTGAAGGTGGTGGCCGGCAGCCACGACGAGTACACCGATCTCGAACGCGAGTTGCCCGCGCTCGCCGCCTTCCTTCGGCAGAGTCTCCGCAGCGACTGATCGCATGGCGCCCGGGGCCGGCCTTCCGGTCGGAGCGTCCGCAAGGAAAACCGTGCGCAGCGGGCGTGTTTTCCTAAGGCGTCAGTTCGCCCATCTCGATCTCCTGGCTGCCTTGCCAGGTGCCGGAATAGGTCGGACTGTGGATCTCGGTGCTGGAGCCGATCACCCGGGTGAAGCGTCTAGCCTTGACGGGGGTGCGGCGGGCATCGAGGCGGATGCCGGCGAGGTCGAGCCGCGCCTTGTCGGCGCTGATGGCGACATCGCCCGAAAATTCGCCGGCGGTGGCGACCAGCTCCGAATTCACGACTTCCAGCGCGCTGCCGTTCGCATTGTGCACGCGCGTGTTGAGCATCTGCACCATGCTGTCGATGATCACCACCCGCTGCGCGGTCAGGTTCTGCAGCTTCACGGCGCTGCAGCCCTGGATGATGATCTCGCGGAAGTGGCCACTGAAGAGCCGATCGGCTTCGCCCGTGCAGCGCACGTCGGCAAGGTCGCCGCGCGGCGGCTCGGGCAGGGATGCCGGTTGGGGGTCTGTGGCGAGCGCCCGTTCCAGCAGGGGCAGAAAAACCTGCGCGGTGGCCGGATCCATCGGTGTGTGTTCGACGCCCGGCATGGTCAGCAACTGCGCGCGAGGCAGGCGATGAGCGAGCATCTGCCCGGTGCGCAGTGGCGCGACGGAGTCGGCTTCGCCCCAGAGTATCCAGGTCGGGGTCTGCATCTTCGGGATGTCGGCGCTGAAGTCTTCCTCGACCAGGGCCATGGCGGCATTGACATTCGTGCGGTTGGCCATGAGCGAGCCCCAGATGGTTTCGCTGGCGCCGAGCACTCGCGTGGGGTCGGGAAGGCTGACGATCTTCTCCACCGTCGCATTGCCGAAATCCTTGACACGGGCGACCTTGTCCTTCAGGAAGCCGGGCATCTGCTCGACTTCCACGGGCACCCGCGCGCTGTACTTGACGAAGGCCGTGCGGTGCAGGATGCCCGCTGCATCGACGAGTACGAGCTTGTCGAGCTGTGCCGGGTAACGGCTGGCGAAGCGCAGTGCGACCGCGCCGCCCATGGAGTGGCCGACGACGATGGCGCGGCCCTTGGCGTGGCGGCTGATCACCCCGCTGAGTACCCGGGCATAGTTCGTGGGCGAATACTTGCCGGTCGGGCTTCCGGAATAACCGAAGCCCGGAAAATCGAAGGTGACGACGTGGTAGCGCCGGGCGAGTTGCGGCATCACGCCGATCCAGTCGGTGAAGCCGTTCTGGCCGAGGCCATGGACCAGCACGAGGGTTTGCGGATGCTGCATGCCGGCCTGCACGACGAGCATTTCACCGCCGAAGACGGGATCCCGCTCCATCGCGAGTTGCCAGTGGGCCGGCAGGCGCTTGCGCAAGGCCTCCAGCGTCAGGAGTTTTTCCTTGCAGTATTCGCAGGCGGGTGGCGGCGTAGCCGGGGCGGTCCGGGCCTGGGCATGGGCCGCTTCGGCGCAGAGCAGGGCGGCGATCAGGATCAGGCAGCGCGGGGCAGTCATGGCGCGAGCGGTCGGGACGGCTTGGAAACCGCATGGTAGCGGAAGTCCCGATGCACGCGTTTCTGATTCCCAGTTCCGCAGAAATTCTCTCAGGTATTCGGCCGGACTGCCGTATTCACCGACCTATGGACCTGCAATCGCCATACCGGAAGACCCCGAAGGGGGAACAGGAAATCGCCACGCGCGAAAACGGGCTGTCGGCACGGCTGCGGTCGGTGCTGATCATGGCGGATGGCAGGATCACGGGTGCGGATCTGCGCCGGCGCGCCGGTGCGCTCGGCGATGGAGAGGCGCTCGTCGCGGCGCTGGTCGGAGGCGGCTTCATCGAGCCGATCCCCTTGAACGCCGGTGCGCCGGCCGCGAGCACGTCGAGCCGTGACGAGTTCGGCCCGGCCCACCTCGAGACGGTCCGCTTCGCGTCGCGTTTCATCGTCGAGACGCTCGGGCCGGCCTTCGATGAGCTCGGCGGCCGCATCGAGAGCTGCCGGGAGCCAGCCGCGCTGATGCGGCTGCTCGAAGGGGTGCGCGAGCTGATCGGCGCGAATGTCGGCCGAAAGAAGGCGGAGCTGTTTTGGGCCGGTGTGACCGCCCGGCTTGCGGCAGGCTAAGAAAGCGGCGGGGGACTGCGTCGTGCGGCCCCCCGTGCCGAAAAAGGAGAACAGCGCTTTCAATCTACGGGCCGTCGCTTACGGCGGACTTACAAGTAGAATTGATCGCCATATGAGGATTCTCCTTGCCGAAGACGATTCGATCATCGCCGATGGCCTGATCCGGGCGCTGCGCAAGGCGGGCTATGCGGTCGATCACGTCGACAACGGTCTCGACGCCGATACGGCCCTGCTGCCGCAGGCGTACGATCTCCTGATCCTCGATCTCGGCCTGCCGCGGCTCCCGGGCATCGAGGTGCTGCGCCGGCTGCGGGCGCGCAAATGCACGGTGCCGGTACTCATCCTCACGGCCCAGGACGGCATCGAGGACCGCGTGCGCGGGCTCGATGCCGGCGCCGACGATTACCTGACCAAGCCCTTCGCGCTGCCTGAGCTGGAGGCGCGCGTGCGCGCGCTGACCCGGCGCGGCACCGGCCAGGCGACGCGCATCGAGCTCGGTGCGCTCTGCTATGACCAGACCGAGCGCATCGTCAAGGTCAATGGCCAGCTCATCGATCTCTCCGCGCGCGAAATGGGCGTGCTCGAGGTGCTCTTGCTGCGTGTGGGCCGGCTGGTCGGCAAGGAGCAGCTCGTCGATCACCTCTGCGGCTGGGGTGAGGAGGTGAGCACCAACGCGATCGAGGTGTATGTGCATCGGCTGCGCAAGAAACTGGAATCGGCCGGCGTGCGCATCTCCACCGTGCGTGGCTTGGGCTACTGCCTGGAGCGGGCGGGTGACGCGGACGCGGCGGCCTGAACGGCCGCCGGTTTTTGGCGGATCGAGCGTCCCCAACTCCCTCTTCGGGGAGATCCTCGACTGGATGCTGGCGCCGCTCCTGCTGCTCTGGCCGATCAGCATCGCCGCCACCCATCACGTCGCCAACAACATCGCCAACGAGCCTTACGACCAGGCGCTGGCCGAGAACGTCGGTGCGCTCTCGCGCCTGCTGAAGGTCGAGGGTGACAAGGTCAGCATCGTCTTCCCGGCACAGGCCAAGGCGATCCTGCATGCCGACGAGCGCGACGACATCTACTACCAGGTGCGCGGCCCGCGCGGCGAGCTGCTTGCCGGCGATCCCGACCTGCCCGCGCCCTCGGGCGACAACGAGCCGGTGCTCGGCGAGGTTCGTTACCGCGACGAGCGCCTTTCCGGCGAGCCGCTCCGCGTCGCCTACAAGGTCGAAGAGGTCGAGGCCGGCAGCCGCTGGGTGGTCATCCAGGTCGCCGAGACGCGGCGCAAGCGCGAGGCGCTCGCCTCGCGCATCATCGCCGGCGTGCTGCTGCCGCAGTTCGCGATCATTCCGCTTGCCGTGGTGCTGGTCTGGCTCGGCCTCTCGCGCGGGCTGCGGCCGCTGACGCGGCTGCGGGAGCGCATGGCCGAGCGCCGGCCCGGCGACCTGTCGCCGATCGGCATCCAGCGCGTGCCGGAAGAACTCCAGCCGATGGTCCGCTCGTTCAACGAGCTGATGGCGCGGCTCGAGGAAAACCTCCAGGCGCAGCAGCGTTTCATCGCCGATGCCGCCCATCAGATGAAGACGCCGGTCACGGGGCTGCGCATGCAGGCCGAACTGGCGATGCGCGAGACCGATCCCGCCCAGCTGCGCCGTTCGGTCGAGCAGATCGCCCAGGCGGCCGAACGCGCCGGCCACCTGATCACCCAGCTGCTGACGCTGGCGCGCGCCGAGGCGAGCCACGACAAGCTGCACCGCTTCGAGGCCGTCGACCTCGAGCGGCTGGCGCGCGACGTCGCCTTCGAGTGGGTCGAGCGTGCCCGGGCGAAAGACATTGATCTCGGCTTCGAGCCCTGCGGCGAGCCATTGATGGTCGATGGCGTGCCGCTGCTCTTGCGCGAGCTGCTCAACAACCTGATCGACAACGCGATCAAATACACGCCGGCCGGCGGCCGGGTCACCGTGCGCGTCCTCGCGGGCGAGCAGGCTCTGCTCGAAGTCGAGGACAATGGCATCGGCGTCGCCCCGGAAGACCGCGAGCGGATCTTCGAACGCTTCTATCGCGTGCTCGGCACCGAGGCCGACGGCAGCGGCCTCGGCCTGGCCATCTGCCGCGAGATCGCCGAACTGCACCGGGCCCCGATCTCCTTTCTCGGCCGAAGCGACGGGCCCGGAAGCCGCGTCGTCGTCGTCTTTCCCCGTTCCGGCGCGAGGCCCGGCGCGGACTGAGGCCGTGGCTGGCGTGTTACCACGGCTGAGTTTCGGGGCACCTCAGCGGCCCGCGCGCGGACGGCGCTTGTCGAGCTCGACGATCAACAGGCAAGCCGCGGAAAACGCCAGGATCATCAGCCAGTCGGCCGGGCCGATCGGTGCCGTCTGGAACACGGCGTTCATGGCCGGCACGTAGGTGAAGGCGAGCTGCAAGGCCACCATGCCGGCCACCCCGGGCCAGGTCCAGACGTTTCTGCCTGCCCTCCAGAAGGGGCGCTCCAGCGAACGGCAGTTGAACAGGTAGAAGGTCTCGACCATCACGAAGACGTTGGCGGCGATCGCTCGCGCTTCGGCAGTGGTGTGGCCGCGCGCCAGCGCCAGCTCGAACAGGCCGAAGGCGCCCGCGAGCATCAGCACGGCTACGATCAGGATGCGCCGCACCAGCATGCGGTCGAGGACGGGCGCGGCCGGCGGCCGCGGCGGCCGGCGCATCACGCCCGGCTCCGCGGGCTCGAAGGCGAGCGTCAGGCCGAGGAGGATGGCCGTGGTCATGTTGATCCAGAGGATCTGCAACGGTGTGATCGGCAGCGCCGTGCCGGCGAGGACGGCGGCGAGGATCACCAGGCCCTCGCCGGCGTTGGTCGGGATCGTCCAGGTGATGAACTTGACCAGGTTGTCGTAGATGCCGCGGCCTTCCTCGACGGCGGCCTCGATCGAGGCAAAGTTGTCGTCGGTGAGCACCATCGCCGCGGCCTCCTTGGCCACTTCGGTGCCGCTCATGCCCATGGCGATGCCGATGTCGGCCTGCTTGAGTGCCGGCGCGTCATTGACGCCGTCGCCGGTCATGGCGACGACTTCGCCGCGGGCCTTGAGGGCGGTCACCAGCCTCAGCTTCTGCTCCGGTTCGACGCGGGCGAAGACATCGGTCGCCGCCGCGGCGTCGCGCAGGGCTTCGTCGTCGAGCGCGGCCAGCTCGCGGCCGGTGAGGGCGGCGCCGCCATCGCGGACGATGCCGAGCTGGCGGGCGATAGCGACGGCCGTACCCGGATGGTCGCCGGTGATCATCTTGACCCGGATGCCGGCGGCCTGGCAGGCGCGCACGGCGGTGATGGCGCGCGGTCGCGGCGGGTCGATCATGCCCACGAGGCCGAGAAAGACCAGCCGGCGGGAGGCGATGAGCGGCTCGATTTCTTCGTCTGGCGAAACTTCGGAACGCGCGAGCGCCAGCACGCGCAGGCCGTCTTCGGCCATGCGTAGCGCGGTGGCCTCGACCGCCGCCGATTCGAGCGGTACTTCGGCGCCATGGCGGTCGAGCATCGCCGCGCACGCCGGCAGGAGCCGTTCGAGCGCGCCCTTGAAATAGGCGATACGCGCGCCTTCGATCTCGTGCAGCGTCGCCATGAACTGGCGACCCGAGTCGAAGGGCAGCTCGTCGAGGCGCGGGAAGACCTTGGCGAGCGTATCGGTGTCGAGGCCGCCCTTGCGCGCCACGACGATCAGCGCGCCCTCGGTCGGATCGCCGGCGATCGCGAAGTGATGTTGCGCGTCGCGGACGAGACGGGCGTCGTTGCACAAGGCGCCGGCAAGCAGCGTCTCGCGCAGGGCACCGGCGATCTCGGCCGGCCGCCCGCCAGCTTCGATCGTGCCGGCGGGGGCATAGCCGTGGCCGGTGACCTCGTACCAGGCGCCGCCCGCGTGGATTTCGCGCACGGTCATGGCATTCTCGGTGAGCGTCCCGGTCTTGTCCGAGCAGATAACCGTGGTGCTGCCGAGGGTCTCGACGGCGGGCAGTTTGCGGATGATGGCCCGGCGTTCGGCCATGCGCGCGACGCCGATCGCCAGTGTGATGGTCATCGCCGCCGGCAATCCTTCGGGAATGGCGCCGACGGCCAGCGCCACCGCGGCCATGAACATGTCGAAGGCCGATTCGCCGCGCCACAGGCCGACGACGAAGGTCAGCGCCGCGAGGAGCAGGATGGCGACCAGCAGATGGCGGGCGAATGCCGCCATCTTGCGCGTGAGCGGCGTCGTCAGGTCCGGCGCCTCGGCGATCAGCCGGGAGATGCGCCCGGTCTCCGTCGCGTCGCCCGTAGCCACGACGATGCCCCGCCCCTGGCCGCCGACCACAAGCGTGCCCGCGTAGGCCATGTCGTGCCGGTCGGCGAGCGCCGTCGCCTCCGGCAGAGTCGCCGGCGACTTGTCGACCGGCGTCGATTCGCCGGTCAGGGCCGCCTCGGCGGTGCGCAGCTCCCGGCAGGCGGCGAGACGCAGGTCGGCCGGCACCTTGTCGCCGGCGGCGAGGAGCACGATGTCGCCGGGCACGAGCTCGGCGGCGTCGATGCGCCTGCGCTCGCCCGAGCGCAGGACCGTCGCCCCGGCGGCGACGGCCTTCGCCAGCGCGGCGAGCGCGGATTCCGCCTTGCCCTCCTGGATGAAGCCGACGATGGCGTTGATCAGCACGACGCCGAAGATCACGCCGGCATCGACCCATTCGCCGAGCAGCGAGGTGATGACGCCCGCGGCGACGAGCACGAGGATCAGCGGCTGGGCGAGCTGCGAGAGAAAACGGGCGAGCGGGCCGCGCCCGGCCCTGGCGCTCAGGCGGTTGGGGCCCCAGGTGCGCCGGCGGATTTCGACTTCCGCGTCATCGAGACCGTCGGCCGTCGAGACGCGCCAGTGCGCGGCGACCGCGTCCGCGTCCATCGCGTGCCAGACATGCGGCTCGTCCATCGCCAGCCCCCGGTTCAGATTCGGCAGTGCGGGATTTGCTTTTCCGTCATCGATCATAGCACCGCCCGAGGCCTCCCCGTTGCGGCGCAGCATGGCGCTGTAAGGATAGCGTCAGTTTGGTATGGGGAAATCCGCACGCACAGCCGGCAGTGGCCCGGATGGATATATCCAAAGGAGGAGACCCTCATGCAATTGACGCAGAAGCACGTCGAGTACTGGCAGAAGAATCTGCGCATCACTGCCATCCTGCTCGCGATCTGGTTCGTCGTGACCTTCGTTGCCGGATGGTTCGCGCGCGAACTCAACGAAATCACCTTCATCGGCCCGCTGGGCTTCTACATGGGCGCCCAGGGCGCATTGATCGTCTATGTCCTGATCATCTGGTTCTACGCCCGCTACATGAACAGGCTGGATCAGGAATACGGCGTCCACGAAGGGGAGGAGCAATAAATGGCACAGACGCAAGCACAATTCACCGCCGCGCTGAAGAAGTATTACAGCTTCTACACGGGCGGCTTCGTCCTGTTCGTCATCTTCGTCGGCATCCTCGAGATGCTCGGCGTGCCGAACAAGGCGCTCGGTTATGTCTTCCTGTTCGCCACGATCCTGCTTTATGCCGGCATCGGTTTCATGTCGAAGACCGCCGAGGTTTCGGAGTACTACGTGGCCGGCCGGCGCGTACCCGCGTTCTTCAACGGCATGGCCACCGGCGCCGACTGGATGAGCGCGGCCTCCTTCATCGGCATGGCCGGCACGCTCTATGCGTCCGGCTATGACGGGCTGGCCTTCGTCATGGGCTGGACCGGCGGCTACTGCCTGGTGGCGCTCTTCCTCGCGCCCTACCTGCGCAAGTTCGGTCAGTTCACGATCCCGGACTTTCTCGGCGCCCGCTACGGCGGCAACCTGCCGCGCCTGATCGGCGCGCTCGCCGCGATCATCTGCTCGTTCGTCTATGTCGTCGCGCAGATCTACGGCGTCGGTCTGATCACCAGCCGGTTCACGGGACTCGAGTTCGGCATCGGGGTCTTCGTCGGCCTCGCCGGCATCCTGGTCTGCTCCTTCCTCGGCGGCATGAAGGCGGTGACCTGGACGCAGGTGGCCCAGTACATCATCCTGATCGTCGCCTACATGATCCCCGTGGTCTGGCTCTCGGTGAAGCACACCGGCAACCCGCTCCCGCAGATCGCCGCCTACACCTCGGCGCTGCCGAAGGTGACGGCGCTCGAGAAGGAGTTCAACAACAAGGAGACGCCCAAGGGCGCCGCCGAGGAGTCCGTGCGTGCGATCTTCCGCGAGCGCGCCGCGGCCGCCGACGCGAAACTGAAGGCCCTCGAGGCGGGCGGCGCGGCCTATCTCGCCGAGGAGAAGAAGAAGCTCGAAGACAGGCTCGCCGAACTCAAGGCCGCCGAGGCGCCCGACGCCAAGGCCATCGAGGCCGCCGAGAAGGCGATCAAGGACTTCCCTGCCGACCCGGCCAAGGCCAAGGAGGCTTGGACCAAGGAGAAGGGCGTCGGTGCCCGCGCCGCCGCGGTCAAGGCGCACGCCGAGCCCTTCCCCGCCGCAGGCAAGACCGAAGAGGAGAAGGAAAAGAACCGCACCATCGCCAAGAAGAACTTCCTCGCGCTGATCTTCTGTCTGATGGTGGGTACCGCGGCGCTGCCGCACATCCTGATGCGCTACTACACGACCCCGTCGGTCAAGGAGGCGCGCGTCTCGGTGTTCTGGTCGCTGTTCTTCATCTTCCTGCTCTACTTCACGGCGCCGGCGCTGGCCATCCTCGTCAAGTACGAGATCTATGGCAACCTGGTCGGCTCGTCGTTCGCGCAGTTGCCGGCCTGGGTCTCGAACTGGGCGGCGGTGGACAAGACGCTGATGAACATCGCCGACGTGAACAAGGACGGTATCGTCCAGCTCGCGGAAATCGTCATCGGCAACGACCTCGTCGTGCTGGCGACGCCGGAGATCGCAGGCCTGCCCTACGTGATCTCGGGCCTCGTCGCCGCGGGCGGTCTGGCCGCGGCGCTGTCCACCGCCGACGGTCTGCTGCTGACGATCGCCAACGCGCTCTCGCACGACGTCTATTACAAGATGATCGACCCGAACGCCCCGACGACCCGCCGTCTGGTCGTGTCCAAGGGCCTGCTGCTGGTCGTGGCGCTCATCGCCGCCTACGTCACCAGCCTGAAGCCGGGCGACATCCTGTTCCTGGTCGGTGCGGCCTTCTCGCTCGCGGCTTCCGGCTTCTTCCCGGCGCTGGTGCTCGGTGTCTTCTGGAAGCGCGCGAACAAGCTCGGCGCGGTCATCGGCATGCTCGCCGGCCTGGGGGTCTGCATGTACTACATGTACATGACCTATCCGTTCTTCGGCATCAATGCGCCGAAGTGGTGGGACATCAACCCGATCGCTGCCGGTATCTTCGGCATCCCGGCCGGCATCATCGGCGTGATCGTCGGCTCGCTGATCTCGCCGGCGCCGTCGAAGGAAATCCAGGAGCTGGTGGACCACGTCCGCTACCCGAACCTGGAGGGCGACATCGACACGCGTGCCGCCTGATGACCTGACAATCAGAGGGAGGAGGAGACTCCCATTCCCAAGCCCGCCGCAAGGCGGGCTTTTTTTCTGGCACCGACGGTGATGGATCTGCTGCTGATCGAGGACGACGTACCGCTGGCCGACGGCCTCGCCTGCGCGCTCGCCAACGACGGCTATGCCGTCACGCTCGCCGGCACCGTCGCCGAAGCCTGCCGTGCGCTCGATCAGGGCGAGTTCGCCGCGGTGATCCTCGATCTCGGCCTGCCGGACCTCGATGGCAGCGCCGTAATCGAGCATCTCGCGGCGCGACGGCGCGATACGCCCGTGCTCGTGCTCTCGGCGCGCGATGGTGTGGAGGAGCGCATCCGGCTGCTGGACATCGGCGCCGACGACTTCCTCGTCAAGCCCGCTGCGAGGGAGGAATTCCTCGCCCGCGTGCGCGCGGTGATCCGCCGCCGCCGCGCCGGCGGGCGCATCGTGCTCGGCCGCCTCGCGCTCGACATGGAAGGCAGGCGCGCCTGGGTCGATGACCGGCCTTTCGATCTCAATGCACGCGAATGGGTGCTGATGGTACTGTTCGCCGCCGCGCCCGACCGCGTCCACGCCCGCGAGGAGATCGCCGCCGCGCTCTATGGCGCCGGCGAGGATGTCAGCATCAACGCCATCGACCAAATCATGTCGCGCTTCCGCAAATGCATCGCCGAGACCGGCCTTAATCTACGCACCATCCGCGGCCTCGGCTATTACCTCGAGACGGGTACCCGGGATGGCTGATCTGGTGGGGATTTCCAGCCTGCGCGGCCGTCTGCTCGCGCTGCTGCTGCCCTTTGCCTTGTTCGCGCTCGGGATCAACGTCGTTGCCGTCCTTCTGATCGTCCAGAGGGTGTCCCACGAATCGCTCGACCAAGGGCTCGCCGACGCCGTGGCGCTCTACGTCACGCAGCTGCGCGAGCAGCCCGCGAATGTCTCCGGTGAGCTGCCGGCCGCCGCTCAGCGGGTGCTGCTCGCGTTGCCCGAGGACCGCGTCTTTTTCACGCTCCAGGACGCCGAGGGCCGCGTGCTGGCGGGCGATCCGCGCCTCGCCGACGAGCTTCCCTGGGGCACCCTGGAGGCCCCGGCCTATTTCGATCTCAATCACCAGGGCTACTGGCTGCGCGGCATCTCGATCGTCTTCGAGGCGGGCGGCGCGGCGCGGCAGCTGACCCTGGCGACGACGGCGCTCAAGCGCGAGCAATTGATGCGCGAGATCATGCTCGGCATGGTCGCGCCTCAGGTCCTGCTGTTGCTCGTGACCATGGTGCTGGTCTGGGCCGCGGTGGGGCGCGGGCTTGCACCGCTCGCCGACCTGCGCGCGGAAATCGGTAGCCGGTCGCACGAGGATCTCCGTCCGCTCGCCGCCGAAGCCGCGCCCGACGAGCTGAAGCCGGTCGTCGCCGAGATCAACCGGTTGTTCGGCCGCCTGGCACAGGCGATCGAGGGGCAACGTCATTTCATCGCCGACGCCGCGCACCAGTTGCGTACCCCGGTCGCGGCCCTGCTCGCGCAGCTCGAGTCCGCGGACTCGGCGGCCTCGTCGGCGCTCGTTGCGGGTGCGCGCAGGCTTGCCCGTCTCGTCGGTCAACTGCTGGCGCTGTCGCGAACCGGACCGGGAATGGTCTCCGCAGAGGGCAGCTTCGATTTCGCCGCCATGATCCGCGAGGCCGCAAACGACTGGCTGCCGCAGGCGTTCCGGCGCGGCATGGAGATCGAGTTCGAGATCGACGCGCTTAACGTCGCCGGCTCGGAGCACGCCTATCGCGAGATGCTCGCCAATGTCGTGGACAATGCGATCCGCTACGGTCGCCGCGGCGGCAGGATCGTCGTGCGCTGCCGGGCGGAGGGCAGCGATGCCGTGATCCAGGTCGATGACGACGGTCCCGGGATCCCGGACGACGAACGGGAAAAGGTCTTCGAGCGTTTCTACCGCGGCGCCGGCGCCAAGGGCGAGGAAGGCTGCGGTCTGGGGCTTGCCATCGTCCGGGCGCTGGCCGAATCGCAGGACGCGAAACTCAGCCTCGGTAACACGCCAGCCGGGATCGGGCTGCGCGTGGAAATACGCGCCAGGGTTTGTTCTCGATCATGCGACGGTGGCGCCGGTGGCGAATCGGGATGCGATGCGAGGCGCGGCGACGCCGCGATATGTCAATCTCGCCAGGAGTCGCAACGTGGCAGCGCGCCCGATTCGCCCCGGCCCAGCGGGTTGCGGCCGGAAACGGCGTCCGCGGCGTTGTCGGACTTGCCCAGGGGGCGACCATGGGCGGCGCCCTCCGCCTTGCGGCCATCCGCTTCCGGCCGGCAACGCCAGCCGCCGGATGATTGACAACAGACCCTAGAACGGCAGTTCAGGAATCAAGTGCATGAGGTCGGCACGTTCGGCATCCTGGACGAGCTTGCGCGCGCGCTTGGGGTCGAAGCGCACCAGCCGTTCGACCACGTCCTTCACGCCTTCGGGATCGTTGGCGTGATGGCGCGCCATGCCGAGCTGATAGAAGGCCTCGCCGTTCATCGGCTGGAGCTCCACCGCCTTGTCGAAGGCCGCGGCCGCCTCGGCGTGCTGGCCCAGGCGCGCATGAGCGAGGCCTTTGCCGTACCACGCACGGTCGAGCGCGGGCTTCAGGCGCACGGCTTCGACGAACGCCTCGATCGCTTCGCGCGGCTTGCCCATTTCCCCGCGGACGAAGCCGAGGTTGAACTGGGTATCGGCGTCTTCCGGCGCGAGGCGCACGGCCTCGATGAACCACTTCTCGGCGACCTCGTAGCGCTTTTTCTTCGCGGCGATGAAGGCCAGATGGCGGGCCGCCTGCACGTCGTTGGGCCGCAGGCGGTAGGCGGCCGCGTACTCATCGAAGGCGGCCTCTTCACGGCCGAAGAAATGCAGCAGCCAACCGCGGGCATAATGTCGCCAATGCTCGAAATCCATGTCCAGCCTTTCCAATCGCTCAGGCCAAACATACCATGACCAACCCGGACCTGCTGATCATCGGCATCCTTCGCGCGCTGGTGGAAGTCGCCATGCTCTCGCTGCTCGGTCAAGGCGCCGTCGCCCTGCTCGCGGGCGCACGTCGCCATTCCAACCCGATCTACCAACTGTTCGCCATCGTCACCCGGCCGGTGATCCGCCTCGCGCGCCTCATCACGCCCCGGGCGATCATCGACAAACACGTCCCCTTCGTCGCCTTCTTCGTGCTCTTCTGGCTCTGGATCTTCCTTGCCTGGGCGAAGCGCTTCCTCGCTTCCTGACCTTCCGTAAGGCGATTGTCAGGACGACGTAAGAGCTGCGTCAGTCCCTCCCCCTACGATGCGCCGCCAACCGGCACAGGCCGGCAGACGGCTTTCGATCATCGGCAACCCGGAGGAGAGACATGGCAGCCGACCTCTACGCAAAGATTCGCGCCAACCCGAAGTACCAGGAATTCGTGAGCCGGCGCTCGCGCTATTCCATCATCATGACCCTGCTCGGTGCGCTCGCCTACTACGGCTTCATCCTGCTCGTCGCCTACGACAAGGAGTTCCTTGCGCGCAAGATCGGCGACGGCTTCACGACCAGCATCGGCATCCCGATCGGCGTCGGCGTCATCGTCTTCACCATCGTGATCACCTGGATCTACGTGCGTCGCGCCAATGGCGAGTTCGACGACGTCAATGCCGAAATCATCAGGGAGGCGCGCAACTGACATGAACCCCAGCCACCGCATCATCGCTTCTGCCGGCGCCCTGCTCATCGCCGGCATCGTTTATGCCGCCGGCCCGGACGCCGGCCAGACTGCCAAGCAGGCCACCAACTGGACGGCCATCGCCATGTTCGCGATCTTCGTCGCGGCGACGCTCTGGATCACCAAGTGGGCCGCCGCCAAGACCAAGACCGCGGCCGACTTCTACACCGCCGGCGGCGGCATCACCGGCTTCCAGAACGGCCTGGCGATCGCCGGCGACTACATG